>MUCP01000042.1 GCA_002816875.1 SAR202 cluster bacterium Io17-Chloro-G2
AGGGGCAAGAAGCGCTTGCGGCCTTCGTCGTTCTCGGCGATCCACTCCTTGGCGAAGCTGCCGTCTTGGATGTCGGCCAGGACCTTTCGCATGTTTTCCCTTACGTGCTCGTCAATCACCCTGGGCCCCCGGGTCAGGTCGCCATATTCGGCGGTGTCGCTCACGGAGAAGCGCATGTATGAGAACCCGCCCTGGTACATCAGGTCCACGATCATCTTAAGTTCGTGCAGGCACTCGAAGTAGGCGATCTCCGGGGGGTATCCGCCCTCCACCAGTGTGTCGAACGCGGCCCGGACCAACTCCGTGACCCCACCGCATAGGACGGTCTGCTCTCCAAACAGGTCTGATTCAGTCTCAAATTTGAAGGTCGTTTCCAACACGCCGGCGTTGGTCGCGCCGACGCCCTTGGCGTAAGCCAAGCCGATCTCTTTGGCGTGGCCGGTGGAGTCCTGATGAACCGCCAGAAGGCAAGGTACGCCGATGCCTTGCTGGAACAGTTCCCTCATTCGGTGGCCCGGCGCCTTGGGGGCGATCATCATCACGTCCACATCCGGAGGCGGTGTCACCTCGCCGTAGTGGATGCTGAATCCGTGGGCGAACATCAAGGCGCTCCCGGATCTCAAATTAGGCGCGATCTGCTCCCGGTAGATGCCACCCTGGATGTGGTCTGGGATCAGCACCATCAATATGTCTGCCTTGGCCGCAACCTCGGGTACGTCGGCCACTTCAAGACCCGCGGCCGTAGCCACCGCCCGGCTGCTGCTGCCCGGATAGAGCCCCACCATGACTTTCTGCCCATTGTCATGCAGGTTCAGCGCATGGGCGTGACCCTGGCTGCCGTAGCCGACAATGCCGACGGTCTTGCCCTTCAGGAGTTCCAGGTTTGCGTCGGCGTCATAATAGACGTTTACCATATCTCTAATTCCTCTTTGTTTTGAAGACTGGTCAATCTTGTTTCGCCGCGTTTGGCGAAGCTTCAGTTACCGAGCTATGGCCGCCATGGCCATTCGATGACTGTCCGTAGGCTTCCAACCCCACGCTGTCGCTGGTACGCCCATCGGACTGGCCCCTGACCATGGCCACCAGGCCCGTGCGTAGCATCTCGATGATGCCGAAGGGCTCCAGAAGGTCGTGCAGGGCGTTGATCTTGTCCTCTTCTCCGGTTATCTCGATCACCACGGACTGGGCGCCCACGTCCACGATGTTGGCCCGGAAAAGTTGGACGATTTGAATGACTTCGCCCCGGTTGGCCGTGTTGGCATGGACTTTGATCAGCGCCAACTCCCGGGCGACGATCTCTTGGGTTGTGATATCGGTGACCCGGATCACGTCGATGAGTTTGTCCAACTGCTTGGTGACCTGGTTCACCGTGTACTCATCGCCTTCCACCACAAATGTCATGCGCGAAAGGCCGGCCTGCTCGCTTTTGCCGACCGCCAAGCTGGCGATGTTGAAGCCCCTGCGACGGAACATGCTAGCGATGCGGGTGAGAACCCCGGGACGGTCTTCCACCAGGGCCACTATGGTATGCAGGTCGCTGTTGGTGCTCATTCAGACCGCCTTCTCTCCACTGGTTTCAACTGGAGGTTGCTCCAGCATTTCGTTGACCGATTCCCCCGCAGGGATCATGGGGTAGACGTTTTCGTCCGGTTTCACGACAAAGTCCACGATCACCGGTCCCGGAGTCTCCAACGCCTGCTGGATGGCTCCTTCAACCTCCTCTCTTTTATTGACGCGAATTCCGGCGATGCCGTAGGCTTCGGCCAGTTTTACGAAGTCGGGGTTGCCGCTGTACACCGTGGAGAAGTAGTCCTTTTCGTAGAAAAGTTCTTGCCACTGGTGGACCATGCCCAAGACGCCGTTGTTGAGAATGGCGAACTTAACGTCTATGTTGTTTTCAACGGCGGTTGCTAGGTCGCATAAGGTCATTTGGAAGCCGCCGTCTCCCGCCACCGACCAAACCGTTTTATCGGGACGGCCCATCTTGGCGCCCAAGGCTGCCGGGACCTCGAAGCCCATGGAGCCCAGACCGCCGGAAGTTATCAACGTGTTGGGTTCCTGGAAGTTACAGTACTGGGCGGCCCACATCTGGTGTTGGCCGACGCCAGTCACCACGATCGATTCGCCCCGGGTGGCCCGCGCCAGTTGGGTCAACACGTACTGGGGAGGTAACTCTTGGGAGTCCGGCAACTCGTTCAAGGGATGCTCTGCCCTTAAGGTGTCTACATGCTTGATCCACTCAAGGTGGACGTTGGTCTCCACCTTGGGGAGCAGCTGGTTTAGCACCACCTTGAGGTCTCCCAATACCGGAGCGTCGGCCTTCACATTCTTATTCAGCTCCGAAGCGTCGATGTCCACGTGCACCACCTTGGCGTTCGGGGCGAAATCTTTGACCCTTCCGGTGACACGGTCATCAAAACGCATTCCCAAAGAGATCAGCAGGTCTGCCTTGTCTATGGTCCAACTGGCGTAGGCATGACCATGCATGCCCGGCATACCTATGTTCAGGTAATGGTCAGTGGGCAGCGAACTGATACCCAGCAGGGTTGTGATGACCGGTATTTGGGCTTTTTCCGCCAATAGGCGAAGCTCGTCATAGGCTCGGGAGATTAGAACGCCGTGGCCGGCGAGTATAACGGGCCGCTCCGCCTGGTTTATCAATTCGGCAGCCCGGTCGATCTGCTCCTGCGGTGCTTCGCCAGGTGGATTGTATCCGGGAAGGTGTACTTTGTCCGGCCAGACAAATTCCGTCCTTTCATCCAGCAAAACGTCCTTGGGTATGTCCACCAACACGGGGCCGGGCCGTCCGGTGCGGGCAATGTGAAAGGCCTCTTTGATGGCGGGAGCTATGTCCTCCACGTTCATCACCAGATAGTTGTGCTTGGTAATGGGCAAGGTGATGCCCGTGACGTCGGTCTCTTGAAACGCGTCGCGGCCGATCGCGGCGCGGGGCACCTGCCCGGTGATGGCCACGATGGGAATGGAGTCCATCATCGCCGACGCGATCCCAGTTACCAGGTTGGTTGCGCCGGGACCTGATGTTGCGGAACAGACACCCACCTTGCCAGAGGTCCGCGCGTATCCGTCGGCGGCCATGACTGCGGCCTGCTCGTGGCGTACCAGAACGTGGCGAATGGCGGGGTATTTGGCTAGAGCGCCGTACAGCGGAAGCACCGCGCCACCGGGCAAGCCAAACATTACATCTACCCCTTCTTTTAAGAGGCTTTCACAGACTATTTCGGCGCCGGTAAGTTCCATCATATCTCCCATATCGGCTCACCAAATCGGCAAATAAAAAAACCCGGCCCCCTGAAGGGACGGGCTGAGTTTTCCCGCGGTACCACCCTTCTTTCCCGGTTTAGGCCAGTTCATTCAAGCCGGAACGCCCTTTGCCCATCCAGGACTTCTCAATGGCTTTTAACGGGGCCAACCGCCCCACCTTACTTCGTCTATTCAGGCGGGCCGCTCCGGGGCGAGTTCTGGGTCTGTCTGCCACCGGACTTTCACCAAACGCCGGCTCTCTAAGGACAGGGTGCCCTTACTACTCCCCATCGTCGCGGATTTCGTAACGATGTAATTTTGGATAGTAACAGTCGCTACAACACCTTGTCAATCAAGTGGACGGGGGTTTAGGACGGGTTGCGGGTGGCCAGGGGCAGAACTAGGACATTGCCCCAAATAACCTGCATTTTCGCCTGTGTTTCATTATGATGCGTTCCCGGTCTAACCGGCCATTGTCCGAGTCCATGCCGGAAATTGGGCAAGTAGTTTATGATAAGATAAATCCTCCCCTGACGTAATTCGTATCACAGCTAGATCCCATATGACCTACCGGATTTCTCACTAGATTTTTTACCAGAGTTAATATTAGGACGTTTCCCTTTGGCAGAACGTATATTCATTGGCGTCGCCTGGCCCTATGCCAACGGTCCACTGCATTTGGGGCACGTGGCCGGTTGCTATCTGCCAGCAGATATATTCGCCCGTTACCACCGGTTGAAGGGCAATCAGGTTTTGATGGTTTCGGGCAGCGACAGCCATGGTACTCCCATAACCGTCCGTGCCGAACAGGAAGGCGTCGCGCCCCAGGATGTGGTGGACCGCTACCATGGTATATTCCTGGACAGTTGGGAGCGGCTGGGTATCTCCTTCGATCTATTCACCTCCACCGGCACCGGGAACCACCGGGAAGTCGCTCAGAAGATATTCCGTTCACTGTTGGACCGGGGATACATTTACACGGACAACATGCTTTTAGCCTACTGCCCGGATTGCAGCCGCTTCTTGGCAGACCGTTACGTCGAGGGGGTTTGTCCCCACTGCGGCGACCAGCGGGCTAGGGGCGACCAATGCGAGAATTGCGGCCGGACCCTTGACCCCCAAGACCTGCTGCAACCCCGGTGTTTAATTTCTGGGACCACCCCGGAGTTCCGGGAATCGGAACACTTTTTCCTTAAACTATCGGCCTTTCAAGAACCGCTTTTGGAGTGGGTGCGCAAGCAGAGCCATTGGCGGCCCAACGTCCTGAATTTCACTCGCCGGTTTCTGGAGGACGGTCTACACGACCGGGCCATCTCCCGGGACCTGAATTGGGGGATTGACCTGCCCGTGGAAGGGTACGAGGACAAACGGATCTACGTTTGGTTCGAGGCCGTCATCGGCTACCTTTCGGCCGCCATCGAATGGGCCAAAGACTCCGGCCGTCCCGACGCTTGGGAAGAGTTCTGGAAAGACGAATCCACCAAAGGTTATTACTTCATAGGAAAGGACAACATACCCTTCCATACGATAATCTGGCCGGCGATTTTGATGGCCTACGGCGGGCTGAACATCCCATACGACGTTCCGGCTAACGAGTTTCTGAGCCTGGAGAACAGAAAGTTTTCCACCAGCCAGAACTGGGCGGTCTGGGTGCCAGATTATCTAGACCGCTACGACCCGGACCCGCTGCGTTACCTGCTTTCTATCAACATGCCCGAATCCGGCGATGCTGATTTTTCCTGGTCGGAATTCGTCCGGCGGAACAACGATGAATTAGTCGCCACCTACGGCAACCTGGTAAATCGAGTCCTGTCCTTCACCTACAAGAACTTCGACGGCCAGGTGCCCGATCCGGGGTCTATGACCGAGGTTGACCAAGCGATGATCGACACGGCCCGGTCGGCGATGGACGCGGTCGATCAGAACATCAGTGATTGCCGGTTCAAGGCGGCCATCGGCCACGCCTTCTCCCTGGCCCAGGCGGCCAACCGGTATCTAGACACCAAAGCGCCGTGGCGGTCCATCAAGACCGACCGGCCTGAAGCCGCCACCACGCTATTCACTGCCATCAGGGTGATCAACTGCCTGAAGCTGATCCTTTCGCCGTTCATGCCCTTCAGCGCCCAACAGCTACACGGGTTTCTGGGCTTTAACGGGCGCATCGAAGAAGAATCTTGGGACTTTGATGCATTGATCGATGCCATCAAGCCCGGCGGGCCTCTTCGAAGTCCCGCCCCCCTTTACGTCAAGCTTGATGCCGCCGTGGCGGATGAAGAATCCCAGCGCCTGGGCGCTGAGGCCGTTTAGGGGGAGAGTTGGCCGAAGGGTTAGACCAGCAAACAGCGTCCATCTACGCCCCGATCCAACCCCTGCTGGGCCAGGTTGAAGAAAGGCTGAACAACCTATCTCGGACCGACGCTCCCTACTTGGGACCCTTGCTGGACTACGTTCTGGCCAAGGGTGGCAAGCGCATCCGTCCGGCGGTTACTCTGCTTGCGGCGGGGATCTATCCCGGCGACTCCGAAAATCCTGTGATCATGGCCAGCGCCGTGGAATTGCTCCACCTGGCGACGTTGATCCATGACGACACGGTGGACAACTCGGACATGCGCCGGGGGAAAGCCACCGTCACCAACCTTTGGGGGCCCCACGTTGCCGTGCTATTTGGCGATTACGTCTTCGCCACGGCGGCGACATTTGTATGCGACACAGGTAATGTACGGGTAATACGCCGGTTTTCAGAAACCATAATGGACCTGGCCAGCGGTGAGTTGGTGGAATATTTCAACGCATTTGACGCCCAGCAGGCCAGAGACGTGTACCACGACCGTATCTATCGAAAGACGGCGTCCCTGTTTTGCACGGCGGCCGAAACCGGCGCGGTGTTGGGCGGCGCTCCCGAGGACCACGTTCAAACCCTGCGGGATTACGCCTACAAGATCGGGATGGCGTACCAGATGGTCGACGACCTGTTGGACATTCGCGGTGATTCCCAAGCCCTGGGAAAGCCCGTGGGCAACGACCTGCTACAGGGCGTGATGACCCTGCCCACCATCATGTTGATGGAGCGTTATCCCGACGATAATCCGATTGGGGACCTGTTCAAAGACCGGGAGCCCGATGGGAAGGTAAACCGGGCCTTGGAGATGATCAATAATTCGACCATAGTAGATGATTGCTACGGGGTGATTAGAGGGTATTGCAATGATGCCCGGCAGGCGTTGGAATCCCTGCCCGACTGCGAATCCCGCAGGTCGTTGATGGTGCTGGCCGACTATATCTGGGAGCGCAGCCACTAGAGTTCCTGGCTAGGCCGAAATCGTGGACAATCTCCGGTTTTACCCTCCGGCAGGGCCCCCAATTGCATCGGTCCGGCCCGCAGCCTCCGGCCGAAGCTCAGGACGAGTGGTCATGACGACCATACCCCTTATGTGAGCACTGCGGTCAGTCAAGGGGAAGCAGCCATACCGGCAACACCCGCTCATGGTGAGCTTGTCGAACCACAACCCTTGACCGTGAGGATTCCTCAAAAGTCGCCGAACTCTTCCCTTGCCGCCCGTCCTTCGACAAGCTCAGAGAGCGGGGAGGTTGAAGTTCATGCCCCGCTTGCCCCTAACCTCCCCACTCCTTCAACTTCTGCTCCAGTTCGGCTTGGGTTTCGTCGTATTCTTTGCCCAGCCTCCCTACTGCCTCCAGGTCTTGTTCCTGGGATGCCGCCTCCAGCTGCCCCTCTACTTCAGCCATCCGGCTTTCCAGTTTTGCGATGGCCTGAAGCATCAACTCCTCCCTCATCGGGTTAGGCCGGGAGGGATTTTTTGCCGAGTTTTTATATGGTTCAAGATCGCTGGCTGCCCGCCGGGGAGGCCGCGAGGGTTCCCGCCGTGAGGGTTGGTTCGCCGCTTCGGACTGGGACTCAACCCACTCGGCGAACTTGCCCCGGAACAGCGTAACGGTCCCATGACCCACCACCCACAATGCCTCGGCCACCAGAGAGACGAAATGGCGGTCGTGGGACACCAATAGAATGGTCCCGTCGTATCCCAACAGGACCTGCTCCAGGGCTTCCCGGCTCGGGATGTCGAAATGGGTGGTCGGTTCGTCCAGGATCAACAGGTTGGGCTCGGTGATCATCAAACAGGCCAGGGCCAGCCTGCTGCGTTCGCCACCGCTACAGGAACCCACCTGTTTGAAAACCTCCTCTCCCTGAAACAAAAAACGCGCCAGGTAGGAACGCGCCTTTTCAAAGGCCATGTTCTTTACGTCCAAGAGGGCGTCCAGAACAGTGGAGTCATCGGGAAGGTCCTCAAGCCCCTGGCGGTAGTAGCCCACCGTAACGTTGTGGCCCAGTTCCACCGAGCCGCCCAGTGGAGGCGTGAGGCCCAAAATGGTCTTGATCAAGGTTGTCTTGCCCGCACCGTTGTCGCCGATCAATGCGGTGCGAGAACCCCGTTCCAACTTCAGGTCCGGGAGTGACAGCAACCGGGTTTGGGGCTCGTCCTCTATAAACCCCACCTCCAGCCCATGGGTGCTAAGGACCACCTGGCCGGTGCGGGACGCGGAAAGGCCGCCGATTGAGATCGCGGTGTCTTGTTCCGGCCGGTGTACCCTTTCCAGGCGTTGCAGGCGCGTCTCCCGTCCCCGGGCTTGCATTGCCCTTTGCCCGGCGCGGTACCGGCGAATGAACGCCTCTTCTTTGGCGATGTACTCCTGCTGTTGCCGGTATTCCACCCGTTGGCGGCGGACCCGCTCCTCTCTCATTTCTCTATAGGCGGAGTATTTGCCGGGGTAGGTTTCCAGCCTTCCGTGGTCCAATTCCCAGACTTGGTTGACCATCCGCTCCAGGAAGTAACGGTCGTGGGAGACCACTACCACCGCGGAGGAGATCTTATCTAGAAATCCCTCCAGCCAGGCCACTCCATTAAGGTCAAGGTGGTTGGTTGGCTCATCCAGCACCAGAAGGTCAGGCCGGCTCAACAGGGCCCGGGCCAAAGCGGCACGGGTCCTTTCTCCCCCGCTGGCCCACGATGATTGGGTATCTAGCACCTCCGAGCCTAAGCCCAGGGCATCCGCCATTCTTTCCATGTCGTTTTGGTAGGTATACCCACCCAGGGCCTCATACTCCTTAAGCTGGGAGGCATACCGCTCTTCCGCCTCCGGTTGCTGGCCGTTGCCCGCCCCCTCCAGCTCCAGGGCGCTGACCTCCAAGTCTTGCTCCAGAGAGAGCAGCCGGTGGAATGCTGCAGTGATCTCGTCATTCAGCGTGCCGCCGTCCGATGGCGTGGGGGTCTGGGACACGTAGCCCACCTGAAGGCCCCGGGACCATTGCACCCGGCCGGCATCGGGTTCAAGCTCTTTAACGATGACCCTAAGCAGCGAGGTTTTTCCTCCTCCGTTGGGGCCGACGATGCCTATGCGGGCGTTCTCGTGGATGTCCAGGTTGAGATTTTCAAAGATCAGGTCAGCGCCGTAGCTTACTGACAAGTCAGAGGCCGATACCAGTGGCATGTTGCCTTGGGTTCTCCTTTTTGCGGGGTGGCAGTGCCTGCGTCGTTACGCGAGGGGGTGGGGGCCACGAAGCCCTGATTCATCTCAAGTTCTGGGGTAAACGTTCCAAGATGTTAACGCCGGGCGCGGCGGCATGTCCACCGAACCCCCTGGGCTAACTCGACCGGACGACCAACACCGGGTTGCCGGAGTCGCGCACCACCCGGTCGGTTACGCTGCCCAAAAGCCAGCGGCCCAGGCCTGAACGTCCGTGGGTGGTAATCACTGTCAGATTGTCGGAAGCTCCCCTGGCAAAGTCTACGATGGCGGCGGCCGGCGTGCCATGCAACACCTGTGTATCTACAGAAGTTGCTCCTTGCTGATTCAGGCCCTCTTTGATCCGGTCGAGGTAGGTCTTAGCGTTCCCATCCCCTTCCTGGGCCAAGGCTTCAGGTGAAGGCAGATCGGCGCCGAATGTCACTTCCATCTGTTGGGTTGAGATCGCGCCCATGAGTTCTTCAACCGAGGGTGTGACCCGCACCAGGGAAACCTTGGCGTCCAGGGGTTGGGCCAAGGCAGCCACATATGGTAAGGACTGCTCGGCCAGAAGGGACCCGTCCAAGGGAACAATGAGCATGCCCAGGCTCACTTCGGCCGAGAATTCCTCGTCAGATTTAGCCCGCGTGATCAACATCAAACTTGTCGTGCTGTGCAACACCTTGTCGGTTATGCTGCCTAAGACCCAACGGCCCACGCCGGAACGTCCGTGGGTGGTCATGGCTACCAATGTCTCCGGATGCCGCTCCGCTTCGCTGATGATGTGCGAAGCGGGGTCGCCCTCAAGGGCGGCCACGGATATTTCGACCCCAGTGCTCCGCAGTGAAGTGGCAACCTGCCCCAGGTACGTCGTCGCATCATTCCTAAACGCGGTGGCAAGGCGGTCTGTATATTGGCCGCCGGCTTGGCCGGCCAACTCGTGGGTTACCGGATCGAAGACCCGCAGGAGTTGGATCGGCGTTTGATGCGCCTTCGCTAGCAGAGACACGTAAGGCAACACCTGCTCGGCCAGCTTGGAACCGTCCAGGGGCACTAGGATACTCTTGTACATGTTTGTCGCTCCTTTAATGATTCTCGTCCTGAGAAAGACCCAATGCGAACGGAGACCGGGGTTCGACTGTTGCCTGCCACTTGGCGGCTGCCGAAACCAGGACACACTGGCCAGGACTCACTGGTTGGTGTTACCCGCACTTAGGCCACAATACTATGACTGGGAATCCGATGCCAACAATTCAGATAGCAACGAAAGACGATGGCGCCCAGCCCGGTACCTAAAGACAGATTGACGGGCCAGGGATACCTCAATTAGAAATTGGCATACCGCAGATGAAACACGGCGAAAGAGTTGTTGTGACGACAGTGACAGTATGACAGATGCCAGATTCCGCATCACCCTTTGATTTTAAATTGGGGAGTCGGCGCCCGCCCCGGATCACCTCTCCCAGACGACCCGGCCGCCGATGATGGTCATCACCGGCCGGATATCCACCAGGGCCAGGGCCTCCACCGCGAAGGGGTCCTTATCGAGTAAGACCAGGTCGGCCAGCTTCCCCGTCTCTATGGACCCTTTGTGTTCCTGGGTTCCCTCGGACCAGGTGCCGGCCCCGGTATACATCTTCAATGCCTCTTCAACTGAGACTTGCTGGGCGGCTACCTGATTGTCCTCTTGTGATGGTGGGACTTTTGCGCCGGAACGGGTTGTGCGGGTAACCGCCCCATAGATGCCGGGCCAGGGATTGGGGCTGGTCACCGGAGCGTCGGACCCAAAGGCCACGAGGACACCGGCTTGCGCCAGCGC
>MUCP01000043.1 GCA_002816875.1 SAR202 cluster bacterium Io17-Chloro-G2
CTATCCGTTGAGCTACAGGCGCAAGCAGGCGGGGTGTCTGGGGATGGGGCGAGCAACGGGATTCGAACCCGTGATCTCCTGTGCCACAGACAGGCGCCTTAGACCACTTGGCTATGCTCGCCACGCCCATCAGCGCCGGCAAATACGCCTTCGCTGAGTGCCCAGATATGTTAGCAAAAAGGCAGCTTGCCGACAAGAAGAGACCGGCGGGAGCTTCTACAAACATTTGGTGGGCGCCACCGTTATCCGGGCTTTCCCCGTGGGTTAGAATAGTTGCTTAGAAATTGTAGATTTCGGACGAAAGGCGATTCAGCGCGAATCGCCGTTTCTGGAACGACAAATAGGGACCAAATTAAAGGCGGGCGGTTTAGAAAATATCTCAAACCGTGTATCCAAAATTGACCATCCATCGACAGGTCCGACTTTGTCGAGACTCGCGACCTGGGGTCGGAGCTCAGGACGAACGGGCAGAAAGAACCCACTCCGTTCGTGGTGAGCTTGTCGAACCATCTTTTGAGATAGTAACTTGGTAGGTGGATTGGCCATGGCATTGAAGATCATTGGTCTTATTTTGATTAGCTTGGCTTCGCTGGCGGCCTGCACTGGCGCGTCAGATGCCACCACCGCAGCCTCGGGCCAGCCTGAGACGGCTGGGCAACCGGATGCAGAGACGGTCCCCGCAGCCCAGTCGGAGAACGCCCAATCCCAGGGGCAGAGTGCTGAACAAGATCAAACCCCCAGGGGAGGCAAGTTGGTGAGGCTGTTCGTCGATCCTCCCACCCTGGATCCCCATATCAGCACCGACGCTACTTCCGCCCAGATCATCGTGGAACTATACGGCGGCCTGGTGACCATCGACGAAAATTTGGAGTTGGTCCCGGACCTGGCGGAAAGTTGGGACATCAGCCTTGATAAACTGGTGTACACCTTCCATCTGCGGCAAGACGCCGTTTTTCACAACGGCAAGCCGGTGACGGCTGAAGACGTCCTCTGGTCTTTGGAACGCGCCAGCAGACCCTTGACCGAATCCCCGGTGGTAGACCAATACCTGGGCGATATCGTAGGGGCCAAGGAGATGTTCAACGGCGACGCCCAATCGATCTCCGGTCTAAAAGTGATTGACGGCCATACCTTGGAAATCACCATCGACGCTCCCAAGGCATACTTCTTGGCCAAACTCACCTACCCCACCGGATTCGTCCTTGACCGGGAGAATGTGGAGGCCAACCCCAGGAACTGGTTCCGGCAGCCCAACGGCACCGGCCCATTCAAGCTGGAGCGGTACGACGTGGGCGAAACTTTGCTGCTTGCTCGAAATGAGAATTATCATCTGGGCCCACCTAAATTGGGGGAAGTGGAAATGATTCTCAGCGGCGGCACCGCAATGCTAATGTATGAGAACGATGAGATACACCTCGCTGGGGTAACCCTGGCGGACCTGGACCGGCTGTTGGACACCAATAACCCACTCAACGCCGACTTGAAGCGTGCCCCACCGTCCTTCAGCGTCCAATACATCGGCATGAACGTGAACGAGCCACCCCTGGACGACCCCAAAGTCCGCCAAGCCCTGAATCTGGCCATTGATAAACAGGAAATAGCCACGATTGTGTTGGGGGATCAGGTGGTGCCCGCCAAAGGTATTCTGCCGCCGGGCTTTCCCGGATATGATCCCGGCTTGACCGGATACGAATTTGACCCAGAACGGGCCCGGCGATTGCTGGCCGAGTCAAAATATGGAGGCGATCTGGAGGACCTTCCGCCCATCGTCATGACCAGTTCCGGCAGCTTCGGCGCCGCGGTTACCCTGGACATGGAAGTGGTGCTGCAGATGTGGGAGAAAAACCTTGGACTAAGGGTGGATTTTCAGCGCACGGAGTTTGCCACCTTCCTCAAGGATCTGCACAAACGCCGTTTCCAAATGTTTGATATCGGCTGGATCGCCGATTACCCGGACCCGGAAAACTTTTTGGACATCCTATTCCAAAGCGAAAGCAGCAACAACCATACCAACTATGATTCCCCCGAAGTTGACGCCCTTTTGTTGGAAGCCCGCACCGAGACTGACGAGGCCCGCCGGTACGAGCTTTACAACCAGGCCGAGCGGAAAATCTTGAAGGACGCTCCCTGGGTGCCTCTTTGGTACAGCGGGGAAAGGTATATCCTGGTCAAACCCAACGTTCACGATTATTACCAGACACCCTTGGTGATACCAAGGCTCCGGTACGTATACCTTACCGATAGATAGTCAACGGCGGATAGCTATCCGCCGGTAGTTTGAGAGGCTAGCGTGGGGACATACATCGCCCGCAGGTTGATCTGGACTCCTTTCTTGTTGCTGATGGTAACTTTCGTTACCTTTGCCCTGGGCAGGTTCGGCCCAGGCGATCCGGTGGAGATACTACAAGGCCAGTATTCCAACCCAGAAGTGGTGCAGCGGATTCGGGAACAAAAGGGGTTGGACGATAACATCATTTCCCAATATGGCCGCTACCTGAGCGATATGTCCCAGGGCGATTTTGGGGAGAGCTTCAAATACCGGGGCCGGTCGGTGGGGGAATTATTACAGAAAAGAATGTGGGTTTCGGCCCAACTGGCCTCGGCCGCCTTGCTCTTATCCATCAGCCTCGGCATACCCGCGGGTGTGTTTGCCGCCCTGAAGCAGGGCACCTGGTGGGACACCGCCACCGTGGTGACGACGTTGATCGGTCAATCTATGCCAGTTTTCCTTACCGCCCCCGGCGTTTTGATAATTTTCGCTTTGAAACTTGATATTCTGCCCACCCACGGATGGGGAGGTTTCTTTGATACCAGGATCATTCTGCCTGCCATGGTGATGGGAATACCCGGCGTGGCGATCCTGGCCCGCCTGACCAGGGCAAGCACCCTGGATGTCGTGTCCCAAGATTTCGTGCGCACCGCCAGGGCCAAGGGGTTAGCCGAGATTACGGTGCGGCGCAGGCATATATTGCGCAACGCGCTGATACCGGTGATCACCACCCTGGGTTTCTCCCTGGCGGGATTGGCCAGCGGCGCGGTGATAGTTGAAGGCTTCTTCGGGATCCCGGGGGTGGGACTTCTGGCTATTGAGTCGCTATTCTCCAGGGATTACCCGGTCATCATGGCGCTGACTCTCTTGGGCACGACCTTCTTCGTGCTGGCCAACTTGCTGATAGACCTGACATATCCTTTCCTGGATCCGCGCATCCGGCTGGGAGGCGATTACGTTGCGGGATGAGGCACGGGAGGCCATCACCCTCCCAACCCGGAGGTCAAAAAGCTATTTTGGCCTGTCGATCGCCAGGCTGATGCGCAAGAAAGTGGCTGTTGTCTGCATGACGGTCATCGTGATCATGTACGGGTCGGGAATCTTCTCCCCCCTGATTGCGCCGTACGGCTACAACGACCAGGATCTGTCTCAAGTCAAACAAAGGCCAAGCCTGAGCCACCCCTTTGGAACCGACCGATTGGGCCGGGACGTCCTGACCAGGATCATATACGGGCTTCGCACCACCGTGATAGTCACTGTCACGGCCATGTTGGGAGGCAGCCTGGTATTGGGGATAACCCTGGGCCTGATGGCGGGCTATTTCGGGAAGATGATCGATGCGGTGATCATGCGCACCGGGGAGGTGACCTCGGCATTCCCCGATATCTTGCTTGTGCTGATCATCGTGGCCACCGTGAAACCCCGAATCGTCGAGTGGGCCCGGGGCCTGGAAGATACCATTGGCTTTGATATGGTCCAACTGGGCATCGTTGACTACGCCGTGATCTCCGTGGCGTTGGCGATATTCTCCTGGTTTGGCATGGCCCGGTTGGTGCGCGGGCAGGTCCTTCAGGCCAGGGAGTTCCAATACGTAGAGGCTGCGCGGGCCATGGGAGGCAGCACGCCGAGGATCCTATTCGCCCACGTGTTGCCCAACGTGATCGGCCCGGTGATCGTGGTCCTTTCGGCCGGATTGGCCACCTTTGCAGGCTCCGAGATATTCTTGAGTTGGTTGGGAATAGGCATACAGCCGCCAACCCCCAGCCTAGGAGTGATGATCTTTCAGAACGGAAGTATCTCAGTGCTGCGCAGCGACCCCCACCTGCTGCTATTTCCGGTGGGGACCCTGGCGGTCTTGCTGTTCACCTTCAACCTGCTGGGCGACGCGGTAAATGACGCCTTTAATCCAAGGACCCGTTGACGCCGAGGCATAGCGGTCCCTGAATACTGACCGATGATTGCTAACGGCTGATGGATAACGGCGGCGTAAGGGCCTCCGCACCAGCATCAATCCCAAAGGACCTGCCAACAAGGCCAGCATCGCCAAATCTGGCATGATCCTCCCCCCGGCGTGGATTGGCGAGGCGCCACACCCTTGAGGCGCTGCCGGTCCGGTAGGATCTTCGATAGACGCGGCGGGCGTCGGCCCTGGTGTCGGTTGGGCCCCAATATTTTCCGCGGTCTTTTCCGTAGTGTTTGCAGCTGAATCAGCGGAGGCGGCATCCGCGGGGGCAGTATCCGCGGCCACCGGCGTGTTCTCCGTCTTTTCGGGCTGACTGGCTGCCAACTCCTTCTCCAGTTGGGCCGGCGGCGGCAAGGGCTCCAGATTCTGGGTACCCCGCCATTCGCTGTCCAGACCGTACTGGTCAAACCCGTAGACCTGCATCAACGCGGCGTCGATATCCCGTGTATTCTGAAAAACCCGTAATAACTCGGCCATCTTTTCGTTGCCATAGGTTTCGATCATGTGGAGCACCACCGAGCGGGCTTGGCCGTAGGCGATGATGATGTCGTCGGGGGTCCCGCCGAAGGAGGATTGGTACCATAAGGGCCTGAGGCGCCGGGTGAAAATACCGTATCGCAGGGCGGCGTCGTAGTCATCGGTAGGGTCGATATTCCCATATTCCGCCAACCCTTCGTTCAACCAGCTAGGCACCTGGCCACTGGCACGGCCCGCGGCTTCCGCCACCAGCAGATGCGTGAATTCGTGGGACGCCGTACCCTTAACCGTAGTATCGAATCCGTGGACCAACAAGACTCGCTCGTCGCTGAAAGCCATTCCCTCGGTGCGAAGCCTCTCGGTGGTCGCTTGCGACCGGAAGGGCAAAGCTTTGGACATGTGCCGGTAGTTGTTGTAGGTCACGATACGCAGCGGTTCTTCCGGAGTTATTCCCAAGACCGGCAACATCCGATCCAACGCCTGAGAGGCCGCGTCCAGCACCGTCTCCGCCCGGTTTTCCACATATTCGCCGTAGTAATATACGGTGATAAGTCCCGACGTGACGGTGTGCCATTCAAACCGGCTATCCTCGTAGACGAATTCCCGGTCCTCCGTGCGGAGGACCGCGCCGGACTTGTCGCTGACCTCAAACGAATACTCGATCTTGGTGCCCGGTGGGAAATAGGAACCCAAACCGCCGCTTTTGAGCAAGGAAACACCGGTGACTTCGGCGCCAGGTTCAAATTCCACCGGCCGATAGGCAGTCTGCCTTGTATTTCCCAACTTCTTGAAAAAGACCCGTATGTCGTCTATCTCGTGAGAGCTGCTAACCGTCACGGTGAATAGTATGCCTTCGGGAAACTGGCTCTCTACGTTTTGGTCAATTACTTTTATGTCCCCCTCGTCGGCGGAAACGGGCCCCGGCGAGGCGGTGAAAATGAAAGACAAAAGACCCAAAAATGTCAGGACGATCAGCGTTCTCACACGGTCTCCCACCATATATCCCCAGACCACGGGATGTGCTATTCACCCAGTCTAACCAATAGATACGTTAATGTCGAAGCAATGGACTGGCCGCGCCGGGGGACTTCGGTAAATCCGCCTCTTTGCTCTTCAGGCCTGTCTTGACTAAGAATTTTAATCTGCTTACAGTATTTAGACTTAAGGATTGACGGCAAGAGACCTGGTTAGACATGTAAATAGGGGATCTGGAAAAGGAGCGTAACAGCGGTTACAGATGGCCATTAAGGTCGGCAGGATCCAGCAACTGAACTTCGAGCCATTTTACGTGGACATGCCACGGCGAGGCATTGAACTGCGCGATTTGACCCCGGTGGAAGCCGCGCCGGCGCTGGAACGGGGGGATGTTGTGGCCGCCCCCGTCTCGCTGCTTGACAGCATCCAACGGGAAGACCGTTTTCAACCCGTGGCCGGTTTCTGCGTGGCGGCCCTCCAGGGCTCCGACAGCAACATCCTGTTCTCCAAGTCGCCAATCTCAGAGCTTTCCGGTGTTCCCATCGCCGGCGCCGGAGAGGACGCTACAGCTAGATCGTTGGTTAGCATCCTCATGGCGTTGAAATACCAAGTACCGCTGGGAGAGTTTGTCACGTCTCAAGACCCGCACGAGGCGGTATTGATGACCGGCGACCAAGCCTTACGGCGCCGGCGGGGCCTTCGGGGATTCTCCCACCGGTATGACCTTGGCCAAGAATGGCACGAATGGACCGGCCTGCCCTTTGTATTCACCCGCTGGGCTGCCAGGCAAGATTTAGACCCCAAGGACACCGCGTTGATCGAAGACACCCTTTACGTGGGCTTGGAGGACGGCGTAGACACCCTGTATCACGTGTCGGAGCCCAGGGACCAACTGTTGATGCTGCCCAAAGACATCGTCCGGTACGTACAGGGCTTGAGGTTTTTCATGGGGCTGTCCGAGCACAAGTCCGTGGACCTATACCGTGGATATCTCAACCAACTTGGCCTAATCTAGGCAGCACTTGGTTCAGACAGCCGGCCCGATGGGAATACAGGGTTGGTTCTCAGGGTATTCGCGTCTTAAATGCAGGCAACATTTCCTTGGAAGACCCTAACATAGTGAGAAAAGCGTCCCGCCTGCTCAGTCTCGTCTTTCCGGCGCAAGCCGGAATCCAGGGATGTCTCCTCTCCCTACGGAGGACGTCGCGACAGAATCTACGTCTCTGGGTCCCGGCTTTCGCCGGGACGACGCACGGGACGTAATCCTGTTGGTATACGTTGTGTTGAGGTATGGATTAAGATGCGATTGCCCTGGGTTGCTTGTGATCTTGACCGCCTGATAGCCGGATCTTATGAAGATAACCGAAAAATCATACCAGGCTTCCGGACGCTCCTGCTTCATCTGCGATTTCTCGCCGGCCCGGTCGGGCGATCCGGGTCAGGTGGATCAGGCTGATATTGAAGCCGAGATGCTCGCGGTAGCCTACAACCCCGGCCGGGCCGTGCGGGCCAACTCGGCAATGTTGGCCGCCGCCATCAAAAGCAGATTGGGCAAAGAGGCCTCGTTTACGTTGGCCACCCGGGACATGAACAAACTGGCGGCCGAGTCCCAGTTGCTGGGCGCCCAGCTTCTGGGGCTGGAAAACGTCATCGTGGTCAGTGGAGACCCCTTTTCCGAACGGGACATGGGCAGAACGAAAGAAGTTGGCGACCAGTTGCCCACCCAACTCATCGCGGCGATCGCCTCGTTAAACCGGGGATTGGATTTCCGCGAGTCCCAACTGCGCGCGGCCACCGATTTTTGCATCGGGGCCACCGTTGACTTGGGCCGGATGTTGGAGCCAGAGGCGGCCTTGGCCCACCGTAAAGTGCAGGCCGGGGCCCATTTTTTGATCACCCAGCCGATCTTCGACCCAGGCCAGGCCGCCTCATTTGAGCAGGCCTATGAGGCGGTATCTGGAGAGACCCTGAACCTTCCAATATTCTACGGCCTGCAGGTGTTGGAGCAAGACGGTGTGTTATTCAGCACCGTGCCCGACGCCGTGCGGGAAGAACTGGCCCAGGGTACGCCGGGCGTGCAGATTGCCTTGGAACTGTACCGACGGTTCCTAGACGCCGGGCTACATGACATATACTTGGTGCCGCCCATCCGCCGGGGCGGTGCGCGCGGCTACAACGCAGCGCGGGAATTTCTATCGGGCGCCGGTGGCCGCTGATGTCCGGCATGATCTGCCGAAAGGCATTCCATTAAGGATTCCAGGGCGGCGGCGACGAAACCTCTACGTCGGTCTTCACGTCGACGACGGCGGGCTTGCCTGACGCCAGCGCCTGCTCGATGGCGCTTTGGATATCGCCTGGGCGGTCTACTCTGATCCCGAAGCAGCCCATGGATTCGGCGATCTTCGCCAGGTCCAGCCCCATAAATCCGTAGAGCTCGGCCGGATCGCCGGAGTGGCCTTGGTAAGCTCGGTCGTCGCCCCTTTTGTTTTGGTTCAAAGCGCCGTTGTCATTGACCAGGATCACGGCGTTGATGTTGTACCGGGCGGCCGTTTCCAACTCTCCTATGTGATACCAGAACCCGCCGTCGCCGGTCCAGCAGATCACGGGCCGGTCCGGCGCTCCGCACTTTGCGCCCAGGGCTGCCGGCAGTCCCCAACCCAATGACCCGGCGGCCCTCAAGTAGCTCTGGCCCGGATATTTCAGGTCCACCATGCTTCCGGTCCAAATGCCGGCATGTCCGGTGTCTGCCATCAAGATCGCGTCCTGGGGCAAAGCCTTGGTCAACTCGCCGCAAAGACGCTCCGGACGGATGGGTACCGCATCGGAGTTGTACAACGGGTCTACTTCACCGTGCCAATCTTGGGTGAGCTGTTTGGCCCGCGCCGTCCAATCCGCTCGGTCCTGGGTGGGCTCCGACGCTTCGATCAACCGCCTAACGGTTGCCTTCGCGTCGCCTTGAAGGGCAACCGTAGTGGGGTAGTTCCGTCCCAACTCGGAAGGGTCGATGTCGATCTGGATCACGGGGATGCCTATGGCGGGGATAGTCCAATCCAGGGTTACCTGGGTCCCGGTGTGGCTGCCCACGAAAATCACCATGTCTGCTTCGGACACCACCCTGTTGGCCGGCCAGCGGGAATAAGATCCGGGAACTCCCACGGAAAGGGGATGGTCTTCTGGGATGGCTCCCTTGGCATTCAACGATGTTGCGACGGGGATGGACAACATCTCGGCCAGCTCCACGATCTCTCTTTGCGCGCCCGAGGATGTGACTCCGCCTCCGGCCACGATAACTGGGCGGCGCGCGCCTGCCAAGACCTGGGCGGCTTCTCGAACCCTCTGCGGCTCGGGCTCGGGGCGAAATGCCGGCCGGCTAAGGAAGTTCTCCTCGATGATCAGTTCCAGGTCCGCTTCAGCATTTGTAATATCATCGCCGTTGGCCCCCTGGAGGTCCAAGTGAACTGGGGCGGTGGCGCCGCTGGTGGCTTCTCTGAACGCCTGCCGCAGCAGATGAGGCAACTGCTCAACGGTGTCTACCATGGCGCTGTATTTGGTCACCGCGCTGAATGGTTGAACGTGGTCGATCTCTTGATAAGCGTTGCGGTACATCTGCATGGGAGGCCGGTGGCCGGTGATGGCCACTACCGGCGAAAGGCCCAGATAGGCGTCTTGCAGGCCGGCCGCCAGGTTGGCGGCGCCCACCGACTGGGCCATGCATACACCTACCCGGTCAGACGCCCTAGCGTAACCGTCGGCCATGTAGGCCGCGGCCTTCTCACCGTGGGTGATCACTCGAGTGATTCCTAACTCGCCCATCTCCACCATCGCCCTTCTGGCAATCACCGGCACGAGAAAGGCGTGGGTGACCCCATAGCCATTCAAGACTTCCGCTATGTATCTTCCTCCGGTCATTTTTGCCATGGCCCCACCTCCCATGCGGGTGAATCAAACTGGGAAATCGATCCTAATAGCCTGCATCAGCACTGGCTTTGGGCTAACCAATCAGGCTTGTTGGGCTTACTGCCCGGCATGTCGCCGAGGTCGATTACCTGGAATCATAGACCCCTTTGATGATGCCGGCTGCTTGGGCCGCGCAGGGCACACCGGCGTAGAAACCAATGTGGGTGACCAACTCGCCTATCTCCTCCTTGGTAACGCCGTTGTCCAAGGCGCGGCCTATGTGGCCCGGCAATTGGCCGGTCCGGTAAAGGGCAATCAAGGTGGCAACCGTGATCAAACTGCGGTCCCGTTTGGAAAGGCCGGGGCGCTCCCAAACATCTCCAAACAGGGTGTCAGCGGCAATCTCAGCCAACTTGGGGGCAACTTCTTGCATCGCACTGCGTCCAGTAGTCATATCATCTCCTTGATATTACAGATATAGGGCTATAGTAAACGCGGGTGGGTCCGTCCAAAATCATTGAACGCGAGAAGTATAGTACGAGGAAGCTGGCGGCGGTAGGGGCGAATTGAGATTGGTTCCGCCCGGCGGATTTGGAGACGGTCTGCTTAACTGCCAACACTCAGGCCAGGTCCCCAGGTGCGGCCGAAATCGGCGCGTTCCACCACCTGGCCGGTTAAACCCTGGGCTGTTTGACCCGCCAGCCAAACAGCGGCTGGAATTATCGAATCCGGTTGTTCCATGGGGA
>MUCP01000044.1 GCA_002816875.1 SAR202 cluster bacterium Io17-Chloro-G2
AAAAGAACAAGTTGTACTTCAAGCGCTGCCGCCCGGTCATGGCCCGCTACCTAGGCTGCGGCATCTGCATGAAGACCTGCCCCATCCAGAAGTACGGACTACAGTCCGTCATGGAGCACTATGCCGAGACCGGCCAGGTGCTGGGTAAAGGCACCCACGACCTGGAAGGCTACGAAATAGAAGGCAAGGGCTACTTCGGCCCCGGTGAGCTCCCCGTTTTCGACCGCGGCTTCTTCGACATGCCCCACGGCGACACCGAAGAGTGGGCGTTCGAGAACTTAAAGGAGAAGGCCAGAGCTGCTGGCGGCGTCATCACCGATGACCTGCTGCAGGAGTTCCGAGACCAGGTGGCATTGGGCTTGTCCCAGAGCCGGGATAACCTGGAAATGATGGAAGAGGTAGACTACATCTAAGCAGCCTCCCGCGCCCATCAAGAATGGACCCAAAGAAAGAGGCCCCGCTGAGCGGGGCCTCTTTCTTTGGCCGGCTGTTTGTTTGAGGACATTCGGTCAACCCCATTGGCCAGGTGCTCAGGGTGACCCTGAGCAAAGCGAAGGGTCTATGTTCGTTCGGTTATCCCATTCAAGGGCAATAGCCCCCGATGCGGGATTTGAAGAGCCGCGAAGATTCGCCTTCTTGCCTCTCTGCTACCATTTGAGTGGATTTGGTCGCGCGGCGACGCCTCGGGCGCCAGTTGTTTCCTTATTGTGCAAAAGCATGATGATGTAGAGGAAGACCTGGGATAATCACAAACCCATGTCTTCAACCTTCGGAACGCCATCGGCAGCCGGTTCCGTTTGCCGCAAGTGGGCAGCCAGATTGGCGATCTCATCTTGGTAATCGGCCGAATCCGTTCCACCCTCCGCCAAGTTAAATACGATGTGGGCAGAGCTCAGGCTTCGGGCCAAGCGGTTCCTGCTCTGGGAAATTGCGCTGTTGGGCGCCACCAGGAACAGGGTCCACTGGTCCCTGTCCTGCTGTAACTCCTGGGCCTGCGTTATGTCGTTGCGGACGGTCTCGCTATCTATCCCCCGTTCGGTGAAGACCAACATCAGTTTATCGTAGGTGCGCACCCAGCGCTCCACCTCTTCCTGGTCAGATGTGCTATGGCGCTCCACCAGGGCATTTCCCCTGGCGTCTTCGGGAAACAACCAACACCGGACTCCATGGCCACGCAAATCGTTTTGCAATTGCCTGGCATAGTCAACGTCGCCGGCGGAACAGGAGATGAAGCAATCGCCAGATTCGGGCGCAACCCCTGCCAATGCTTCTTGAAAATCGCACACCGCAACCGCCACTCCGGCGTCCCTTAAAAAGCCCCGGGGAATCTGCCCGCCGGAGCGGCACAGGGTGTCGATCCCAACGGTGCTAGGAGCATCGTGCCTCATGTGGTCCAGCCCCAAAACCTCGCTCAGGTCGCAATTTTGAAACACCGTGTAACCTGCTATTCCGTTGGTGAAATCGGCGCCGGTCAAGACAGGGCTATTGAGGACCGACTCGTACAGATCGGCCCCATCGAACTTGGCGTTGGTCAGGTTCGCCCGCACCAGTGACGCTCCATTCAAATTGGCGCCGCTGAAATCGGCGCCGGTGAGGTTGGCGCCCACCAAATTAGCCCTGGAAAGGTTAACCCCATTGAGCTTGGTGCCGGTCAGATTGGCGTCGGAAAGCACCGCCCGGTCCATGTCAGCGTCGGTGAGGTCGGCCCCAGAAAGGTTGGCGCCGCGCAGGTTCGCCCCGTTGAGCAATGCCCTGGTCAAGTCCGCCTCTATCAAGTTGGCCCGGTACATGTGAGAGGGGTTCAGGTGGCAACCCGAAAGGTTGGCCCGGTGCAACATGGCGCCCATCAGGTCCGAGTCGCGCATATCCGCGCCGCGCAGATCCACCTGGGGCATGCGGGTATGGCTCATATAGGCGGCATTCAGGTCAAGAGTTTCCCCCGGGTTCTCTTCCCGCCAGCGAGCCACCGCATCGCGGCCCCTTTTCGCCAATTGGACGTGTTCCATGTTCGCCATAATGGTCGCTCCCAAAATTTCAGCCTGTTGATTTGGGTGGTGGGCAGATAACGGTCACCGCCAGCCGAAACCTCACCATCGCCCGCGAAGATCCTCATCTGCCAGGGCGGAGCGCGGCAGGACGATTTTAGCATACCGAATGAACGGGGTGCGAACCTGGAGCCGAGGTTTGGATAGATTGGGATATCAACGGGGAATGGGCTGCGATACGCCGTCCGTTCCCGGCACGTTAACTTGACCGGCGCCTTAGCTTGAATGGAAGAATCGCTTGAGATATGATGCAAGCCTTCAAGAACCCTGTTGGATTGGTAAATATGGCCGAAAAACGAGACCTAGTCTCCATAGCCGACCTCACCGCCGCGGAGAATCGCCTGATCATCCAGCGGGCTCGAGAGATGAAGTCGGATTCCAGCCCAAGACCCCTGGCGGGAAAAAGCGTGGCACTCCTCTTCGAAAAACCTTCTCTACGCACGCGGGTCAGCTTTGACGTAGCCATACATGAGCTTGGTGGACATCCCATCTACCTTGGGCCGGAGGAAGTTGGGCTCGGCACTAGGGAAACGGCCTACGACGTTGCCAAGGTCCTCTCAGGCTACGTTGACTGCATCATCGCCAGGGTATATTCACATGACCAGTTGCAGGAACTTGCAGCCTACGCATCCGTGCCGGTGATCAACGCCCTGTCGGACCGGGAGCACCCGTGCCAGATAATGGCCGACATGGTCACAATCCAGGAACATAAAGGCGGTCTGGAAGGCCTAAAATTGAGCTTCATCGGCGACGGAAACAACGTAGCCCGCAGCCTATGCCTCGGTCTGCCCGCCCTGGGCGCCAGTTTCACCATCGCCACGCCAAGGAAATATGAGAGATACGACCTGGACGAAGAGTCGTTAAACCTATCCCGCCAGAGGGTAAAGCAGGAAGAATTCGACTCGGTAGACGTGGTGGCCGTGGAAGATCCGGTGGAAGCCGTCCACCAGGCAGACGTGGTCTACACCGACACTTGGATCAGCATGGGAGAGGAGTCAGAAGCCGAAACCAGGAGGCGGCACTTCCTCGGTTACACGGTGAATCCCGCGCTCATGGCCAAAGCAAATCCCGGAGCTCTTTTCATGCATGATATGCCGGTCCACTACGGCGAGGAAGTGGAAGAGGGCATGCTGGACCACCCTCAATCGGTGGCCTACGACCAGGCCCACAACCGTCTTCACGCCCAAAAAGCCATATTGGAATTTTTGCTTGCGGGGAATTGACGCCGGTCCATCGGTCCTTCAGTTGGCAACCAATAAATTTCCCCGGTCATATTGAGATGGTTGAGCCGCGAGAAACCCAGGGTCCTTCCTCCGTCAGAGCCGAAGACCACGGCGCCGAGGCCGAAGACCACGGCGCCAGGTCCGGATTGCAGCCGGAGCAGGTTACACCCCAATTCAGCGATCCACAGGCGCACGATCTACAGGCCCACGATCCAATAGTAGCCATCGTTGGAAGGCCCAACGTGGGCAAGTCTTCCTTATTCAACCGCATCATGGGGCGCCGCCAGGCCATCGTGTCCGAGATTGCCGGGACCACCCGGGATAGGCTGGTCGCCGAAGCCGATTGGGAGGACCACCGGTTCATCTTGGTGGACACGGGAGGATTGGAGCCGAACCCCGAGGGGCAGATCAGGGAGAAGGTCCAAGAGCAGGCAGACATGGCTATGGGAGACGCCGATATCATCGTCTTCGTGGCCGATGTCGACGAAGGGGTCACCCCCATAGACCATCTGCTGGCAGACCGGCTGCGGAGGACCGACAAGCCGGTGGTGCTGGCGGTGAACAAAGTGGACAACGACACCAGGGAACTGGCGGGGTCCGAGTTCTATCAACTGGGCATTGCCGATCCCATATTCATCAGCGCCTACCACAACTTCGGCATCCACGACTTGATGGAGGAAGTGGTCAGCCACTTTCCCTCAGCCCCCCAAGGGCCCGTCGCTAGTCTGATACGGTCCGATGGCCCAAGCCTTTCGCATCCCTCGCAGATAAAGCTTTCCATCGTCGGACGGACCAACGTGGGCAAGTCCCTGCTGGTCAACACCATCTTAGGTCAGGATAGGTCCATAGTGAGCGAGGTGGCGGGCACCACCAGGGACGCAATAGACACCTTCTTCACCTACGAAGGTAATGACATGGCGCTGATCGACACGGCCGGCATCCGGCGGCCGGGGAAGGTGCAACGGGGGATAGAACAATACAGCGTGATTCGGGCGGTGACCGCGGTCAACCGGTCGGACATCGCGCTTCTGGTCACCGACGCGTCGGAATTGGCCGCCGCCCAGGACTCCCACATAGCCGGACTTGCGTGGGAACTGTGCCGTGGTTTGATAGTGGTGGTGAATAAGTGGGACCTGGACCCCGACGGGAGCCGCCGGGCAATGGAACGCGCGGCGAACCGGGTACGGCAACGGTTCCACTTCATGACCTACGTGCCAATATTCTTCACCTCTGCCCTGCACCGCCGGGGCATCACCGAGTTGATGAGGGGAGTCGTAAGGCTTTCCCAAGAAAGGCTTCGGCGCGTGCCCCAAAGGGAGTTGCAATACGCCCTGGCATCGGCGCTGGCGGACCATATGCCGGCAACGGTCAAGGGGAGCCGGGGCAGGCGGGTCCGGTTCAACCGGGTGGAGCAAGTTGGCGTGAATCCGCCAACCTTCCAATTCATCGTGGATAATCCAAACCTGGTACACTTCTCTTATCAAAGGTTCTTGGAAAACAGGCTACGCTCAAAATTCGGGTTCGATCATACCCATTTGAAGTTGGTGTTCACATCAAAGTAAACGCTCCTACATTACTGAGCGGAGCATTGCCGATCGGGGCACTGGTGGCGGTATTGCCGTTATTGGCCGCCGCCGTGGCGGGGGCATTCCTTTTCCTGGGAGACTTGCCCAGGCCTATTCAGTATGCCGTGGTGGCCGCACTTTCATACTTACTGGGCTCGGTTCCTTGGGGATATATGCTACTGCGGCTTCAAACCGGCGAGGACGTGCGGGATTACGGCAGCGGCCGTACCGGCATGACCAACGTCTTGCGCACCGGCGGAGGCAAGATCGCAGTCACCACCATGGCCTTGGACGTGGCCAAAGCGGTGCTGGCGGTTTTATTGGCCAGATCGGTCATAGGCTCCACTGAAGCCGACGTGGCGGCGGGGCTTCTGGTGCTGGTGGGTCACAATTGGCCCGTGTTCCTCCAATTTCGGGGAGGGAGGGGCATCCTCACCGGGCTGGGCGGGATTCTGATCATGGCGCCGGTCGCCGCGGCCATCGCCACCGTTACTTTCCTGATAATAACTTTCGTCAGCCGTTACGTATCCTTGGGCTCGGTGATAGGCGTGACCATCGGCTGCCTCTCCTTGGTGGCCCTGACGCTGGTGGGGATGTATTCCAGCGTGTACGCCCTGTACGCTTTCATCGGCGGCGCAATCATCATCTGGCAGCACCGGGACAACATCCAGCGGATTCGTCAGGGCAACGAAAGAAGGTTGGGCCACCCGGCCCAGAAAGTGGGATAGCCGGATACCCGGTGGTGGACGTCTTTGATCCCAGGCAGATTCTATGAATCCTTGCTCCACGGCCAGACCGATATTTCGCGTAGATAACCAGTTCTCCCCGGAGAGGTCCTGAATCCGCCGGCGTTAAAATCCAACGTGGCCATCGTCGGCGCCACCACCTGGGGGACCACCCTGGCGGTGATCTTGGCGGCCAGAGACCGCCCGGTGACCCTGTTGGCCCGCACCGAGACCGAAGCCCAAGAGCTAAATGCCCAACGGCAGCACGCCCGGTTCCTTCCGGGGGTACCCTTCCCCGAATCCCTCACGGTAAGCAGCGACTCAGACCAGGGCGTTTCCACGGCCGACCTGATCATCCTGGCCGTCCCGTCGGAACACCTGCGGTCTAACCTCGGTCTCGTGAGCCACGCGATCTCTTCCGGCGCCACAATTTTGAGTGTGGCCAAAGGCCTGGAGTTGCCCCAGGGCAAACGCATGAGCCAGGTCATGCATGAGGTGTTGCCCGGCCATCTCCATCCCGGCATTTGCGTGCTGTCGGGGCCAAACCTGGCCAAAGAAATCATACGGGGCAAGCTTTCATCGACAGTGGTGGCCGGGCAAGACCCGGATCATTGCCGGGTGGCCCAGGACATACTCATGTCCAACACCTTCCGCGTGTATACCAGCGACGACGTGATCGGTGTGGAACTGGGCGGCGCACTGAAAAACATCATAGCCTTGGGCGCGGGCATTGCCGACGGCTTGGACGCCGGCGACAACGCCAAGGCAGCATTCATCACCCGGGGACTGGCCGAGATCACCCGGTTGGGGGTAGCCGCCGGAGCCAAACCGCTGACCTTCGCCGGCCTGGCAGGGCTGGGCGATCTGGTGGCCACCTGCGCCAGCCGGCTCAGCCGGAACCATAGCGTGGGACGGCAACTGGCCCAAGGCCTCAGCTGGCCTGAGATACGCCGCACCATGGACAACGTTGCGGAAGGCGTGAACACGACCAATGCCGCCCTGACCATGGCAAGATCTCTAGACGTGGAAATGCCCATCGCCCAGACCACCTACCAGGTGCTCTTCGAGGGGCTGTCCCCCCAAGACGCCGTGGCCCAACTGATGGAACGGCCTCCCAGGTCCGAGTGGTAGAGGCATCCCGCCGGGCGGCAGAATTACCTCAACTCTCCCGCCTCCAACGATGGGACCGTTTCCAATAACCACTGGGCGAGGATCATGCGGTGGCAAGGCTGTTCCGCCCTCTCAAAGCAGAGCAGGGTGAAATCCCCTTGGGACGGCACCCCATCCAGCCACGCCTGAAACTCCGGTAGCTTCTCACGGCTCGAGGCTAACTCCACGCGGTACTCTATTTCTAATCCGGCAAAATCCAGCGCCCCGGACTGGTACGTTTGGAGCAGACCCCGCGAAGGATACAGAAATGGTAAAGTCTCCCACAAAGTTTTCCGGCCGCGGGGATGTCCGCGGGAAACCCGGTACGCCTGACCTAGCCAGTCTTCCGGCACGTAATAGCTGGCGGTGTAAAGCATCACACGCTCCAAATCCGGTGGTTTGCCGGTTCCAATACCGTCCCAGCGGCAACGGCATCGGTCACTGAGTTTTCATAGGTTATCGTTCGGAAGCGGACCCGGCGCCGTGGTTGCCCCCTTGGCCGGATTGACCACCAGGCGCACCAAAAACAGGGCCGCGCCCAGCAAGATAACGCTCACGTAACTGATAGCCCGGTCCACCACTACCACGGCGGCGGCAGCGTCTAAGGAGAGACCGGACAGCCGCACCACCAACCCAACGACCCCTGACTCCACCACGCCCACTCCACCTGGAGTGGGCGCCAGGGTGAGCAACGAGCTGGCCAGCGCCACAAAGGTCACCATGGGTAAACTCAGGTCCACCCCCAGAGCCGTTCCAACCAGGTATAGGCGAAAGACCTCGGCCAGCCACCCCAGCAGGCCCAAAAACGTCAATAACGGCACTCTCTGAAAGCTGCCCAGAGTGCCATCCCGAAACCTGCGGTAACGGACGGCCAACCAATCGGGAAGGACCCGGTCCGCCAGAGACTTGGCCCAAACCAGCGCCAATAAAGCAGACCCCAGAATCGCAACCAGCGCGACTCCCATGGCCGCCACAACCCACGAGGCGTTATCTCCGCCCACCAGAAATGGTGTGACCGCCAGCAACAACGCCGCCACCAGCACGGCATCCAAGATCCGCTCGGCTAGAAGGGTGCCAATCGTCCGGGAGAAAGACGCGGCTTGCTCCACCCGGTATAGGTACGCCCGGTAGACATCCCCCAGGCGGAACCAGCCCACAGAGTTGACGAACCAGCCCAGCAGCACCAACTGGCTGCAATAGACGATTGAAGGCACGGGGGGCGAAGGCACGGGAGGCGACGGCACCGGCGACCCCGTTGCATCCGTGGCCTGGTCTTGCCCGCTGACATTTCGCAGCAGCCTCTGCCACCTGGCGCCACGGAAAGGAAAAGTGGTGTAGTGCACCAGGAAAGCCGCCGCCACCAGCCACGGATCGCTGCCACGGATGTGAGACCAGGTGGCGCGAAAGTCCAGATCGAACCGGGTGACCAGAAATATCAGAAACGCGGCGGCAAGGGCCAGGGAAACCAAGGTGGGTAACGAGAGGATCCTCCGCCGGATGGACAGCGGCCCGTCAGGTTCCTGCCCGGTGCGGAACATTATCTGTTAGGTGGGCCCCACGTTCCAACAGATACCGGCCTAGGCCGGAAGGACATGGGCAGCTCGGCTCCCATCGATAGGGCAGGTCCCATTGTCAGCGAAGCTCTCTGGGAAGTGTAAACGAAACGTCTTCATCCGCTCCATTCAATAAGGTCACCTTTTCCGGCGCCAAAGCTTCAATCACCTGCTCCACCAACACCTCCGGCGTGGATGCTCCGGAAGTGATCCCCACCTTAACTTTGCCTGTCAGCCACCGCTGATCGATCTCCTCGGGGCCGTTGATCAGATAGGAGGGCACGCCATGGGCTTCGGCCACCTCCCGCAGGCGGTTGCAGTTGGAACTGTTCTGAGCGCCGATCACCAGCACCATGTCAACCAGAGCGGCCATTTTGGTCACCGCTTCCTGGCGGTTGGTGGTGGCATAGCAAATGTCATTGCGCACCACAGCGCCGGAGTAGCGTTCCTTGATCGCTTTGATAGCCTCGGCCGTGTCGCCCACCGACAGGGTGGTTTGGGTCAGGACGGCGACCTCCACGTTATCGGGCCATTCCGGCAATTGTGAGCCGGCGGCGTCATCGACCAGGGTCATTTCCACCTGGCCCATGGTTCCCTGGACCTCTTGATGCCCTTCGTGCCCAACCAAGAGGACCTTCTTGCCCTCTTCGTGGTACTTCTTAGCCTCGTTGTGAACCCTGGTCACCAACGGGCAGACGGCGTCTATGACCCTTAAGCCCCGCATTTTCGCCTTCTCAAAATCCTCAGGAGGAGACCCGTGGGCCGAAAATACCACCGTGGAACCCGGCGGGACCTCCTCAACAGTCTCCACGGTTATGGCGCCCTTTAGCTCCAGATCGTTGACCACGTGAGGGTTGTGGACGATCTGGTGTTTGACGTATACCGGCGGCCCAAATTTCTCCAGGCAAATCTCAACCACTTCCACAGCCCGGACCACACCGGCACAAAAACCCCGGGGGGAGCTAAGAATCACTTCCAAGGAGGTACCTCCAGGGGAGTTTCCTCACGATCGGCCCGTGCAACGTGCTTAGAATACATCTCGACGCCGTCTACCCAATATGAACCATCCTTCGACAGGTCCGCCTTTGCCGAGACTCGCGACCCCGCGTCGAAGCTCAGGACGAACGGTGGGAAGAGCCCTTTCCGTTCGTGGTGACCCCGATGCAATCGGGGCGAACCATGGTTTGAATCAAACCCTATCTTGAATCAGGTGCAGGTACTTGTAACCCGAACCGGTGTTGAGTAGCACGATGGTCTCCTCTGGCCCCAGAAAACCGTCGTTAACCAGCCGTTTCAATGCCACAAAGGTGGCGGCGCCTTCGGGGCAAGCGATGATGCCTTCCGCAGTCGCGATATCGTACATCGCCTCCACCATCTCGGAGTCCTCCACGGCCAACGCGGTGCCGCCGGTCTCGCGGATGGCTGCCAATATCAGGTAATCGGCAAATGGTGATGGCACGCGGAGCCCGTCGGCCAGCGTGGCGGCGTTTTGCGCGGGTTCGGATACGTCTTTACCCTGTTGGAACGCCTGGACGATAGGCTGGCAACCGCTGGCTTGCACCGCGATGAATTTGGGCTCGGGACCCTCTATCCATCCCAGCTCCCGCAACTCTTGAAAGCCCTTGTGCATACCGATGATGCCCGTGCCGCCGCCGGTGGGATACACGATGGCGCTGGGAAGCTTCCACCCCAATTGCATGGCGATCTCCAGGCCCATGGTCTTCTTCCCTTCGGCCCGGTATGGTTCCTTCAGCGTGGACAGATCGAATAGGTTCTGCTCCTGTGCCACCGCCACAGCCGCCCGTCCAGCGTCGCTGATAAGGCCCTCCACCAGGTTCACGTCAGACCCGGCCAGGATACATTCTTTCTTATTGGCGTCGGGGGCGTCCTGGGGCATGAAGACCTTCGCTTGCAAGCCTGCCCTGGCGCAGTAGGCGGCCGCTGCTCCCGCCGCGTTCCCAGCAGAGGGCATGGTGAATCCCGGCGCGCCCAATTCAACGGCCCTGGCCACCGCGGCGGAGATGCCGCGGGCCTTGAACGTTCCCGTCGGATTCAGCCCTTCCTCTTTGATGTAAAGATGCCCCAATCCCAGCCTACGGCCTAATTCCGAAGCCTCCAACAAGGGAGTGCCGCCCTCGCCAAGGGTGACTATCCGGTCCGGGTCTTCCACCGGCAACAGTTCCTCGAACTGCCACATGTTGGCGGGGCGGCCCGCCAACGCATCCCGGTCTACCTCCCGGCCCATCTTGGCCAGATCGTAGCGGGCAAACAGCACCTTGCCGCAACAAGGACTTACGCCGATGAGCTGGCGGCTGGGGTAGGACTTCCCGCATTGGGTGCATTCCAGGTGGTCCAGATAACTAGCCACGGGGCGGCAACCTCCACATTGATGGCGTTGACCGTATTAACCTAGTACCAAGTTTCACAAATCCCCGTTAGAACTTTCCGTTCGTGGTGACCCCGATGCAATCGGGGGAACCATCCTTCCGGCAAAGGCGCCTTCGACAAGCTCAGGGCGAACGGGGTTGATGACGCTGATTCCTGCAAGGAGATACTAGGCCGGCCAAGGGTGACGATCCACCGCCGAATATCATACCTTACAACGGCATTGCTTGTAAGCGCAGCCCCCGTTTCTACCCTGGGAGCGGCTATCGGGATTTGGTTTTTTTGCCTGCCACCCCTATGCTATAATCCCATCTGCCCAGAAGCCAGCGCCGAGGACATACATGCCCGGATACCAGCACATCCTCCTGGAAAAAGACCCGGACACCCACATCGCCAGGTTGACCCTGAACCGGCCGGACAAGCGCAACGCTCTGAATGACCAAACCATGGATGAACTTGGCGATGCCCTGGAGAATGTTGATGCCGACGACTCGGTCCGGGTTTTGATACTCACCGGCGCCGGCCGAAGTTTTTGCGCCGGCGGTGATCTGGAAGCCCTGCCGGGGGGCAGTGAGCCAGGGGCTTGGGCCTCGGAAAACGTCGACGATATCCGCCGCAGTTTTAGTAGAGTACAGCGGTTCATGCTGTGCCTCCAGCGCATGGAAAAACCGGTCATCGCCATGGTCAACGGCACAGCCGTAGGCGCCGGATTCGACATCGCCTGCGCCTGCGACATCCGCATAGGCTCGCCCCAGGCCCGCTTCATGGTGGCCTACGTCCGCATCGGCCTGTTCCCCGGCTTCGGCGGAACCTGGCTATATCCCCGGATGCTGGGCAGTATCGGCAAAGCGGCCGAACTGTTGTTCACCGGCGATTTCCTGGAAGCGGAAGAGGCCTATCGGCTGGGTTTCCTGAATAAGCTGGTCCCCCAGGAAGACCTGGAGAAAGTCACGTTGAAAATGGCCGAGAAGATCGCGTCGGGCCCGCCAATCGCCATCCGTCTATCCAAGTTGATGTTATATAAGGGACTGGAATTTGACTTGGACACGGCCATGCGGATGGCCGCCGCCGCGGAGACCATAACCTTGACCTCCAAAGACCACTTGGAGGGAACGGCAGCAATTCGAGAGTCACGGAAACCGGTGTATGGGGGTGGATGATGAATCCCGTTCTCGATGAGTTAAAGATATTCACCGGCAATGGCCATCCCGATCTGGCCAGGTCGGTATGTGAGTACCTGGAAATTCCCCTTGGGGAAGCGGAAGTGTTCAAATTCGCCAACGACAACACATTTGTCCGCATCAAGGAGAACATACGCCAGAGGGACGTGTTCATCGTCCAGCCCACCTGCTACCCCGTCAATGACAACCTGATGGAATTGTTGATCATGATCGACGCCTGCAAACGGGCGTCGGCCGGCCGCATCACAGCGGTGATCCCCTACTATGGGTACGGACGCACCGATAAGAAGGACCAACCCCGGGTGCCCATAACCGCCCGGTTGGTGGCCGACCTGCTGACGGCCGCCGGGGCCGACCGGATGCTTACGGTGGACCTGCACGCAGGCCAGATACAGGGTTTCTTCAACATTCCGGTGGACGAACTGACTGCCCTTCCCATTCTCACCGATTACTTCAAGGCCAAAGAGATAGACGACCTGGTGGTGGTGGCAGTGGACATCGGCATCAGTAAAAAAGCCCGCGACGTGGCCGACCGGCTGCACGCCCCCTTGGCCATCATCGAAAAACGGCGCATCGGCAACGACGAAAAGACCGAGATGATGAACGTCATCGGTGATGTCGAGGGCAAAGTGGCCTTGACCTTCGACGACGAGATCGCCACCGGGGGGACCATCGTGAACGCTGCCCAGTCCCTGGCCGACCACGGCGTAAAAGAGGTTTATTGCTGCGTGACCCACCCCATCCTGTCGGGAAACGCTCCACAATTGATGGCCGCAAGCAATTTCACTGAGGTGGTGGTGTCGGACACCATCCCAGTGACTCCGGAGAAACGCAACGGCAAGATCACCGTCCTTTCGGTGGCCCCTCTGCTGGGAGAAGCCATCTACCGCATCCACAAAGGCCTTTCGGTGGGGGACATGTTCAACACCTAGCCCGCTGAAATAGCCGGCCATCGGACCGCGAGCGCAAGAACGGTTTCCCTGAACGATTTTGAGGTAAATGCCATGTACGACCTGCTACTAACCGGCGGGACGGTTCTCGATCCCTCCCAAGGGCTCAACGGCATCAACGACGTGGCGGTGGAGGACGGAAAGATCGCCCGCATCGCTCCCTCCATTCCCGCGGAAGAAGCCAAACAGGTCATTGAAGTCAAAGAGAAGATCGTGTGCCCCGGCCTGATCGACCTGCACACCCACATCTACAGCGGCGTGAACGGCAATGGCGTCGTGCCCGACCTAGGCGGCGTCCGAGCCGGGGTCACCACCCTGGTGGACGCGGGAAGCGCCGGTTGCGACACCTTTGGCGGTTTCCCGGAACATATCGTTCCCAACAGTGAGACTGAGGTCATCTGCTTCCTCCACATCTGCCGCACCGGCCTGGCCACAACGCCGGATATTTTCAGCCCCTCCAGCATCGATCTTGACCGCACGATACAGGTAGCGTTAGATCACCCCAACCTGATCGCCGGCATCAAAGCCAGAATGGTCTCCCCCGCCTTGGAGATCATGGGTATGGAGATGCCCCAGATGGCCAAGAAAGCAGCCAGGGAAGCGGGCATCAAATTGATGGTCCACATCGGCGATACTGAAAAGAGATACGATGCCAACGTCATCAGGGAACTGCTGCCCATCATGGAACCCGGAGACATCGTGACCCATTTCTTCACCGCCAACCCCGGCGGGGTCCTGGATTCCCAAGGGAAACTGGTTCCCGAGGCCAGAGACGCCAACGACCGAGGGGTTTGGCTGGACACTGCCCACGGCCGCGGAAATTTCAGTTTCGACACCGGACAACGGATTCTGGACCAGGGCATTCCTCCCCACTGCATCAGCACCGACCTCACCGTTCCCGGGCGGGCCAGGACCGTCCACAGCATGACGGAGATGATGACCCGCTTCCTGGGCATGGACTTCACCCTGGATCAGGTGGTCACCATGTGCACGTTGAATCCGGCCAAAGCCGTGGGCGTGGATGACCGTCTGGGGACCCTGGGAGTGGGACGCCAAGCCGACATCTCGGTGTTGGAAGTGAAAGACGGGGATTGGGTCGTCTACGACGTGCTGGCCAGCCCTAAGAAAGTAAACAAGGCCGTGATTCCTGTTTTGACGGTAAAGAAAGGCAAGGTCTTTGAAGCGGGTTGGGGGCCCAGGCCTTGGGGCTGGGAGCCTGATCCGGCCTAACCAGGCCATTTTTTAATGGCCGGAGCGCCCACTGGAACCCTGGCGTGGAAGAGCCTTTCTGACCAGTCTTTTCAGGCTAGCCACCGGGCGGGATCGGGAGCGCAGATTCGCCGCCAGCAACGGCGCCACTTGTTTGTTTCCCGCCACCAACGGCGCGGCCCACCGGCGTAGTTCCTTCATCGTCGGCGGCTTGTCTTCCCAAGACGGGACCAAGCGGTCCAGGGGCTGCCAACGCCTCACGCCCGGCAACCGGGCCATCACGGTCCCTCCGGCTTCGTGGACCGCCAACGCCCCCCCGGCCATGTCCCACATTCGTGGCGCTCCAAAAATAGAGTATTGCATCACCCCGCAGGCCGTCATGGCCAACTCGTAGGCGATGCTGCCGGTGGTGCGGGGTTCTCCGGAGCGGCCCTTCAATCCAGGACCGAACCTCATGCCCTGAGAAAATGAGCCGGGAATGCCGGCCAACCTATTGCCCACTGGCTTGTCGGATTGATATACCGACACCGGCTCTCCATCCGCGAAGCAACCGCCACCCAGGCGGCAATGCAAAACAAATCCGCCTTCCAGATTGGGGCCCGGCCACGGGATGTACAGGGCCCCTGCCACCAGCCGGCCCAGGCGCAACACGCCGATTGAGCAGGCGTAAACAGGTAGTCCGTTTAGATAATTGGTGGTGCCGTCCAAGGGGTCCAATACCCAAACGAAGTCGGGCAGAGGGGCATCGGCCACGCCGGCATTGGGGGAATCGCCCGCATCGTCACTCTCTTTGGATTCTCCCAACTCCTCTTCACCCAATATGGCGTGGGAAGGAAATAACCGTGTGATCTCTCCCTCCAGGTAGGTCTGGCATGCCTTATCCACCTCGGTGACCGGGTCCACTTGGTTCTTGTCTTTGTATTCAATGGAGATCGGGCGGCCAAATTTGGCCCGAAGGATCTTTCCGGCTCCTCGGGCCATCTCCGCCGCCGATGTTTCCAATTCTTTTAGTAGCTGTATCTCGTCGGCCATGTCGTCCGCGGGTCAAGTATATCATCGGGCAACGGGGCTATAGCCGTCGGCTGGCAACGTGGCTGGGCAATCGTTTCTTAATCCATACCTGAACCCAACGTATACCTGGAGGACCGCGTCCCCTGCGTCGTCCCAGCGACAGCCGGGACCCAGAGTCGTAGATTCTGTCACGACGTTCTCAATCACGTTCCCCATGGGGAGAGGAGACACACCTGGATTCCGGCCTGCGCCGGAAAGACGAGACTGTGCAAGCGGGCAGCCTTTCTCGCCAGATTAGGATCTTCCAAGGAAAGGTTGCCTGCATTTAAGACCCGAATACGCTGGGCAACGTGGGACTCGGCAAACAATCGTATACCACGGGGTATGTGGGTTTAACATCCTTCGAATATCCGTAATATTTGTATTATATTAATATTTATTACGATTTCTAGCAGTAATTATGTCAACTAAGTGGCAAAAAGGTAGTATTCATTGACAGCAAGCTCGTGGAGTAATACATTCTTACTGTGGCTACAAAGCGCAGATCGTGGATCCTGCCCACCTCGCAAGTCGCGGTCATCCTCGACCGCAGAGCGCGGATATGACTCAAGCCGCCACCAACGATGACCTCATATATGTGGTTGACGACGATCGCTCGATTTCCAAGCTGGTTGCCATCAACTTAACGGCCCGGGGTTATCAGGTAAAGCAGTTCGACAAGGGCAACGAGATCCTGGACCGGTTGAACTCCGATGGACCGTCCCTGATCATAATGGACATCTTGATGCCCGGCGCCAATGGGTTGGAAGTGACCCGGAAGGTGCGCCAAGTTTCCACGGTCCCCATAATGATCCTCAGTGTCCGTGACGAGACGTCATCCAAGCTGGCGGCTTTGGATCTGGGCGCCGACGACTATGTAACCAAACCGTTCCGGGTCGAAGAGTTGCTGGCCCGGGTACGGGCCATCCTGCGGCGATCGGCTTGGCCCGCGGATTCCTCCGGCGCGGAATCCCAGTATCAGTGCGGCGAATTGTCCATAGACCTGGAATGCCGGGAGGTTTCCAGTCACGAAGAGTCGGTTCATTTGACTCAGCAGGAGTGGGCCATCTTAAAAGTCCTGGTTAACCATGCCGGCAGCGTCGTTACGCCGAGGCACATATTACAAAGAGCCTGGGGAGAGGAATACGGGGACGAAGACGACTACGTGCGCACCTACATCACCCGGTTGAGGAAAAAACTGGAACGCGAACCTCGGAACCCCCGCTTCATACTTTTGGAGCGAGGTTTGGGTTACCGTTTGATCAAAGGCGAATGATCCCTGCCGGTGCCCCCGTCCAAGGCGTTTACGCAGCCGGTTTGAAATACGGGATGGACACCTGCTGGTTGGCCTGGACGAAGGTGACCTCCACGGCCATGCCTATCTTCACTTCCTTGGGGTCGCACTCGATGATGTTGGTAAACATCTTGACGCCCTCCTCCAGTTCCACCAATGCCAACACGTACGGGATCTCTTCTTCAAAACCAGGCGTGCGGTTCTGACGGGTTTCGGTGAAGGTCCAAACGGTCCCTCTGCCGCTGGCGGTCACCCACTGGATATCTTCGCACCAACAGTTGGCGCAAATCCCCCTGGGATAGAACTGATACTCCTGGCAGCTGCCGCATCTCTGAATTAACAGGTTCCCCTGTCGGCAGGCGTCCCAAAAGGGTTTGGTTTCGCCCGAAATCGTGGGCAGGGGCTTCTTCCATTCGGGCATTATCTAATCTTTCCCCAAGATAACGGTGCCGCCGCTGTGGCGTGATCCCAGCGCGCCTCCGGTGCCGTGGCACAACGCCACCTGGCAATCGGGCACCTGGCGGGGTGTGCCTTCAAACTGGCCCCTGAGCTGGCGAGTGGCTTCTAGGAGCAGGAAGATGCCCCTCATTCCCGGGTGGTTGGAAGACAGGCCGCCGCCGTCGGTGTTTATGGGAAGTTCGCCGCCGACTTGGAGCCGGCCTCCCGACACGAAGTCTCCGCCCTCACCCTTTTTGCAAAACCCCAGGTCTTCCAGGGTTTCCAGCACGGTGATGGTGAACGAGTCGTAGATCATAGCCATGTCTATGTCGTCTTGCGTTACCCCCGCCATGGCGAAGGCCGGTTCATGGCTTTGCTTGGCAGCGATGAATTGCAGGTCCCGCTTGCCGGCGCCCTGATGGGCCACTGCCTCACCCGCGCCCAGCACCCACACCGGGTCGTGGCGGCAGTTGCGCGCCATCTCCGCCGATGCCACCACCACCGCGCCGCCGCCGTCGGTTATGACGCAGCAGTCGGGAAGATGCAGCGGCGTGGATATGATCCGGCTATTCACCACGTCCTGCACGGTGATGGGGTCCCTAAACAACGCCTCTGGGTTCATGGAGGCGTGTTTCCGCATTGCGACGGCCACCTCGGCCAGTTGCTCCGAGGTGGTCCCGTAAAGGTGCATATGCCGTTGGGCGATCATGGCGTACAAGCCCACGGTGGTTAAGCCATACAGCTCTTCAAAGCTATCGGGAGAGGGGTCCAGCCTGGGATGGCCAAACCTGGCTACCCCGCCGGTGCCCACGGATATTCCTCCCGAGCGGGCCAGGCTGCTGTAGGTAATGACAGCACAGTTGATCCGGCCGGCCGCGATGGCGTTGAGCGCGTGGGAAAGGTGGAACTCGAAGGAGCCGCCACCCACGGTGGTATTGTCCACCATCTTGGGGTACATATTCAGGTAGTCCGCTAGGTTCAGCCCGCTGTTGCGGATGTTCCCGGCGGTTAGCAGGCCGTCCACGTCGTCCTTGGTCAGGCCGGCATCCTCCACGGCTTTGATGACGCTCTCGCCCTGGATCTGCAGCTCGCTTTTGTCGGGAGCGTAGCGCGTGACATGCTCGTGGATGCCAACAATGGCCGCCGCCTTTGTCAGATCGACCGTAGACATGGATCTAGCTCCTCCCACGGGTTTGCCTCACCTCTTCAGCCACCGTAGTTGAGGTTGTGGTCCCGCATCAGTATGGTCTGGTCTTCGGTTCTGACCCCGGCTTCCACCACCTCGCCCACGAACAGGGTGTGGTCGCCCTGGCCAACCTCGCCCACCACTTTGCATTCCCACCAGGCCGGAGAGTTGGTGAATAAGGCACAGCCGGTCTGCGGGCCTTCCTCGAAGCTCTCGCCGCCGATGGAGTCGCCTTCCCGCTCGTTGGACTTGAAAAAGGTGAAGGCGGTGTTGATCTGGTCTTTTCCGATGACGTTGATGGCAAAATTTCCGGTGTCTTTTATGTGTTGATGGGCTCCGGAATCCGCCTTTACCCCCACGGCGATCAGTGGCGGGGCAAATGATGCCTGGGTGATCCAATTGACCGTGGCCGCGCTTATGTCTTGGCCCTGCTTGGCTTTAGCCGTCAAGATGAACATACCGTAGGGAATCATCCTTAGCGCTGTCTTCTTTGCGTCCTCGTCCATATCGGCACCTCTCTCAGGATTGTTTGATTGGGAATCAATCCAAGACCGGCCCTCCGGGCCGGGTTTTGGCTATTATGGCGCACGGCTGTAGGGATGACAAGACGACAAACGCCGGAGGGGCTGGTCACCCTTTCTAAGAGGCCGTTTTCCGGCTATAGTAGGGCAGACACAGCCGGGCCGGTGGGCCACTCTACGGTAGACCAATTGACAAACCAGAGGGTTCGGGAGGAGACGCATGCTGGCATTTCTGGGTGGCACCGGTCCCGAGGGACGCGGGCTGGCCCTGCGGTTGGCGCTGGCCGGAGAAGAGGTCATAATCGGCTCCCGGGACGCATCCAGGGCAGCAACCGCAGCCCAAGAGCTTCTTCAGGCAGCGCCCGGCGCCCGTATTCAGGGCGCCGCAAATGGCGAGGCAGCAGCCACCGCTCAGGTGACGTTCCTCACGTTTCCTTACGAAGGTCAACGCCCCACCCTGGAGTCTTTGGGCGATGCATTGGATGGAAAGGTCGTGGTGAACGTCATAGCTCCCATGGTTTTCCAACGGGGCCGAGGAGCTAGCGCCTTGGAAGTAGAGGCTGGGTCCGCCGCCCAGGAAGCCCAAGAGCTGTTGCCAAACTCCCAGGTGGTCGCTGCATTTCAAAACGTCAGCGCCGAGGAGTTGCAGGAGCCGGGCACGGTGATGGATGGCGACGTGGTGGTCTGTTCCGACCACGGCGAAGCCAAGGCCCTGGTGATGGACCTGGTGCGAAAGATACCGGACCTACGCCCGGTGGACGGAGGCGGGTTGGCCAACGCGAAATACGTGGAGCAGATCACGCCCCTTCTGGTCAACATCAACCGCATCCACAAAATACACGCCGGCATCAGGATCGTCGGCGTCTGACCCGGTCTCACCCTAATAGTTGGGCCGATCAGATATAAGATTCTACGATTTGCAAAGGGGGTAACCAAATGCCCAGAGAGATAATCCGGTTGGAAGTCCCAGCGGGTTTGAGGTTGGTGCAGGGCCAATGGCGCTTCGGTCCAGGGTTGGTGCCCGGAGAGTCCAACGAGGGGATGGTTTCCCAGTTGGCCGGCAGTCCCGCCCGCCTGCCCGATTACGACGATTCGGCCTGGCAGGTGAGCGATGACATCGCCAAATGGCACTCCAAGGGCCTGACCTTCGCCTGGTACCGCACCAAGGTGACCTTGCCGGCGTCGATCGAAGGGCGCGACATCCAGGGCGCCCGATGCTTGTTTGAAACCTGCATCGACGATTACGGCGAGATTTGGATCGACGGTGAGTGCAACCGGGACAGGGGCGCGGTACAGGGATTCAACGTTCCCCAGCGGGTGGTGGTCAGCGCCGAGCCCAAGGCGGGCGACCAGCACACCATCGCGCTTCTGGCAGCCAACGGACCTCTCGCAGCTCCCGGCGGCGCGGTGTTCGTCCGCTTCGCCACCCTGGCCTTCGAGTGGCGCGAGCCGGGATATTGAGGCCCGACGACTCTGGCCAGGCATCCAACCCGTTGAATATCAGCGGATAGCCCCAAGCACCAAAAACCGCTCACCATGAGCGGGGGTTGGCCGAGCCGGTTGATTCCGGTCCACCCGCGGCTGCATTATCATTGACGGTCAGGGCCCTAGGCACCACAACCGCTCATCCTGAGCCTGCCGAAGGAGAGGCCAATATGGCATACTCAGGCTGTTAACCTTGATTGAACCACCAGGCTATATCCTGCGATGAACCTTGCCTGTTGTAATTTGCGCCCAACGAGGAACAGAAGTGGGTGAGTTTGACTAGCCGCGAATCTAGGGCATTCGATCTCATCGGCCGCCAGCAAGAGTTGGCCGTACTGGCCGGCGCGCTAGACGGCGCGCTGTCTGGCAAGGGGCAGATGGTAATGCTGGCCGGGGAGCCGGGTATCGGAAAAACCCGCCTGGCCCGTGAGTTGACCGATTTGGCAGACGCCCAAGGCGCCATGGTGCTATGGGGATGGTGCCACGAGCGCCGGGGCGCGCCTCCCCTTTGGCCCTGGCTACAGTCCATTCGCACCTACGTGGAAACAGCAGATGCCAGCCTGCTGCGCCAGGACATGGGGCCGGGAGCGGCGGACATTTTCGAGATTCTCCCGGAGCTCACCTTCAAATTAGAAGGGTTGGAAAAACCGCCGCCCCTGGATCAAGAGCAAGGCCGGTTCCGCCTATATTTCTCCATCACCACGTTCTTTAAGAATGTTAGCCGCCGCCACCCGTTGATGCTGATCCTCGATGACCTGCACTGGGCTGATGAATCGTCACTTTTGCTTTTGGAGTTTCTAGCGCGGGAGATTTCGGGTGACTCATTGATGGTCGTGGGCACTTACCGGGATAACGAGGTAACGGGAAGCCATCCCTTGGCCCAGACCCTGGGGAGTCTGGTACGTGAAGATAATTTCCAACGGGTACGACTGGCGGGCCTTAGCCGGCGGGAGGTGGGTGAATTCGTCGAAGCCAGAGTGGGGGTTGCCGTATCGGATGCCGCGGTCGAAACCTTGCACCGGCGCACCGAGGGCAACCCCTTGTTCGTCGGGGAAGTGGTTAGTTCGGTCAGCCCAGAGGAACTGGTCCATGACCAGACATGGATTACCGGCATTCCAGACGCCGTACGTGAATCGATCTTGCGACGCATCAGCCGATTGCCAGACACCTGCAACGAGATCTTGCGAACTGCCTCCGTGATTGGCAGGGACTTCGATCTACCGCTGCTTCGGGCCCTGAGCCCAGAGATTGACGAAGGCGAATTGTTGGAAGCTCTGGACGACGCCTTGGGCATCCGCATCGTCGAATCGCTATCTGACGGGTCGGGCCGGTACCGGTTCGGTCACGCGCTGATCCAACAGGCCGTGTACGAAGAGATACCGCCCATGCGCAGGGCGCAATCGCACGCGGCGGTTGGAGAGACGCTGGAAGTGCTGCACCAACACGATTTGGATCAGCATGCCGGAGTATTGGCTCATCACTTCGGCGAGGCCCAGCCATTGGTCGGGCCTGAGAAACTGACGCGTTACTCCTTGATGGCCGGGGATCAGGCGTTGGCAGCCTACGCCCATGAGGTATCAGAGGGATTCTTCACCCAGGGGTTGCACGCCAAAGGATTGGAGATCCATGGTCAAAAGATCCCTGAAGACGCGGAAGGCGCGGCTCTGCTGTTCGGCCTGGCACAATCCCATTATGCCAGTGGATCCGAACATCACCTGATACGGGCGTTCGCCGCTCTAAGCCGCGCTTTTGAGTACTTCGCCCAAACGGGGGATGTCGCCCTGGCGGTAGCCGCGGCATCGTTCCCCATCGCGCCCCCGACAGGCGGTATCCCAGGCGTAGCAGAGCTGTTGGCCCGTGCCTTGACGATGGTTCCAGGCGACTCCCACGAGGCGGGCCGCTTGCTATCCCGATACGGTGGGTTCCTCGGCCTGGCGGACGCTGACTACGAAGGCGCTCAACAATCTTTAAGCCGGGCAATCGCCATCGCCAGGCGGGAGGAAGACACAGCATTGGAGGTGCAAACCCTGGCTTATGCCGCCGATGTGAGCGGGAACCACCTGCGGTGGCAAGAAAGCGTGGAAAACGGTCTACGAGCTCTAGGATTGGCCACCGGCGAAGAAAACACCTATTCTCAAGTGCTTCCTCGGTGGTGGACCGTAGTGAGCCTGCTTCACATGGGTGATCTTGAAACTGCCCGCGCCCATGCCTCAGGCCTTCGTGAACTGACCGAGCGGCGAAGCACCCCCCGATTCCTTGCTTTCTTGAGCGCCGTACCAATCAGTTTCCTGTCGTGTGTCGAGGGTGATTGGCAATCAGGCCGCGAATATACGGGGCCCGGCATGGGGATCGCCCAGCTGAATCAGCAACTCGTAGGGATCCGGGCTCTATTAGAGTATGAGACGGGGGAATTTGATCGGGGTGAAGAATATCTACAACGGCTGGTTGAGGCGCAACGACTCTCATTAGACCGAAATTTCTCGACTGGAAGAACGTCTATGGCGATTGCCGCGATCGCCCGCATCACCGGCGTTCCCATTTACTTAGAAATAGCCGAAGCTGCGGCCGAGGGGGTTATCTCATCCCGATCGGTCACTCCTACTTTGGCCCTGTACGCCAAGGCTGCCCTCGCCATGGTGGCCGTCCAGACCGGTAACCAGGCTGCGGCAGCCGACCATTATTCATATATTCAGGGGCAGCGCGGCACCATGCTGTGGACCGTGACAACCGTTGATCGCCTTCTCGGACTCCTGTCTCAGACCATGGGGGTCATCGAGCAGGCTATGAGACACCTCGAGGATGCTTTATCGTTCTGTAGGAAGGCAAGCTACAGGCCAGAATTGGCCTGGACCTGCTACGACTACGCCAGTGCCCTTTTTGAACGTAACGGTGAGAATGACCTAACCGATGGCCTGGCGCTGCTCGACGAATCATTGGCCATTTCCAGCGAACTCGGCATGGGGCCGCTAATCGTGCGGGTGACTGCCCTTCAGGGACTAGCCGGATCCAAACCGGTCCGCACGCCCGCTTATCCTGACGGGATCACCCAACGGGAAGCCGAAGTATTGCGTCTTATCACCGCAGGCAAGACCGACCGGGAGATAGCAGCGGAATTGATCATCAGCGTCAACACGGTGGGCAACCACGTGAGAAGTATTCTCAACAAGACTGACGCCGCCAACCGCACCGAAGCCGCGGCTTACGCCGCCCGGCACGGGCTAGCGCCTGATGAAAAAACCCCCGGCCAATAAACGCGCAGGGCCAACACCGAAGTTAACCGGGGCGGAAACGACTCAAATCTCGCCTTCCTCGTCGTCATCTACAGGCTCGGAGGCCACGTAGCCCATGGCCTCCAGGGCCGTCCGCAATTCGGAGGCGAAATCCTGGGCGCTGCGGGTCTCGGGAACGGTTAACTCGATGATGCCGCCGCCGGTCCGGTTGATGGAACCGGGGTCCTCCCTGGTCAATTCGACACTCACCGATTCCCGGTGAATCCCCATCACGTCGGTCACCGAGAAGATGGCGTTCATGTCGTCCATGTTGATGATCACATCGGGCATGGTTGAATCCTTAAGGCGCATATTGGACACGTAGGGGCGCCCCGATACAATCGGGGCGCCCCTACATATGAATTCGGCCAACGTCAGGTCCGGCTATTCCTCGGGCGGCCAGGTGGTGCCGTCCACCGCCGGCCTCTGGGTCTGAGGCAGAGACAGGCCTTTGGCGACGACACGTTGGAAAGCCCCCAGAATAACCTCTCCCCATTCTTCGGCGTGGGCCACCCTGAAGGCCGTCCGCCGGGCCCTTCCCGCGGCCCTGGCGTTTTCTTCGGGCTCTGAAGCTATCTCCTTGGCGATAGCCTCGTCCATGGCGTCGAGCACCGGGACCAACTCTCCGGCCGTCTCGATGAACCTGGCTATCTCGTTCATCGATCCGTCCATCACTACGAAGACCGGAACCGTTCCAGCCCGGTTTTCCGCCAGGTAACTGTTGGTCAATTCCAGTTCTTCGTCCCGGTTGAACACCGTCACCGAGATCTTGGGCGAGTTCTCCGCCAGGTTGAGGATCACCGGCGTGGTGCTCATGGCGTCGCCGCACCAATCGGCGGTGAAAACGGCCAGCTTTACCGGCTCTGCCAGACCGTCGAAGAACACTTTCGACGCCGCCGGGATCTTGACGGCATCGTAGATGTCCTGGAAGGGCTGTTTATTCACTTTGATTTGGTCTATATATTGCTGGGTGGACATCCCCTGGGATAACTTCTGCTCGGTCAAACTCATGGCCATCAACCTCCAAAAGCTCAAGTCTGGCCGGCGCCAGACCGCGTGGCTAGTTTCGCAGCAACGGCCGAAATTGGCAATGAGCTTCTTCTTGGTGGCGGCCTCCGCAGTTTTCGCTGCCTCCCGCCCATGCTAGAATTGGCCAGAGCTAACCCAGCAATCCATTAACCCGCCAGCCAGGAGGATGAATCCCGCCCTTGGCTTCCGAAACCGGCCAACCCTACCTGAAATACGCTCTTTTTTGCAAAGAAACCGAGGAAGAACCCGGCGGCCAACTGGTGCTGAAAGACCTGGTGGACCTGGTTCGGCTGCCGCCTCCCGCCACCGAATCTGATCCCGGCCAACCGGTCCTGGCCGAGGTCGACCTCAACCTGGTCTTCTGCATCGGCGGTGCATCGCCAGGGCCACACTACCTTCTGGTAGCCATCAAGGCGCCGGGTATACCCCTGGAACCACCGCCTCCCCAGCAGATAGATTGGGAGGAGGGGATACTTTTCCAGCGCTGGATCAAGGTTTTTCGCATCCCGGTGCAGCGGGAGGGCAACCACGTAGCCGCAATCCTTTTGGACGGAATGCCTCTGGGGGAAGCAAGCTTTCTGGTCCAGTTTCATGAAGACGCCGCCCCGCAGGTCTAAGCACTTGGTTGCCAGAATCGCCGCTACAAATTCCGTTCGTGGTGTCCGCCTGAGGCGGATCGAACCATCCGCCTCAGGCGGACCCTTCGACATGCTCATGGCGGACGGATGATTCCAAAGGCTAAGCCCGGCAAGTTGAACCCGCCGAGCCTGTTGTCTATAATAATTTTGCGATCATCTCACCCTTATAGCTATACGTGAATCAGGGGGCCGTCCAATTGGCTAACCAAACGGGTAAACGCTATATCTGCGCGAAATGCGGTTCGGAGTTCATCGTCACCCGGGGCGGCGACGGGGCCATACAGTGCTGCCAGCAACCGATGGAGCTCAAAACATAGCAGGTTGCCGGTTGCCAGCTTCAATGCCTCAGTAGTCAAGTTAGAAAAACCAGCCTAGACATTCCGGAGGACGTTTTCATGGCCAACGACCTGGGAAAACGATACATCTGCCCCCATTGCGGCAGCAACGTGTTGTGCACCAAGGGGGGAGAGGGAGAGATCCAGTGTTGCGACACCGAGATGGAGTTGCAAGCGCCCCGCAAGCTTCCATCTTCGGACTAACCCCTTCGGACTAACGGCTTCGGATTAACGGCTTCTGATCACCGGCTTCGTGTCAATAATCACGCCCTGATTCCACCAATGGCTCCGCATCCCCCTAACCCCAACGGGGCTGCACGTCGGCGGGCACGCCAAACAGGCTCTTGCCCACCTGCTCCCTGGTCAGATTCGGCGAGGTGGCCGCGTGCAGCGTCCCAACCCGAACGTCCCGGTAGTAGCGCTCAAAGTTCCCCGTCTCAAATAGCCCGTTGGCGCCGCGGATGGTAAATAATTTATCCACCGCTTTGATCGCGTTTTCCCGAGCCACCAGCCCGGCCATCTCCATGCGGGTGGCGTCCATGGCCTGGAATTCTATTCCGGCCTGGGCTTTGGCCATGATGGCCCGCACCTCCTGGTAAAGAAACGCCCTAGCGGATTCGATCTCCATGGCGGCGTCGGCCACGGCAAACTGGTTCCCCGGCATGTTGGTCCTGGGTTGACCTCCGATGGACATTTTGCGGCCCATGGCAAACTCAAGCGTGTCATCCAGGGCGGCCAAGGCGATTCCCAGCATCATGCCCGACATCCAAACTCTGGCTCTCAACGGCACCCTCAGCGCCGCCGGGCCTTCGGGCAGCCATGGCCTATAGGGTGGCGGCCGGTTATCCACTGGCGACAGCTCTTCGAGCACAAATACCTCATCCGCGACTACGTCGTTGCTCATTGACGCTCGAAGGGACATGGCCCGCCAGGTCTCCTCGATACGCAGGCCAGTGTTGTCTGGCGCCACCAACAGCCACCGGTTGTGGGCGGCCGGCGGATCCGCGCTGTTTTTGGTGCCTCCGGCGGGTGGTTGCCAGCCGGGGGGCGGCCCCGGAACCATGGTGCTCAGGACGATCAAGCCCGCCACGTTGGCGCCGCTGACGAAGGGCCATCGCCCCCCGGTAACGAACCCGCCGTCAGCCTTTCTCGTCGTGCCGCCGGGCACCGCGGCGTGGGCAATTACCGAGCCGTTCTCCGCCACGTCCTTAATGTGAGGCTGGGCGCCGTCGCCCATCATGCCTTGGATCCTGGCACACAAGACCAGATGATTGCCCAGTACCCAAGCGGTGGAGGCGCAGGCCCCGCCGATGATCTCGTACACTGCCAACTGGGTGTCCAGTTCCGCTTCCGTGCCTCCCTGGTCCAGAGGGATATTCATGGCCAGAAGGCCGGCCCGGTGCAGGTCCTGAACGGTTTCCACCGGCAGCCTACGCTCGGCCTCCGCCGTGGGGGCCCGTTCCGCCAATCGAGGGGCAAGCTCCCGGGCGTTTTCTATCAATTGGGACTGGGACGCGCCGGAAACGTGAGGACTGCTCTTTGTTTTTTCGGTCATCCAAAAACACCTACTTACGCTAATCTATGCCGAGACTTAGAATCCCTAACAATATGCCTGGAAGCCGCAACTCGTCGTTCCGAATCTTGGCTGCAAGCCTCAGACAGGAAAAGACTCGGCGTATGACCCTCGTCGTTCCTGCGGAGGCAGGAACCCAGAATGGCTCCCCACTGGATTCCGGCTTGCGCCGGAAAGACGAGGGTTATTTTGCTAGCGGCTCTTAGATGTTACCGGCCTGGCGAATATGGGTTCAGAAAATTACCCGAGAGTTTAAGGCACCAGCACCGCCCTGGTGATCTCTGTTTGGCGTTGGCTCCATTCGGCCTGGGGAAAGGCCTCGTTTACCTCGGCCAAGGGGAATTTATGGGAGATCAGTTTGTCGAAGGGAAGCTTGTTTCGGTTCTTCACTAGGAAATTCAGCAGGGTGGGCAGCAGGTCGGGCCGATACATCAAGGAGCCCACGATGTTCTTGCCGCGCAGGAGTTTGGAGGGGTCGATGGACACCTCCCTTCCCGCCACGATGTCGCCGATCTCCACGAATGTGCCGCCGTTGCCCAGCATGTCGATACCCTCGGCCAAAAGCTCGGCCCGGCCCACCAGCTCCATCACCACGTCGGCGCCACGGCCATCGGTCAATTCCCACACCCGCTGCACCCTGGTCTCCGCCGTGTTGAACTCTTCGATATTAATGGTGTGGTCGGCGCCGAACTCCTCGGCGAGTTCCAACCGGTTGGTAAGCCGGTCCAGGATGATGACCCGGTCGGCGCCCATGTCCTTGGCCATGGCGGTGGCGTGGATGCCCAGCCCGCCGGCCCCCTGAATGACCACGTTCTGCCCTTCCCTGAGTCCCGCCCGCATCAGGCCGGTGGTCACGGTGCCCATGGCGCAGTTGACCGGGCCGAGAATGTCGTCGGAAAGCTCGCCGGGGACCAGGAAAAGGGGATGGCGCGGCGGCAGGTACAAAAAGTCTGAGTAGGTGCCGGTGAAATAAGGCCACACGCCGGCGGGGGCGTACCCCCGGTTGACGCACCAGTTGGTATCGCCCCTAAGGCAAAGGTGGCAATGGTAGCAGGGAAACACGGCCGCGTATACGATGCGGTCTCCCTCTTTGATGGGCTGGCTCAGGGAATCGGTGGAAACGCCCTCGCCCAGGGCTTCCACCACGCCGGTGCCCTCGTGGCCCATGACCCTGCCGCCGGGTGGCAGTTGCACGTTCACCTGATCGCCCCGCCAAACGTGGAGGTCCGACCCGCAGATACCGGCCTGGGTCATCCTAAGCAGGACCGCGCCGGGCTCCGGGGTGGGAACTTCGTATTCGTCAATCTCGAAGGGTTTGCCGTATTCTTTACAAGCTACGACTCGGCCTTTCATCTGAAACTCTCCTTTTTGGCTAAAATTTTAGCGCTCGCTACGCGTTCAGTATCTCCCGCCGGGATAGGACACGCTCGATCAAGGGGCGCATGCCCAACTCGTTGGATATGGCCAGCGACTCCTCCAGCAGTTGGACGGCTTTTGCCCGGTCTCCTTCGCCGTGTCGCTCTCGAAGGGCATCGGCGTAGTCGCAGCAGGTCCAAGCGAGCTCGGGACGGTAACCACCATTGCGGCAGAACGCCAAGGCATCTTCAAAATGGGTCTGGGCGGCGTCGAGGTCGCCCATGACCTCCGCAAGAAGACCAAGCATTCGGTCGCAGGAAACCCATAAATAACTTCCACGAATTGTGGACAGGGATTCGTAAATTTCCCTGGCGGCGGCAATATCTGCTATCAACGCCAGCGATATCCTCCCGGATTCGCTGGCGGCGGGTGTGGGTGATAACACGCTGGCTGCTGCTGCTTGCTTACCAGTTTCCAAGTACCGTGAAACGCCGAACTGGCGGGCAACAACGGCTATGACTATGGCGGCATACCCACGCGGAATACCAACGACAGGCCTTCCACTTTCTAGAATATTTACCAATGTGTCTAGAAGTGGCCCTGCCTCCTCGGGGTTGCCAACTTGGTACTCGTGCAAGATTCGTACGCACAGGTGTCCCAAACGCTGCTGCGCCAATTCCAACCCTCGAACACTAGAATCTCGCGCCTCGTTCCAATCACCCCGGGCGGCAGCCAAGATCCCATGCACAAGTAGAGCGTTGCCGAGGCTCTGTCGATGCCTCGATTTCTCAGCCACTTCAAGGCCCGAGTCGGCATATCTTTGAGACTCTGTCGGGTCCCCAAGATGCACGTAACCAAACGCGACGTATACATGCGCTAGAGCCTCTGCGTCCAGATCGTTGGCTTGCTGAGCAAGCTCGATTGCCTGCAATCCAATGTCCACACTCTCCTGCGAGTTCCCATTGTAAAAAGCCACATCCGCAGCATACGCAAATGCCCGCATTTTGAGAGTGGAATCGGCCTCGCGCTCGGCTATGGCGATAGCCCGATCAAACGCCTCTTTCGCACGATCGTATTCGCCCGCCTGACCTACTTGAATCCCAAGCTGGACCAGAAGACGCGCTGCCTCGTGGGAATCCTCAGGCACCAGACCAAGAGCGCGTTCGATAAATTCGACCACTTCCTCACCACCTGCACTAATACCCCGACGGCGCAGCGCGGCGATATCGACGGCGCGTGCCACCACTCCGTTCTCGACGTAGTATTCGAACGCGCGTCTGAGGGTGTGAGCCGCCCGTGGACTTTCAAAGAGGCTCAATGTCGCCATCTGAGCTCGCCCCAGGCCCGCCAATATGTCTGCAGTCTCGGCATCCATCGAATCGCCCTTCGACGCCAACGCTCTCTCGAAGTGGGCTATTGCTTCCTCATAGGCGTAGTCATCGAGGGCACGTTTGCCTGCAAGCAAGGAGTACCGCACCAGCTTTTCGCTGCCTGTCGAGGCCTCGGCCTGGACGAAGTGGTAAGCGAGTCCAGGGGCGTGGGCCTCGGCGTCATCGCCGTATAATCCCTCCAACATCACGGCTACGCGCCCGTGCAGGCGCGCCCGCCGGATGAGCGACAGCTCGTCGCTGAGCGTTTTCTGTATCAGGGCATGGGTGAACTGATAGCGCCCCGCCGACAAAGGCAACTCCTCGATCACCCGAGCATTGAGGCCTTCCTCCAGCACGTCCAGCAGCATGTCCTCGGTCTGGTCGTCCACCAGCCTGTCGAGATGCCGTAGCTCAAACTCTCGACCAATTACCGAAGCTATCGTCAACGTGTCGTTGCAGCGTTGGGTTAGCTGGGTCAGCCGCCGCCCTATGACCTCCCGAACACCCTCTGGGATGCGTATCTCCCATGAGCCGCGGTCGCGCACGGTCTGAGCCGATAGGTCGCCTTCCTGCACCAGCAGCCGGACGACTTCTGTCACGAACAGAGGATTCCCTTCCGTCTGCGTATAGACCGCTTGACTCAGACTGCGAGGTGTGGCAACACCGGAGGACATTTCGATGAATCGAGCGATGTCGTCCTCGGTCAGGCCCCGCAGCAACACTCGCTCGAATCCGCCTGCGGCGGACTCGCGGGTCAACTCCGCCAGGGCCGCCGCCAACGGGTGTCGTCGGCTGAGCTCCACGTCCCGGTATGTTCCTACCAGAAGGAGACGCGAACCGGACAGTTCCCTGGCGACGAACTGGAGCAGCATCAGCGATGGCTGGTCAGACCAGTGGAGGTCGTCGAGAATCAACATAATCGGCCGAGTTCGGGACGCCGTTCTCAAGAACGTGGCGATGGAATCGAACAACCTGAAGCGAGCCTGCTCAGGGTCGTCCAATTCAGATGGTTTTGCCAGCTCTGGGAGTTGGGTACGAACATCGGAGACTATCTCTGCGATGTCTACAGCGCCCGCGCCCATCTCGGAACGTAGGCGTTCGGGGTCCCTCTCACGAGCGTATGACCTGATCGCCTGCACCCAGGGCCAGTAAGATGGTACTCCCTGCTCCTCGTAGCACCGGCCCCACAACACCTGCGCGCCACGAAGAGTGGCATACGTAGAAAGCTCCTGGGATGTGCGGGTCTTGCCTATGCCAGGCTCTCCCACAAGCATCACCAGCCTTCCCTTACCTGAGAGGGCGTCTTCCAGAGCTGCCTTGAGTTCTCCCATCTCCCGCTGGCGGCCCACGAACACGCCGCCGGCCAGACTGTCTAGAGAGTGTTGATCATCGGTAGGGGCAGGTTTGAAACCTGCCCCTACGTCATCAGCCAGATCTATAGCTTCTAAAGCAGCCAACACATCCGCCGCCGCCTCCGGCCGCTCCGAAGGGTCCTTGGCCAGCAGCCGCAAAATCAGCGCGTCAAGTTGGCGAGGACATTCCCCGTTGTGCCACGTTGGCGCCACCGGCGGCGTGTTGATGTGTTGACCGATGATGGCTACCGAATCGTCGCCCTGGAAAGGAGGCCTGCCCGTGACCATCTCGTAGAGCATGGCGCCCAGGGAATAGAGGTCCGATCTGGGAGTCAACTCGCCGCCCATGGCCTGTTCGGGAGGCATGTAGGACACGGTGCCCACCATCATGCCTTCGGTGGTCAGCCGTGAACGGTCCAGGGCCACCGCCAATCCGAAGTCTCCTATCTTGGCGATGCCGTCCGAGGTTAGCCAGACATTACCTGGTTTCAAATCTCTGTGGACGATGCCCCGGCTGTGGGCAAATTCCAGTCCTCGGCAGGTTTCAACGGCGATTCCGATGGCCTGCTCCAGCGAAAGGCGGTGAGCCTCGGCATCCTCTATCAATCCTTCCAGGTCTCCGCCGCCCATCAACTCGGTAACCATGTAGGGTTGCTCTTGCTCCTGGCCCAGGTCGAAAACGGTGACGATGTGGGGATGAGAGCCCAACCGGCCCATGGCTTGGGCCTCACGGCGTATTCGAGTACGGGAAGTATCGTCCAAACCCTCGGTCTTGATCAGGGCGAAGGCCACATCACGGTCCAGCGTCGTGTCCTGGGCCAGGTAGACCTTCTTCTTGCCACCCTCGCCCAGAAAACGTTTGACCTGGTAGCGGCCATCGGCGAAGGACGAGGGTTGTTGGCTGGGACTAGGAGCGGGAGTTGAGATGGGCGGGGTGGCGGCGGGGGGCGGGGCATCTGCCGCCAGGCTGGCGCCACATCCGCGGCAGAACCGAGCTTCGGCCGAGGTATCGGAACCGCAAGCCGGACACAACGGCTCAAGCCTGCTCCCGCACTGTTCGCAGAAGGCAGAGCCGGGTGGATTTTCAAATTTGCAGGATGGGCAGATCATGGTTGGAATCAACGCATGGATGAGATGAATAGATGCGGCCGCTATTCTAGGCTAAAGCTGCGTCTACGGCCTGATTGTAGCCTCGGTTGAAACAGTGTCAAGTCCGGTTCAGCGGCGCCCATTTGGTATAGGTTTCGCAGACTGTTCACCCGGCGCGACGGGCGAGATCCGAGGCCGAAACCGGCATTTTGACACGCCTGAAGGCCACTGCTACACTCGATTCCCGCGCCAGCCCAGACTCGCCTGAGTGATTCCAAGGCTGGCCCGGTGGAGGGAGACCATGCCGGCGAAGACAGGCAAGCAATACATCGCCGGGCTCAAGGACCGGCCCAGGGAGGTCTGGATCCGAGGCCAGCGTGTGGAAGACGTGACCAGCTACCCGGGTTTTCGCAACGGAGTCAACTCGGTGGCCGCCCTCTACGACCTGCAACACGACCCAAAGGTGGGCAAGGACATGACCTTCGCCTCGCCATCGACGGGAGACCAGGTCGGCCTATCATTCATGGCGCCAAAAAGCGAAGAGGACCTGAGGAAACGCAGGCAGATGATGGCCAATTGGGCATGGACCAGTTGTGGCATGATGGCCCGCACCCCGGATTTCCTCAACGTGGGCATCACCGCATGGGCTGCGGCTGCCGACTACTTTGCCCAGGACCGGCCGGAGTTCAAACAGAACGTCCTGAATTACCACGAGTTCCTCAGGGAGAACGACGTAACGCTGACCCACACCCTGGTCAACCTGCAACGCAACCGCTCCCAGTCGGTGGTGGACATCTTGGACAACCAGGTGGCATTGACCGTCATGAAGGAGACCGACGCCGGCATCATAGTAAAGGGCAGCCGCATCTTGGCTACCCTGGGACCCATCTCCGACGAGATAGCCGTGTACCCAACCAGGACACATCTCATCGGTGACGACGCCTGGCGCCAGGCCTTCTCCTTCTCCATCCCCTGCGACACGCCGGGCCTCAAGTTCTTGTGCCGGGAGAGCTTCGACAATAACCGCTCACACTTCGACCATCCGTTGGGATCACGCTTCGAGGAGATGGACGCCGTGGTGTTTTTCGACGACGTTCTAGTGCCCTGGGAGCGGGTTTTCCTGCTGGGTGACCCAGAGTTGTGCAACAACTATTCGTCCAACACCCACGCCCTGGCCCACACCGGCCACCAGGTGGTGACCCGCACGGTGGTCAAGACCGAATTCATGCTGGGCCTGCTCTCGATGATGGTGGACACACTGGGGTCGGGCGAGATTCCCCACGTTCAGGAGCGGATGGGCGATGTCATCGTTTACCTGCATGCGCTCAGGGCTTGCCTGAGGGCGGCGGAGGCCGACGCCCAGATGGACGAGTGGGGGGTGATGTGTCCCTCCCGGGAACCCCTGGTGGCGGCCCGCAACATGTTCGCCAAGACTATATACCCGCGCTTGGCCGAGATAGTCCAGCAGATGGGGTCCAGCAGCCTGATGGCTCTCCCCTCGGAAGCCGACTTCGACACGCCCATCGCGGCGGAAATGGAGAAGTACCTGTCCACGGAGACGGCCACCGCCAAGGACAGGTCCAGGCTGTTCCACCTGGCCTGGGACGTCGCCTGCAGCGCATTCGCCGGACGCCAGGTGTTGTACGAGCGGTTCTTTGGCGGCGACCCGGTCCGCAACGCAATCCTCCTCTATGACAATTTCGACAAAGAGCCGGCCATGCAACGGATCCGGGATTTTTTGGAGCGGACGGACTAAGATCCGGCCATGCCAGATAGCTGTCACCAAATGGCAGCCGTTTGCCTCGTGCCGCAGCCTGGATGCCCTTGGATTTTGAATAAGTTCAGCGTATAGTACAACTCAAGTTTGCGGGAACGGTCCTGCTGCGTAGCCAATCAGACGAACAAGACGGGAGGACACGATATGCCTAATGTAAAGCGCGTCGGCCATCTGGTCATCAATGTTAAAGACTTGGACGCATCCACCAAGTTCTATACCGATATCATAGGTTTCGGGATTGCCGTGGAGCGCCCTGGTTTCGGCACCTTCCTTACCTGTGGAAAGATCCATCATGACCTGGCTCTTTTCCAGGCCAAGCCCGACGCCCAACCGGTGGCTGACGGCGGATTGGGACTCAACCACATGGCCCTTCAGGTGGAGAACTGGGACATGCTCCAAGATTTCTACACACATCTGAACGCCAGCGGCGTGGAGATCGACCGCACCACCGACCACAGCATGACCAAGAGCATCTATCTCAAGGACCCCGACGGCAACGGGATAGAGTTGTTCTGCAACAGTTTCGAGAAAGCCGAAGACGGCCTGGCCGAGATGCGCCGCGAAGGCCGCAAGAACCAGGAGTTGGTTTTCGCTTAAGCAGCAGCAAACTGCAACAAAAAGGTGGGACAGGCATTGGCCTGTCCCACCTTTTTAATTCGGACAGTATCAGAAATCCACCGAGGTTTTCCTTGGCGCGCTACCCTCACCCAGCCTCCGACTTCATCGGAGGCATCCCTCTCCCGCGGGAGAGGGAACGAGGGAGAGGGCCGTGCTTGGAAGACCAATCTCTCCCTTTGCGCCAGCGTCTCTTGGGATAACGGAAGGGGGCTAAGAAATCACCGTACCCTGCGAGCGGTTACCCACGTTTTGTGATATCGTCTCATCATCGATTCGGCGCCCGTTGTGGAATGAACGACGCCAGGGGGTGACATGGGAAAGCTAGAGTTTGGCATTTGGGATTCCTTCCCCGCCCACGAAATGGGCACCTCGCCGGTGGCGGCGGATGTCTACGACCAGCACCTGTACGAAGTTCAAATGTGCGAGGAGCTGGGCTACGAGTCCTACTACATCATCGAGCACCAGAACTCCCACGTCGGCCAGTTAACGGCGCCCAGCGTATACCTGACCGCGGTAGCCCTAAAGACCACCACCATGCGTTTCGGGGTTATGATCTATCAATTGCCCTTCTATAACCCCATACGATTGGCCGAGGAAGCCGCCATGCTGGACCACCTGTCCCACGGGCGTTTGGAGTTCGGCACCGGCATTGGCGTGGCCGAGCACGAGTTCATGCGCTGGAACCTGCCCTTCTTCGAGCGGCAGAAGATGTCCACGGAGGCGCTGGAGATCATCGTCAAAGCCTGGACCCAGGATGAGGTCACTTACGACGGCGATTACTGGAAGTTCGACGAAGCCCTGCCCGTGCCCAAGCCGTACCAGCAGCCCTATCCGCCCATCTGGGTGGGCGCCCACAGCCCGGCCTCGCTGGAATTCGCGGCCAAGAATAACTACCACGTATCGCAAAATATCGACATCGACACCACCATCGCCGAGAAATTCGACCTATACCGCAAGACCTGGAAGGAGTGCGAACACCCCGGCCCCATGCCCCGCACGTTCCTGACCAGGGCGGTGCACGTGGCCGAGACCGACGAGAAGGCGCGGGAAGAGGCAGAACAGCCTATGCTTACGTCTCGGGGACTCGGCCGCACGGGCCTGGCCAACACCCGCATCGGATTCAAAGGCAACCAGGACTCGCCAACCTCAAGGGAATTGGGCCGGGTCTTTGAGGGAATGAATACCTCATTCGAGTTCTGGATCGACAACGGTTTGGCCCTGGTCGGCAGCCCAGAGACCGTCACCAAGCAACTCAAAGCGCAATATGATCTCATCGGCTACGACATCTTTTGCGCCAGCCACAGATTTGGTCCCCTACCCAAGGAACAGGTCAGCAAATCCATGAAGCTCTTCGCCGAAGAGGTCATGCCGGCGTTCCGCTAGACCGGCGTTTTGGGGTCTAGGGTCGGTACGCCGGCATCTGCTCCAAGCCATTGTCTAGCTGAACCATCCCGCAGCTGGCGAACGAAGCTCCGACTTTTTTGTCGCGAATCCTCGACAAAGCCGGGACATTTGGGGGGGTGGTGTCCCCGGTCTATACACCCCCTTCGTAAGGGGGACGATTTGGGAAGGTTCCCCTTCGATTGATTGATGGCTAAGGGGCAGCACCATAGCTGCCCTTTTTTCTTCCGGGAGCGCAGACTAGATCATGACCTTAAACCCGCCGAATACCGGTATGCCCAGCGGCAAGATACGGGCCGTCATCCTCGACTTGGACGGCACTTTGATCGGCCCCGGCGAAAGGATCACCCCGGCGGTGAAGGACGCCATGGACCGGTTGTCCCGCCGTTTGCCCGTGGCCATCGCCACCGGCCGTGAGGCGTCCGATGTAGCCCGGTACGCCTTAGATTTGGGGCTTTCTTCACCCCAGATATGCGACGGCGGCGCGACGATCCTGGACCCGGCCACACACGAGCACATCTGGCGCCGTCCCCTGAAGCCCCAAAACGCCCAGCTGGTGATTGCCCGCCTTCAGGAGATGGGCTCGGCCTTCATAGCCACCCATCTCACCGCCAGCGTGCGGGATTACGGCCGGTTGCCCCATTGGGACCTTACCCGGATTTCTGCCCTGGACCTCCAGGAAGAGACAGCAGACGAACTGGCGGCCAGCTTCCCTGGCCAATCTGGAGGCAAATCAGATGGGGAGAACGGCATCCAATCGGTAAAGGTGTTCCTGCCCTACAACGGGCTGTGGGCGGTGGATTTCACCAGGCAGGGCGTGGATAAGGCGTTGGCCGCTAAGCAACTGGCCCGGATCTGGGCCATCTCCACATTGGAGATGGCTGCCGCCGGCGATAGCTACAACGACCTGCCCCTGCTGCATACCTGCGGGTGGCGGATCGCCATGGGCAACGCCGCTGAGGAGGTAAAGGCCATCGCCCATTACGTGGCGCCACCGGTGGAGGAAGACGGGTTGGCCGAGGCCATAGACCGCTACTTGCTGCCGCGGGTGTAGAGCAGGGCGGGTTGGCGATTTAAACTGTCTGCCTCATCCACACTGCCTTTCTAAGGACCCACCAACCTGTCATTCTGAGCGAAGTGAAGAATCTAAAGTCGTTGGCGCGATTAATGTTTATCACGTCAACATTTTTAGATACTTCGCCCCGATCACAATCGGGGCTGGCTCAGCATGACATCGCAGAGGGCCGCAACCGGCTGAGGTTGACATGACAACGTAAAGCGACGCCTTGTGATCCAATGGGAGGAGACAGCCGTTCCCTACCTAAGTTGAGGGACCACCTCTTCGGCGAACAAGCGGATGGAGTTCTTCACCCTATCAGGGGGAATCAAGCCACCCACGTTGGTCTCGGCGATGATGCCCGAAAGCTGCAACTCCTCGGCTATCTCCTTAAGTTGCTTGGCCACTGAGTCGGGTGTCCCATAGGCCAGACGGTCCCGAAGCAGGTCATCGTAGGTGATCTGAGAAAGCCGCTGGTAACGTTCGGTCCTTTCCTCGTCGGGAGTCGCGCCCCTGTCCGAAGCGGAATTCCCAAATGTTTCCGCCAGGCGCCGGTAGGCCCGCCAGGTGCTCTCTTCCGGCTCGGAGTGGGCCTTTTCCTCCGTCTCGGCCACGTAAATGGGAATCCGCAAGAACACGTCGCCCTTGCCCTCGTGTCCGGCCTCCTTCCACGCCCGTTGGTACTCCCTGAGGTTTTCCGCCAGGTCGGGCCGGTCGAGTCCTCTTAGTCCCACGAAGATGTGGTAACCCTGGGTCCCAGTCCTGGGGAACGTCTCCTTGGTGGTGGCGGCGATCCGCACCGGCGGGTAGGGCTGCTGGTAAGGCTTGGGCAATACGCAAACGTCGTTGTATTCGAAGAACTTCCCCTTGTGGGAAAAACGTTCGTGGGTCCAGGCATTGAGTATGACGTCCAAAGACTCCTGGAACCGCTCCCTGCTTTCGTCATAGGGGATGTTGTACCCTTGGTAGGACCTGGCGAACCCGCTGCGGCCGACACCGAAGTCGAACCGTCCCCGGCTGATCTGGTCGACGGTAGCCGCCTCTTCGGCCATGCGAATGGGATGCAACAGGGGCAGCACCGCGACGGCGCAGCCGATGCGTATCCGCTCGGTTCGGGCGGCGATGGCGCTGGCCATGATCAAGGGCGCCGATACTATCGAGGGAATTCCCCCTCCCATTGGGTCCAGGGGGTCCCTGGGGGCGGCAAAGTGGCGTTCCGCCAACCACACCCCGTCCAGCCCGCCGGATTCAGCCGCGTCCACCACGCTGAATGCCTCGTCGAAGGATTCTTGCAGCGTGTTGCCGTACCGGTAGTCGCACTCCATGATCAGACCGAAATGCATGTTTTTCCTCCTGAGTTGGTTACCCGGGGCGGGCCGTTTGGTTAGACGGCCGTTCGCTGCACGCCGGCGGGTTTATCCTAATTCATCAAGCCCCGGTGGGGGCTTTGATCCCTGACGCGAGGGTGGCCATTTGGCGCTTAGAAACCAATTCAGGCGCCTATCCAAAATGGACCATCCTTCGTCCGCCGTAGGCGGATCAGGACGAACGGGTAAATAGAGCCCCCCGCTCATGGTGACCCCGATGTAATCGGGGCGAACTATCGTGGTATCCGCCTTTGGCGGATCGACCCATATTCCAAATTAAACTGCTAGTCCCACACGGCGGCGACCCGGAAGGCCAATTGGGTGTTGGAGTCGCGCACGTCGATTATCTCGGCAGGTCTGTCGCCCAAGACACCCAAGGCGATGATCCAGTTGAGTATCTCGTGGTCGCCGGATTGCTGCAGGTCTTCGGGTGCCACCTCAGCCAGCTTGCTTCCTTGGCCTTTCCGCACCCAGTCCAGGTATTTCCTGTCGGTTTCCGTGTCGATCTCCCGGCACTGGAATTTGTGGGCCAAAAAGCTGTGGGACCAACTGGAAGACGCCACCACCGCCACCTTTTCGCTACGGGTATCCAGGAAACGGCGAATTCCCTGGCCCAACTGATAACAACGGGCGGGCGTGGGCCGCGGCGGGTAGTCGGGGCCGGCCTCTTCGCCGTAGCAATTCACGAAGAGCGGGAGCAGGGGGAACTTCCCTTCGGGGTCTAGAAAGACCAGAGGATTGATGATCGCGTGGGCCAATCCCCACTCCCAACCCTTCAGCGCCGCCGACGAGGACATGTCGAATCCGTCGCGAATCAGGAAGTTCCGCATGTCCTGGGAAAACGCCTTGGGACAGTTGAAAGTGAACTTGGTCTCCGGCGCGGCATCCCAAAGGTTGGTTCTGGCGCTCCTTTGGAAGGGATATCCCTCGGCCTCCGACCCGGTGAACAGGCAGAAGGGAGGAAGATTGTCTTCCCGAAAGTTTTCAACCTGGTCGTCGCCGATGATCATCACCACGTCGGGGTCCCATTCGTGCAGCCTGTCATGCATGACCTTGAAGGACTCAACGATGCGTTGGTGGTCTGCCTTGTCTTGGCTCAAGCCGTTGTCCTGGCCCAATTCTTCCAGCAACTGGGCTGGCTTCTCGTAGTTGGGAACCCGATTGTAGATCCGTTCCCTTCCCTGGTGCCAAACCTCCGGCGGGGTCAAGATGATGGGTCCGTGGGAAACTCCCAGGCCTAGAATCTCTGCCATAACACCCTCCCGTTGACCATTGTCAGTCTTTAACCAGCGGTTACTGGCCCCGTGTACCGGGCCGGATTGTAGTGTCGGCGCTGGGCACTGTCAACAAATCTATTATAAGCCACTGGGTGTCAATCCATTGTTCAGCCAGCAAGGGCGCCGGATTGGTCTCCGGCGCACCGTATTGACGCGGTTTGCCCGCCGTCCTAAACTGGCGCCCAGGCTGGGGCCGCCAATTGTTCCCGGCCGGGTAGCATCAACAGGAGAATGACCGTGCCTGAACATCGCCTGCTGGCTTGTTTCGCCCATCCCGACGACGAAGCCTTCCCCGTGGGCGGCGCGCTGGCGGCCCATGCCTCGCGGGGGGTGCGGGTGCGGTTGGTGACGGCCACCCTGGGAGAAGAGGGAGAGATACGTCAGGAAGGAGCGGCCACCAAGGAGACCCTGGGAGAGGTTCGCCGGGTGGAGCTGGCCTGCGCTGTAAGCGCCCTGGGGTTGGCCGAGCACACGGTGTGGGACTACCGGGATTCGGGAATGGCGGGGACCTCGCCCAACAGCCACCCCCGGGCCCTGGTCAACGCCGATGGGGCACAGGTAGTGGAGCGGCTGGTCTTGGAGATACGCCGGTTCCAGCCCCAGGTCGTGTTGACCTTCGAACAGGGAGGCCTTTACGGACATCCCGACCACATCGCCATATCCCAGCATACCACCCATGCTTTCCACCAAGCGGCGGACCCCTCTGCCTTTCCGGAACAGCTATCGGGAAGCATTGAGCCCCACGCCGCCGCCCGGCTGTTCTACAGCGCCCGGAAAAAAGGATTTCGGCGGATGTGGGCATTGAAGCTGCGGGAGGCGGGGATCGATGTCCCTCTGCCATCCACGGAACGGGCCCAGGAAGGCAACGACCCGGAAGAGATTCACCTGGACCTGGACGTGGAGGCCCACCTGGAGAACAAGATGGCCTGCATCCTATGCCACCGCACCCAGGTGGCCGCCGACTGGCCCTACCACCGGGTGCCACGGCAGGTGGCCGCCGACATCCTGGGACGGGAACAATACATCCGGCCGTTTCCGCCGGTCAGTCCGGGTGAAAGGGTGGAGCCGGACTTTTTCTCGGGGCTCTAAGCCAGTTGACTCACTTTAGGCCTTGGGCCGTTGAATGATCTCCACGCTGACCTTGTCCGGTGCTTCGATGAAAGCTACCATTGATCCTGATGGCATGGTCCACGGCTCGCAGTTGAACTTCACTCCGTTGGACTTCAGGTTGGCGGCCATCTCTTCCATGTCGTCGACCTCGAACCCGAAGTGGTCCAGCCCGTAGCGAGGCTCGGTGGAGCCCGCCACCGGGTCTTCGCCCTCGGCCCGGCCGGAAATGGTCATCAGTGTTTGGCCGTTGAGCCCCAACGTGATCGACTTTGTCGTCGATAGGGGACGCTCTCCGGTGATCTCAGCCCCAAAATTATCGCAGTAGAATTTGGCGGCCGCGTCGGGGTCTTCGCTGCGAAAATGTAGATGGTTGCACGTGACTTTCATGGCTTCGCTCCTCCGTCAGGATTCAGGATGAGATTTTTCGCCTGTCTTTAGTTCCTGTAAGATCGGGCCGGCTGGCCTTCTTTACCCCAAAAACTCCCGGGTCCACTTGTCGTAGTCCTGCTTGCGGGTGACCTGGGCCACGAGGTCGGCCGAGGCCTGGCCCGGCGCCAGGTCCGCCGGCATCACGCCGTCCCGCAGGGATTTCAGAGTATCGTAAACCGCCTTGATGGCCGCGTAGAATGGCAGGTGGCCTTGCAACGCCACCCGGACGCCGTTGGCCCCCAGAAATTCCTTGTCGGCTAGCTCGCCGCCGGCCCCGCCCAACAGCAAGGGTATGTTGACTTCGGCATTCACCGCCTGGATCTCTTCCCTAGTCTGGGCCCCAGCCATGAAAAGGGCGTCCACTCCCGCCTGCTGGTAAGCCTTGGCCCGCTTTATAGCTTCTGGCACGCCTCCCATGCGCAACGCGCTGGTCCGTCCGGCGACCACCAGGCTGGGGTCTTGGCGTCCGGCCAGGGCCGCTTTCATCTTGCCCACGCCCTCTTCTACGGAAATAAGCTGATTGTCGCCTCCCTGGAAGCTCCGGGGCAACAGGGTGTCTTCGATGGTCAGCGCCGACACCCCAGCCGTCTCCAGTTCTTCCACCGTGCGCTTCACGTTCATGGCGTTGCCGTAACCGTGGTCGGCGTCCACCATCAGGCTGATATTTCCCGCCCGGCAGATGCGATGGATCTGCTGGGCAAATTCGCTCAAGGTCAGCACGATGATGTCCGGCGCTCCCAGGACCGTGCCAGAGGCGATGGAGCCGGCAAACATGCCCACCTCGAATCCCAGGTCCTCGGCGATGCGGGCCGAGATAGGGTCGAACACCGACGCCGGATGGACGCATTTGTCGCCGGCCAAGATGCCCCGGTAGTTTTCCCGCCGTTGGGTTAGGTTCATGCCATTCCCTCGCTTATCTGAATAGATTTAGTCTGCTTCACGTGTATCGCCCGCTGCTGGACCATTCGATTGACTTATTCTGGTGACTTATACTAGTGACGTATTCTGGGCCGGGTTCGGGCGCAGGGCCGGCAGATTGGATCGGCCTGCCCCGGCGACGGGGCCAATTCTACCACACTGCTAGTCTGAACCAAGCCTGTTTCGGAAAGGAGCAAACCCGGTGGAAGACTCTATAAAAATCCTGGGCGTCGACTTCAGCGGCGCCGCGCCCGACAACAACACCTGGGTGGCCCAAGGCTGGTTAAGCGGCGCCGGGCTAGAACTGGAGGTCTGCCACAAACTGGGCCGCGGGGAGTTGGCCGATGAGCTAGAAAGTTCGCCCGCCGGGACCGTGGCGTCCCTGGACTTCCCCTTCTCGGTCCCCAAGGAATTCGCCGGGTACTGGATGCCCGAAGCCCGGTCCATGCCCAAACTTTGGAACGCCGCCGCCCAGATGGATTACCCAGCTTTCTTGGCGCTGCGGGATTCTTTTGTTGCGGTCCACGGCGAGTCCAAGCGCCTCTGCGA
>MUCP01000045.1 GCA_002816875.1 SAR202 cluster bacterium Io17-Chloro-G2
AACTGGTCCAGCCCGCTTCGTGAGCCCGCCGCCGGCGGGTGCATTCACAAGCTTTAACCATTAGAATACCCGCCAAGGAATATGGCCGCTCCTGGACCGGACGGTTACGCCGCCGGGGTGGTTGGTTCCCGTTGGCCTAGATATGGCGGACCTGAAACAGGAGGCGCACCAATGGCGGAATTCACGACCAGACCGGTGATCATGGGAACTCGGGGAGTGGTCACCTCGGGCCACTATCTGGCTACCGCGGCCGGGTTCCGCATTATGGAGCAGGGCGGCAATGCCATTGATGCGGCGGCGGCGATGTGTTTTTGCCTGAACCTCTTGGAACCTCAGAGCAACGGCATAGGCGGCGAGGTCCCCACCCTCATATACTCGGCCAAAGAGCAAAAGACATTTGCCGTTAGCGGGATGGGCTGGTCGCCCAACGCTTTCACCATCGATTGGTGCAGGGAAAACGGCATAGACCTGATCCCCGGAGATGGCTACCTACCGGCCTGCGTCCCCGCGGTGGTGGGCACTTGGACCACAGCGGTGGCCCGGTTTGGCACCATGAGCATCTCCCAGATACTACAGCCGGCCATCGAACTAGCCGAGAATGGATTTCCGGTCTACCAACGGATGCAATCTCGGCTGATGACGTTTGTGGACCGGTTCATGAGCCTGTATCCCACCTCGGCTGATCTGTACTGCCCCCTCGGCCGGGTGCCCGAGACCGGAGAGGTATTCCGCAACCCGGATCTCGCCAACACTCTCAAGACGATGTGCGCCGCGGAAGACGCAGGCAAGCAAAAGGGCAGGATAGCGGGGATCGAAGCCGCCAGAGACGCCTTCTACCAAGGGCCCATCGCCGAACGAATCTTGGAATTCACCACTAATACTCCGGTCGAGGACGCCAGTGGCAAAGCACACGCCGCGTTGCTGAAACTCGAGGACTTGGCCCAGTGGCACGCCTCAGTCGAAGAGCCGGTAACCAGCAGCTATCGGGATTTTGAAGTCCACAAATGCCCGCCTTGGACCCAAGGGCCCGTTTTTTTGCAAATACTAGGTGTTGTTGAAGGATACGACCTGACGAGGATGGGCCATAATTCCCCAGACTACCTTCACACCATCATCGAGTCCAACAAGCTGGCCTTCGCCGACCGGGAGGCCTATTACGGCGACCCAGCCTTCGACAAGGTCCCCCTGGAAGTTTTGCTGTCCAAGGACTACGGGTCCATGCGACGGGAAATGATAGAAAGGGAAGCGTCGCTGGAACTGCGGCCCGGAGACTTGGGCAACGGCGTTCCGGCCTACGCCTTGCGGGAGGTGGCCGAGGACAACCGTCAGGCCCTGGGCGTCGCGGCGGCCGCCATTCAAGACCTGGGCCATGACCACGCCCACACCGGCGACACCACCCATTTGGACGCAGTGGACCGCGAGGGCAACATGGTGGCCGCCACCCCCAGCGGAGGTTGGATCGGCACCTCCCCGGTGATAAAGGGCCTGGGCTTTCCCCTGGGCACCAGGGGCCAAATGTTTTACCTCAACCCCCAGCGGCCCAACGCTCTGGAGCCCCATAAGCGCCCCAGGGCCACGTTGACTCCCACCCTGGTCACCAAAGACGGCGGCCCATATATGGTCTTCGGCACCCCTGGAGGCGATGCCCAGGAACAGTGGACCTCCCAGTTCTTCTTGAACTACGTCGATTTCGGCATGGATATACAGGAGGCATTGGACGCTCCGACGGTCCACTCCAACCACTTCCCTTCATCCTTCTATCCGCGGCCGGCGTATCCCGGCCGGGTGGTGGCCGAATCGCGTATTCCCCAACCGGTGATCGACGAACTCAAAAAGCGGGGGCACCGGGTCCAGATGACCGGTGAGTGGTCCAACGGCAAGGTGATGGGCATCCGCTTCGATCGAGAACGGGGGGTGATCCAGGGCGGTGTCGCCGCCAAGGGCAACATTGGGTACGCCATAGGCTGGTAGGAGAAGATATGCCCACACCCAAGCTGACATTTGGTTGCAGCCTGTCGGTTGACGAATTCGGCGACATTCCTGAATTGGCCCGTAAGGCAGAATCCCTGGGTTTCGACCGGATCACCATGGGTGAGCACCTGATGGACGGGAACCCTCCCAGGCCCACGGTGCTGGGCCTTCCTGCCATGGCGGCCGCGGCGGGGGCCACCCGGAATATCCGTGTGATGACCGGGATCGTCATCGCGCCTTTGTACGACCCGGTGCTCCTGGCAAAAACCGTCACTACGGTGGACGTGGTCTCGGGAGGACGGCTGGACTTCGGCATCGGCATCAGCGGCCAACGGGGCACCAAGATAGAGTTTGACGCCGTGGGTGTTTCGGTCCGCACCCGGGGCCGCCGCACCGACGAGATGTTGCAGGTCATGAAACGCCTGTGGACCGAAGACCATGTAAGCCACCACGGTGATTTTTTTGATTTTGACGACGTCACCTTGGAGCCGTTCTCCACGCAAAAGCCCCATCCGCCCATCTGGGTGGCCGGCCGCAGCGACGCCGCCATGCGAAGGGCGGCAACCTTGGGCGACGGCTGGTATCCCTATCTGTTCACCGTTCGCCGCCTAAAAGCCAGCAACGAGATGATAGGTCAATACGCCGCCGAAGCAGGCCGCGATATGAGCGATTTCCACTGGGGCCTGAACCAGCCGACATCCATCGGCGCCGACAAGGACGCCGCCTTCGCCGTGGCCGTGGCCAACGTGGGAGAACGCTACGTGACCGCCGAAAGAAGCGCCGAAGATATAGCCCAAGCGCTGTGCGTATCCGGCACGCCCCAAGACTGCATCAAGGCCATAGAAGACCGGGTGGAAGCCGGCGTCCGGGATTTTAACTTCGGCTTTCTGTCCCCGGACTCAAGCGGGTTCTTCAGCCAGATGGAGATGTTCTCCAGCCAGGTTCTACCCTACTTCCGCTGATGGTATGATGCGTGAGATCAAACGAACCAGATCATCGGCAATTGAAGCCGACCGGCTAATACGGCCATGCCATTGGCCAATGCTGGAAGAGAAGTAAACTAATACTTCTTTGAAAAAATCAGCGTTACCAACCCCGTTCGTGGTGACTCCGATGCAATCGGGGCGACTCGCGACCTCCGGCCGGAGCTCAGGGCGAACGGACGATTCCAACGGGTATCTACAGAAATAGGCATTAAAGGGGAGACTCATGATCACCAGATTCGGCAGCTTGTTCGCCGGCAACGTGGACCTGGAAAACATCGGGTTTGAAGGCACCGCTGTTAACGACCGGTGGCTCCCAGACCAGCACCTGACCACCGCCTTCGATAAGAGCCTTTCTTTTTGTAAGTTGATGGACGACCTGGGTTACAGCACATTCTGGTCGGCCGAGCATCATTACCAGCGTGAGGGATACGAGTGCATACCTAATCTGCTCATGCTGTACGTGCACCTGGCCCACCTGACCAAAAACCTGAAATTTGGCTGCGGTTTCAACATAGCCCCCATGTGGCACCCCCTTCGCCTGGCTGAGGATTTTGCCACGGCAGACCTGCTGACGAATGGCCGGGTGATCTTCGGCGTTGGCCGAGGCTACCATTCCCGGGAGGTGGATACCTTCGGCTCACCCAGCACCATAACCGACAGCGAGGCCAACCGGGAATTGTTTGAAGAGCAGGTGGAAGTCATCCTCAAGGCTTTCAACAACGAGTCGTTTTCCCACCACGGCAAGTATTACGACATTCCGGCCGAGGTCCCCTACCGGGGCTACGACTTGAAGGAGCTGACCCTGGTCCCCAGGCCCAAGAACCTGCCCGTGGAAACCTGGCAACCCATTGTCAGCGCCGGCCAGCGGGCAATGGATTTCATGGTCAAACACGGCATCAAAGGAATAGTAGGCGGCGGCGCGGCCACCGGCGGCGCCGGAAGCGAGGTACTCACTCGCTGGCGGGACACCTTGGCCAAGGCCGGCCGGGAAACCGAGTTGGGCGGGGACCTGATCATCGGCATCTCCATCCACCTCGCCGACACGGAACAGCAGGCCATGGATGAAATCCGCAGCGTCTTTGAAGAAAACATGAAAATGTTTGGGGCACTAGGGTTTGTAAGAGAACTGACCCCCGAGCAGATCACATCCATGGGGGATCCTGCCAAGGCTCGCGGCGCAGGTCTCCCCACCCTGGAAAACGCAATCAAGGCCGGTCAGTGGCTCTGCGGCCCCCCGGAAATGGTCATCGAAAAGTTGATGGCGGTTCAAGAACAGTTCCCTGGCTTGGAGGAAATCAACGTCGGTTGCACCTCCATGGGAATGTCCGAGAAGCGCACCCTGGAGCAACTGGAGTGGTTCGGGAAAGAGGTCATGCCAACCTTCAAAAACCAGGCCAAAGCGGGCGCTGCCGCAGATTAGGGGTTGGTTAAAACTGCCTGTTGTGCCTTTTGACGGGCTAATAATGCACGGTTTTAATCCCTATACCGCTCATGGTGAGCTTGTCGAACCACGGCTTCGGGGAGTGAGACCGTTTCAACCTTCGGAGAGCGATGCATTCGATGGCCGGTCCTTCGACAGGCTCAGGATGAGCGGTTTTTAACCATACCGCTCGTGGTAAGGCCATCGAACTATCGTGGTAAACCACATAACCAGTTCTTTACATGAAACCGTCACCACCGGCGGGCGCCCCTCGAAAACCCTGCATCCAGTAATCTGGTGAGGCCTATGACCAGCCCTTGGAGCGAGGAAGAACTGCTGGACCTGGCGCGGAAGTACAGCTTTCGCAGCCGCATGGACAAGAGCGCCGTGTCAGGTCCCATCTTCGTTTGGGGTAGGGGGTCCGTGGTGCGGGACGTCAACGGCAAGGAATACCTGGATTTTAACTCGGGCCAAATGTGCGCGGCCCTGGGCCACAACCATCCCGGCATCATCCAAGCGTTGGAAGAAAGCGCCGGCGCCCTAATCCATAGCCACATGAGCATGTTCAATGACCGGGAGATCATCCTGGCCAGCCGCCTGGCGGAGATTACCCCACCCGGCATGAACCGCAGCATGTTTTTGACCTCCGGCAGCGACGCCAACGAAGCGGCCATCGCAATCGCCAAACGGTATACCGGCGGCTACGAGGTAGCCAGCCCCATGGTCAGCTTCCACGGTTTGAGCCAGTCGACCCGGGCCGTCACCTATTCGGGATGGCGCCAGGGCTACGGTCCCTACGCTCCCGGCCACTACGCCCTGTTCGCTCCCTACCGTTACCGCTGCTCCTTTTGTGCGGACAAATCGGGCTGCGATTATTCCTGTTTGGACGCAAGCTTCGACCTGCTGGACGCCCAGGCCGACGGTAACCCAGCGGCGGTGATCACCGAGCCCCTGTTCAGCGCCGGAGGGGTCATTGACCTGCCGCCGGGCTGGCTGCAACGTCTCAAAACCATGTGCGGCGAACGCGGGATGTTGTTGATCCTGGACGAAGCACAAACAGGCCTGGCCAAGCTGGGGAGCATGTGGGCCTTTGAAAATGAGGGCGTGACACCCGATATATTCACCATTTCCAAGCATTTCGGCGGAGGTATCGCTATCAGCGCCGCCATAACCACCGACGAGATCGAAGAGAAAGTAGTGGAGTCGGGTTTCGTGCTGGGACATTCCCATTCCAACGATCCGCTGCCCTGCAATGCCGCCATAGCCAGCATCGGCATCATATTGGAGGGCTCCCTGGTGGACGTGGCCAATGAACTGGGTGAGTATTGGAACAGCCGCCTGCGACAACTGGCGGAGAAGCACGAGATCATAGGAGACATTAGGGGCAGGGGATTGCTCCAAGGAATCGAACTGGTGACGGACCAGGAAACCAAAGAACCGGCGTACCAAGCGGGACACGATATCGGGCGGATCTGCTTGGAAAGCGGTTTGATCTTCAGCCTCCGCCGGGGCGGCTCCGTGATCCGGTTCGTCCCGCCGTTCACCACCACCCACGACCAAATGGACCAAGCAGCCGGGATATTGGATGCCGCCCTTACCCAAGCCACCAGCGGCGAAGGCTGATGGCAGACCCACGGGGCCAAATTCAGCCCAGTCCGGCAAATGGCGCAGCCCATGGCGAACATCCGGCCCGGTGGCGGACCCTGGTCTTTTTATCCATCGCCACGGTTTTCGCATTAAGCGTCTGGTTCAGCACCAACGCGATCGCTCCCGCATTGGAAACGCAACGTGGTTTCTCCAGCGCTGACATTGCCTGGTTGACCATCACGGTTCAACTGGGCTTTGTCCTGGGCACCTTGATAATAGCCGTAACCAACCTGGCGGATCTGATGAACACGCGCAAATTGTTCGCCATTTGCGCGGTGTTGGCGGGCGCCAGCAACATTGCCCTGGTTTTCCTGCCCGGCGGTTTTGCCACCGCCCTGGTCCTGCGGCTGTTGAGCGGCGTTTTTCTAGGCGGTGTCTATCCACCCGGAATGAAGATCCTGTCCGGCTGGTTCCGGTCCGGGCGCGGCATAGCCATCGGCGTGATGATCGGCGCGCTGACCCTGGGCTCCGGTTCACCCCATTTGCTGCGTTCGGTGTTCGTTTCCCAATGGGAGCTAACCTTATATCTAAGCTCCATCCTGGCGGTCCTGGCCGGGGCAATCGTTTACTTCCTGGTGCAGGACGGCCCCTTGGACGTGCCGGCCCGCCGGTTCAACCCCAGCTACTTGATACAGACAATCAGGGTCCCCGCCACCCGCATGATCTTCTTCGGTTACCTGGGCCACATGTGGGAACTGTATGCCATGTGGGCATGGATATCCTCATACCTGGCGGTGGTCTACGGAACTAAGAGCTTGATCGGCGGGTCGCTGGACTTGGCCAGCCTGGTCACGTTCCTAGTGTTTGCCGCGGGGGCCGCCGGATGCGTCGCCGCGGGTTTGTTCGCCGAAAGATACGGCCGCACTTTGGCAACCAGCGTGGCTATGATCATCAGCGGCGGGACCGCCCTTTTCATCGGGTTCCTTCCCCATGAATGGGGGTTGGTCATCGCGGTAGCCGCCCTGGTTTGGGGAGCGTCGGTGGTGGCCGATTCCGCCCAATTCTCCACCGGACTGACGGAGCTGAGCGAGGATGCCTACAGGGGTACCGCCCTGGCGTTCCAGACCGGGCTGGGGTTCCTGTTGACCATCGTTCCCATCTGGCTGGTGCCCGTCTTGGCCGATTCCATAGGCTGGGGTCTGGCCTTTGCCATGCTAGCCATTGGTCCCATACTGGGAACAGCGGCCATGTTGCGCTTGCGGTCTATGAGCGAGTCCAAGGCCATGGCAATGGGCCACCGTTGAATCCCAAACTCGAACCCTAACCCCCCGGCAGCGGGCAATCCTACCTTTGAGTTGCACCCGCGGCTCTTCCATTCCCGGCTTCCCTCCCGGCTTCCCTCCCGGCTTCCCTCCCGGCTTCCCTCCCGGCTTCGCTTCGGGCTGCACCCCAAGGAATGCCCCTAACATTCTCGCCATGCCGTTACTCACAAGGCTTCATCGGGAATCGTTTTTACTCAAGGGTTAATATTCCGCTTGACTATCTCTGTTTGTCTTGCAATAATAGTTTGTATCAAACAAAATATACCAGTGGATATATGCAAACACTTAAAGAACAGCTTTCCGAGAGATTGGCAGACCTGGTGGAACGTATTTCGGCCCAGATGCGACCGGAATCCGATGAAGAGTGGTCCGATCTAGAGCTGACCATGCCCCAGTTTCGGACCATTTGTCTGTTGGGCCGCGGCTCGGAACGGATGGGCAACATAGCCGGGCACCTGACCACCAGCATGTCCTCGGCTACCAGCATGATCGACCGGTTGGTCGACAAGGGCTTAGTTGAGCGGGCGCCCGACGCCTCCGACCGCAGGGTTGTGACCTGTCAACTTACCTCCAGGGGCCGGGAAGAGATGGACCGGTTCCTGCGCATCAACCAGCTAAGGCTCACCCGGATGGCCGGCCGGTTGACCGTGGAAGAACTTCAGACCGTGGTGGACGCCATGGAGATCCTCTGGTCGGCTGCCCAGCGCGGCTGTGATGAGTCGTAGATCATGAGTTTCCTGACGGCCCTGGCCCTCCAACGGCGTTCGGTCACCATACTTGCCATCCTGCTGGTTTTAGCCGCTGGGGTGTACACATACCGGAGTCTGGAGCGTGAGCTATTCCCCCAAATCCAATTCCCCAATATCACCATCGTCACGGTCTATCCGTCGTCCAACCCCGATACGGTTGTGCGGGACGTGACCGATCCCATAGAAGACGCCATTGCCGGAATGACCGGCCTGCAGGAGGTCCAATCGACCTCCACCGAAAACGCATCATTGGTTCTCGCCACCTTCGACTTCGGCAGAGACATGGAGGAGGTAGAGCGGGACATTGTCAGCAACCTGGGCGGAATCGGGTTCCCCGACGGCGTGTCCGATCCCATTGTCAGCCGCATAGCCACCGACGTTTTTCCCGTGATGCAATTAAGCGTCCTGGGGGACCGGGACATACCATCGTTGCAGCGGGTTGTGGATGACTTAATAGTGCCGGTCATAGAGCGGGTTGACGGTGTATTCGAGGCCAGCATCATAGGTAAAGTAGACGAACAGGTGAATATCAAGGCGGATGCCGGCAAATTGGAAGACCTGGGGTTGAGTCTGTCCGAAGTGGCAGCCGCCCTTGCCAATAACAACATCAGCGTGCCGGCCGGGAGCATAGACGACGGAGACATATCCTACCCGGTGCGTACTTCCCACCAGTTGGGGTCGCTGCAAGATTTCCGGGACATGGTGATTGGCTTCGAAAAGGACGCTTCCGGGATGATCACGAGCCGTCCTGTGAGGCTTTCGGACGTAGCCCAGGTGGGATTCAGCACCGAAAAGGCGACGTTGATTTCCCGCACAAACCAGAAGCCCAGCCTGGGGATCGTGGTCATCAAAGAACCGGACGCCAACACGGTGGAGGTGACTGAGCAGGTTTTGAAGTCCCTGGAGGAGACCGAGGGGATTCCTCCGGATGTGGAAGTCATCACCTTGACCAACGACGGCCCGGAGGTCCAGAGCCAACTGGACACCCTCCTCGAGGAGGGACTCCTGGGCTTTTTATTCGCAATCACGGTGGTATTCATCTTCTTGGCGAATCTGCGGCCAGGGCTGATTAGGGGTGTCAGCCTGGCTTTGCGGCCCACTTTGATCGTAGGGATCTCCATCCCACTGAGCATTCTCACCGGTGTACTGATCATGGGCTTTACCGACCTGAGTTTGAACTTCATGACGCTATCCGGCCTGGCAATAGCCGTGGGCAGGGTGGTCGACGACAGTATCGTTGTGCTGGAGAACATGTACCGCCACATGCAGGCGGGGGAAGAGCGCATCCAGGCGGCGGTGGATGGGACCCGGGAGGTGGGCGCGGCTATCATCTCATCCACCCTGACCACGGTGGTGGTGTTTATGCCGCTGGCCTTCATCCAAGGATTAGTGGGGTCATTCTTTTCGCCCTTTGCCATGTCTGTCAGCTTCGCGCTGCTGGCATCTACCGTGGTGGCGCTAACTGCCGTCCCCGCCCTGGGAGTCGTGCTGCTGCGCCAGGGAGATTTTTCCGAGCCGGCCGGCACGGCGGGCGGCGGGCCGGTCGATGATGTTCCGCTGGGGTTCTCCCAGCGAATCTACTCTAGAACCTTGGTGTGGACCTTGGGCCATAAGATCATAACGATCCTGGCGGCGTTGTTGATCACCGGGGCCAGCTTGGGGCTCATTCTGATTATCCCGGTGACACTGTTTCCGTCGGGGACCCCGGAGTTCATAACCATTGATCTAGATCTACCCACGGGTACATCGGTGAGCAATACGTTTGAACATGTGGTCCGCGTGGAAGGGGTGTTGGAGCAATTTCGCGAGCAAGGAATTGTGGACGCATACCAGGCCACGATTGGCACCGGGACACAGGATTTCACCGCCGGCGGGTCCGGCGGTTTCCATTTGGCAGGCATCATCGTTACCTTGACGGACGACGTTCCAGAAAGCATCACTGAAGATATAAGAAGCTTGCTTCCCAGCGATGAAGAGGCCACCATCACCGTTGCTGAAATCTCCGGTGGCCCACCCTCCGACCAGATGGAGATCACCGTCACGGGCAGCAATTTTTCCTCCATTTCCAGCGCCTCAAAGCAGATTCAGGCCGTGGTGGAGACCATTGATGGCGTGATCAACGTGAGCAGCGACCTAAGTTCCGCCCGAGAGGAGTTGTCCATCAAGGTGGACCCTCAAATGGCAGCCGAGTTTGGGCTAGGCGCCAGCGCTGTGGCCCAGCAGGTAACCCGGTATTTGGTGGGACAGACAGTTTCACAAGTCGATATAGAAGACGTCACCATGGACGTGGTGCTCACCGGCCTTCCGAATGATGCCGATGCTATCGAAAAGTTAAGCAGCCTGGCGATACAGGGTCCCTTTGGCAACGTCAAACTGGGTACCATCAGCCGGATCGCCCTGGAGAGGGGGCCGGTAACCATCAGCCGTTTCGACGGACAACGTTCAGCCACCATAACTGGGGACATAATCGTCGAGGACACCCAAGCCGTGGGCAGAGAGCTTGATAAGAGGATTGCGTCCGTCGATCTGCCGCCCGGGGTTACCATCAAGACCGGCGGGATATTCCAACAGATCGCCGAGGGATTTGAGGATGTGTTCACCGCTATGGCAGTGGGTGTGATCCTGGTCTACTTGGTCATGGTGGCCAGCCTCGGGTCGTTACGAAACCCACTGGTAGTCGTCCTCAGCTTGCCCTTAGCGGTGGTAGGAGCTTTGTCCGCCCTGGCCATTACCGACCGGTCCCTCAGCCTGTCGGCGCTCATGGGGCTATTGCTGCTGATCGGCGTCGTGGTGACCAATGCCATTGTGCTAATCACCTTCGTGGAGCAATTAAGAGAACGGGGCTACGGGGTTTACGACGCTCTGCTAGAAGCAGGGGAGGTCAGGTTGAGGCCCATCCTAATGACTGCCTTCACCACGATATTCGCGCTGCTGCCTTTGGCTCTGTCGACTTCCGAGGCATCGGGGCTGATCGGCGCTGAATTGGCGACTGTAGTTATCGGCGGGCTGGTGAGCTCCACATTTCTGACCCTGATAGTGGTGCCGGTGGTATATACCGTGGCCCACGAATCCGTGCCCCAATCTATGGGAAGGATCAGCTCAGTTTTAGGCCGGTTAAACCCGCTGCGCCAGCCGCGGGTAGCAGAGCCCCAGCCGGGAGACAACTAAAATGGCGCCCATTCAAGATATTGAGACTAGGTTAATGGATAGGTATCTAAAAGTGAGCATTTTCAAAAGACCGGTCAGATTCTGGTTCAAGGACACCAGATACCGCCCGATCCTAACGATTTTATTGGCGGCCCTCATACTGGCGGCGTGCGGCAGGTCCGAAGCCGCCGGCCAGACGGACGCCGGTGGCGCCGGTCCTGGCGCTGGTTCTATCGATGCAAGCGGCAATACGGCGTTGGTCCCGGTGGAAGGCTTGCTTGATTTTCTGGTTCGGGAGGAATTGACCTTTGGCGTGGCCGGGAAAGTGGGGGAGATATCGGTTGCCGCCGGCCAGAAGGTTACGGCTGGAGAGACTCTAGCTGCCCTAGATGCCACAACCGTGGCCAACCTGGAAAGGGCTTATTCCCGGCAACGGGTCAGCCTGGATCAGGCCCAGGAGGACCTGGACGATTTTCAACGAAATCATCAACAGGAACTCGCCGAGGCAAAGCAAAAGGAGGCTAAGGCAGGGGTAACCCAAGACCGGGCGGTGCAGTCTCTAAATGCGTTTCAGTTCGACTTCGACCTAAAATTAGCCCAGTCCCTTCAGCGCAAAGCTAAAGCTGAGTTGGACCTTGACCAAGCTCAAGAAGACCTGGTTGACTTCCAACTGGACTCTGCCCGGGAACTGGCCCAGGCCCAGCAGAAACGGGCCGCCGCCGAACTTACGCTGGACGATGCCTTGGAAGGTCTGGCCAACCTGGGCCTGGATTATAGCCAAGACCTGGCATCGGCGTTGCAGCTAGTGGCGGACGCCGAACTGGCGGCCGACCGGTCTCAGGAGGATTTGGCCGGTTTCCAGCGGGATTACCAACAAGCCCTGGCCAAAGCCCGCCGCGTCACGGCCGATGCGGAATTGGCATTGGAGCAGGCGCTGGACAATCTTTCGGACAACACACCCACTCATGCCGATGACTTGGGTAATGCCCTTCAAACCAAGGTCGCCGCCGAAGATGCTTTCAGGGACGCTCGTGTGGCGTTTGAAGATTTCGAGGCCGGACGGACGGCTCAACTGGCCCTGGTAAGCCAGACAGTGACCGACGCCACCAAAGACCACAAGGATGCCGACGACGCATTGACGGACTTTATCTTGAAGCAGGTGCTGGCGCCCGATCCGGCCGGCGACGTTTCCAGCTCTCTGGCGGAGCTTCAGGCCGCAGAGGAGTTAACCAGCGATGACTTGACCTTGGCCAACACCGACCAAGCAAGGCTGGGTCTTATCGTCGGCAGTCTGGAATGCCGGGAATTCCAGTCCGCTCCATTACTGAATCACTGCGACCAGCTCACCAACAGCATTGCCCTGGCTCAGGGAAACCTAGACAAGGCCAAGCGGGACCTAGCTGATCTGCAAAGGCCATCAGATAGCGGCGCCGAATCAAAGGGACAAGAAACGCTGGAATTGCAACAACTGCGGGCCAAGATAGACGTGGCCAGGGCAGACTTGAACTCAGCCATCAATGACCAGGACGAGTTGGAGGAAGGCCCCGACGCCCTGGAAAGAACCCGGCTTGTGTCGGGGGTAACGGTGTCCGACGCCACCCTTAGGACCGCCCAGCAGGCCCTGGATGATACCAGGGCAAGCGCCAACGCCGGAGAGATCGACATTCAACGGGAAGCCGCCGATAGCGCTAGGGACCAAGTGGCCAAGGCCAATGCAGCCCTGGACTCTGCAGATGCGGCGGGTGATTCAGAGGATCAGCGGTCTAAACAGGCCGCGCTGGCCGATGCTCAAGCCCGCCTCGCCACAGAGGAAAAAACCCTGGCGGCTATCGAATCTGGCGCCAATCCCCTGGAGGTGGCCTCGGTGGAATCTCGAGTCCGCCTCTTGACCGAGGACCTAACCGCCGCTGACCGAGAGATGAACAGACTATCCAGCGGGCTAGATCCGCTAAAAAGAGCGGTGTTGGAAGCCGGCTTGGCGGCCGCGCAAAGCGCCCTAGCCCAAGCCGAGGACAACCTATCCATTTTGGAGGATGGACAAGACCTCCTAGAGTTAGCCCTGAGGGAAAGAGATGTCCAATTGGCCGTGGAAGGCCTGATAGAGGCCAAGAAGGATTCCCAGATCCTTGCTCAAGGGCCGAACGCCATAGACCTGTCATTGCTAGAAGCCAACGTGGCCCAGGCTAGATCGGCCTTGGCTGATGCCCGGGAAGATTTGGATGCCGCCATCATCCAAGCTCCCTTTGCGGGGACCGTCGCCAGGATCAACGTGGACCCGGACGACGACGTAACCGACGAATCACGGATCATCGAAATAGTAGACCCAACGATCCTGGAGGTACGCGGGGTGGTGGACGGGTCCGAAGTCTCCCGAATTCAGGCGGGCGCCCAGGCGCTGGTCACCATCGGCTCGATGCCCGGCCAAGAATTCACCGGCGCCGTAACCATGGTCTCCGCCTCACCCAGGACCGAAAGGGGAGTGGTCACCTACCCGGTTGTAGTGCGAGTCGACCTGCCCCAGGGCGTGGAAGCTCCTTTGCAGGTCACCGCGGTCACCGTGGGCGTGGTTGCCGCAGGACCTTCCCAGTGATTATAATCTAAGCCCCAGAATAAGCCTTTGCCGGAGGTCAACATGGTCAGATTAGGCGGCGTGGCATCCACATCCCACATGACGGTGTTCCAAGGTCTGGAAGAGCTTTTTAGCGCCCGGGGGATCCAGATGGACTGGGTGCTATACTCCGACTATGACGCCATGATCGACGCCTTTGTCTCCGGAGACATAGACCTGGCATGGAACGGTCCCCTGGGCTACGTGAAGATCAAAAGGCTCATAGATCAGCCTTGCAGTGTGATAGCAATGCGGGACGTGGACATCAATTTCATGACCCACTTCATCACTCGCCAAGACTCAGACATTTCTACCGTGGAAGACCTTAAGGGAAAGAGCTTCGCCTTCGGCCGCCGCTCATCCGAGCAGGCCGGGCTACTGCCCCTCCATTTTTTGAAAGAGCTTGGCATCAACCCAAAGGAAGACCTATCGCTGAGCACTTTCTACGAAGAGCGCCAGTCCCAAACCCGGTCGGATGAAAGAGACGTGGTGGAACAAATTTTGGCCCGAGCATACGACGCCGGCTCGGTTAGCCAACGTACATTGGAAGTGATGGCGGGAGAGGGCCTTCTACATCCAGGGCAAGTGCGAATCTTCTGGACCAGCCCCGGATATAGCCACTGCTGCTTCACCGCCCAGGGAGACATGGAGCAAAACCTGTACCGCGAGGTGGAACAAGCTTTCTTGGCAGTTGACTATGACCAGCCCCTAGGGAAATCAGTCTTGGACGCCGAAGGATGTTCATCCTTCGTGCCGGGCATTTCCGAAGGGTGGGAAATCATTGAGAAGGCTGCGGTGGCCGAAGGTCTGGTATAGAGCCTGGCCGGGTCGGCCGGGAGTTGATTCCAGGGTCTCTTCATGATGGCTGTGCCCTCACCCAACCCCCCGATTTCATCATGGGCATCCCTCTCCCCGTGGGAGAGGGAACGAGGGTGAGGGCTTATTTCTGCTTCACTCTGTCGTTTAACGAAGGAATCCGTCGCTAGGGTTAAGCCCCCCGGAATCAATCCTCCCGGGGCTCGTCGGGCATGTTCTGGAGTATGTCCTCCAGGGTTTTGTCCAACTCGGCGTCCAGCTCCACGGTTTCCTCAAAGGGCGTCACCACGTAGTCTGTCCTGGCCCTGTCTATTATTTCCTTGGCTTTGGCATTGGCAGCGCCGATACGCTCCAAAGTCTCCCGCAGCTCCTCCGACTCGGTTTCTCCCAGCGACATCAACTCCGCAAGGTCTATCTCAAGCTTGAACATGGATTTCAGCCGCTTCATGATGGCGTAAAACGCCCGGTGGTCCCTGGGGATGCCGATGGGGTCATTCTTGCTGCTCAAAAATGGGTACATGGGCGCCATTGCGCCCAAGCGGAACACTTCAAGGTCTGGGTGTTCGTGGTGGGCGATGGTGTTCAAGGCCATGCCGATGGTGGGCCCGTTTCTACCTTGGCTGCCGTAGTTGGAGAACCTTAGCCCGTATTTCTCTAGATCTTCCTTCATTTCAGGGCGGCTGAAAATACAGCTAACGTTTCGCTCCAATTCCGGGGGGGCAGCGCCGTTATACCCTTCCACAGCCACCGTTCGTTGAACACCCAGTTCCCTAACGGCCTGGAAAAACGCCTGTCCATATATGTCGATTCGGAACCAGGGCTCCTCGCCCAGAAAGATGATCAGACCATCGCCGGCGTCGTAGAAATAGTTTCTGCGGTGCATATCCTGGGTGGGCAGGCCGTCTTGGTATGCCACCCTGGGCCGGTAAGCGTCGTGAGTCCCTGGGACCTGAAATGGGTAACATTCCCGGGCAACCTCTTCGCCTAATTGGCCTATCTCCCTGGCGCTCAACTTTTCAATGAGATATCGGGGAAGGCCGCTGGAAATGGAACCCCCGTCGGACCATTGCCGTCTCCAGCCGGCAATCAAGTATTGGGCCGCTGGTTTTTCCTTCAGGACCACAAGTTGGTTGTCCATCGGGTAATTCTCCTTGCCAAAACCTGGGCCGTGAAAACCATTTGATTATAGGCGGATCAAATTTCATTCTGACAGAGGCCGTCTAGGAACGCAAACGTACCACCAAGGTCCCTTTAGAGCAGGCCAATACCTGTGCCTGGACTTGAACCTCCTCATCATTGATGGCATATAATCGGTCCCACAAATTATCCCCTAAGCGGCAACCAACGACTAACCAACGATTAAGGTGAGGCCTGATGAAGATCACTAGGAGCAATTACGAAGGGATTCCCATGCAAAAAGGAACCCATCCCCAAGCCGTGCGGGTGGGCAACCTTTTATTTCTGTCTGGAGCGCTGGCCAGAGACACCGATGCAGAATTTGGCGACATCGGCCAGCAAACCGAGGCCATCTTTCAGCGGATCAAGCACATAGTGGAGAAGGAAGGCGGGACCCTGGACAACGTGGTGAAGATCACCAACTTCGTCATGGACAACTCGCCCGCCGCCACCCGCGCGACCCAGTCCGCCAGGGTCAAACTCTTTGGAGATAACCTGCCGGCCAGCACCCGGGTGAGGGTTGCCGCGCTATCGGAACCACATCTGTTGATCGAGATCGACGCCATCGCGGTGCTGGACGATCAGCCGATCTAGGAACGGTCTTGGAGAAAGGATAATGGCTTTCAACGAAGAGTTGGCATTGCGAATCCGGGCTGCTCTGAGCGGCCATGATGGCGTTGTCGAGAAGAAGATGTTCGGCGGCATCGCCTTCATGCTGCAAGGCAACATGTGCGTCGGCGTCACGGGCTGTGATCTGATGGTGCGGGTTGGCCCCAACGGCCTCGATGACGCCATGGCCCAGCCCCATGCACGGCCCATGGATTTCACCGGCCGCCCTATGAAGGGCTTCGTCTACGTCGAACCGGCAGGGACGGAAAAAGACGACTCGCTCAAACGGTGGGTCCAACGCGGCGTTGCTTTCGTGGCGTCACTGCCGGCGAAATAAGCTCAACCACAGGACCGCGATCGAATCGCTGGGAGAGAGGCTTATGACAACCAACCAGATACCGCTGGCCCGGGAGATCGGGAGGGTGCCTTCCATGATCGTGTCCCTGGACGCCGAGCAAGAGCTGCGGTTCCAAAGGCTGGAAGAAGAAGCCGTGATGGTCGACATACACCAACACCCGTTTGTTTGCCCGGAAGATATGGACCGGCTGATAGAACTGTTGCGGAGCAACAAATACAGTTGGGGATACCAGGCGGTCAAGCACGGCGGGTGGGCGGCCGTGACCACCTCCAACGCCTTTCGTGGGTTCGTTAATACCCATGATATGTCATACACCCGCTTCGAGGACTTGCAGACCGAAGTGGCGCTAATGATCTCCGACCTGAGCCAGGCAGATCAGGCGGTTTTGGTGACCAACGCCGATGAGATCGAAGCTGCCAAACAGCAGGGCAAGGTGGGCTACCTGCCAAGCCTGGAGCACCTGGCCATCGGCAGCGAGTTGGAACACCTGGACATGTTCTACGCCATGGGTGTCCGGTTGGCCGGGCTTACCTACAACAGGAAGAATTTTATCGGCGACGGTCAGAACGAGCGAAACGACGGAGGACTCAGCGAGTTCGGCATCGAGGTGGTGGACCGGATGAACCGGTTGGGGATGGCCATCGACGTGTCCCACGCGTCATTCCAAACGGCCATGGACGCCATCCAATTCTCCCAGGTCCCCATCTCCTTCAGCCATAACGCGGCCTACACCCTGCGCCCCACCGCCAGAACTCGCAACGACCAGGAGTTGAAGGCCTGCGCCGAGAAGGGTGGCATAATCGCCATCACTGCGGTGCCCAACGCCTTGAGCGACGACCCGGAGCAGGACATCGACTGCGTGCTGGACCACTACGATTACATGGTGGACCTGGTGGGAGTGGACCACGTGGGCATCGGCACCGACACCAACATCGGCGACCACGTGGCCTTCCACCGGGTGATGCTGGGAAGGGACCCCAGCCAACTTCCCGCGCCCTATCTCAACGGTCTGGAATCACCCGCCGATGGCAAGAACATCATCCGCGGATTGATCGGCCGGGGCTATTCCGACACCGACGTGAAGAAACTGGTGGGCGGCAACGCCCTGAAGTTCTTCCGCCGGGTGATGACCTAAATCACCAAGACGGACCGCCTGATTTGGCGGCCATCACAATGGTGTGATGGTAGGGGCGCACGGCCGTGCGCCCCCGTGGGCGTCGAGAAAATTCACCTTACTCAAGGCAACAAAAAGCCCCGGCCAAACGCCGGGGCATTCAACTTGGATATATCTTAGCCAAAAAAAGAGTCCCAACAACCTTTTGTTGAGACTGCCCAGCATTATACCACAAATGCGGTCTCGCATGCAATACTTTACGCCCAAATTGAATATTTCAATAAATATTGCGCTGGAGTACTGAGAAGGCTTGTACGGAGCCACGCCCCTCTTTTGTTGCAACCGTGATATTATTGGCGGCCGCCAAACTTTCTTAGTTCTTCCTAGGCTTTAGAAGCCGACAAAGAATGACAAGCTGAGCCCGTCAATCGGGCGGCAGGGATTTTTCGGTTTTTGCGGGATCAACCCGCTAGTTGAGGGCGCGGCCGGCGAGATCGACCGTTTTTTGGGCCTGCCTGGGATGACCGGCGTAAAGCTCCATCTGGCTGGTTCGGATGTCGATATGACAGACGAGGTCCACGCCGCCGCCTTGTCTGCTGTCTTCGACAAGATCAAAGAGGTAGATGCGCCGGTGCTGATGCACGTTGGCAATCCGATTGGCGTGCAGCTATACGCCGATGGCGTCACGAACCTGGCCACCATAGTCGCTACACACTCGAAGGTACGTCTCGCCCACGCCCATTACGCCGGAACCTCAAACGATCAAAGGATTGAGGTGTGGCTTTTAGGAATTGTGGCAACGTCACCAGTATTCAGTCCTGAGAACTTCTACGTCGAGGTGAGCGCTTGTTTGAAGTTCTTCAAGGACGCGCCCCTTGCCAAACGTGAGTTGATAGTGTAGCGGTTGAAAAAATGGGGCATGAGAGGGCGTTGTTAGGCTCTGATTACCTTGTGGTGGCACCCGTGGAAACCCCCAAGGAGGCGCAGGAAACGTTGAGCAAATACCCGTTCACCCAGGAGGAGATCGACCTGATTCTCAGCAACGACGCGTCGGCGTGGCTGAAAGGACAATAAGTAATCCCACCAATCACTATAACGTTTCTAATGCGCCATCGAAGGTCGGTATGAGTTTTTGTACAACCGCTCTGGGGTCCTTTCAGCGGGTGCTTGAGCAACAATCTTGAAGCCCAGCCTCAGCAGGCGGCCATCGCCAGGATGCCATGTTGTCATGTTGTCATGGTAGGGGCGCACGGCCGTGCGCCCCTACTACAGGCCTCCAGCCGATTCGACTACGCAAGCAAAAAGCCCCGGCTAGAATTCGGGGCTTTTGGTTGGATTTGTCCTGGGCAAAAAAAGAGCCCCAACAACATTTTGTTGAGACTGCCGAGCATTATACCACAGACGCCGTTCCCAATGCAATACTTTACGCCCAAATTGAATATTTCAATAATTTTTAGGCTTGAACTCACGCAACGCTGGATTGATCGGCGGCTACCGGCGCCAGATGGGGTAGAATAGCGCTGCTAAATCGAGAATACGAAAGCGAAATGCAGGAGGAGATAATGCCAGATCTGAGTCCTTTGGCTGCTTCGGTGGGCGAATTGCTAAAGCAACGGGGTGACACCATAGCAGTGGTTGAGTCGTCGTGCGGCGGCCTGATCTCCGCGGCCCTGGTCGCCATTCCCGGAGCATCGGCCTACTACCGGGGTGGAGCGGTCTCGTATACCCGGGTGGCCCACAAGGCCTTGCTAGGAGTGCCGGACAGCGCCATGGAGGGAATCCGGGCTAGCTCGGAGCCTTACGCGGAACTCAACTCCCGCACCGTGCGGGAAGCCGTGGAGACCACCTGGGCGTTGAGCGAGACCGGCGCCAGCGGCCCCACCGGCAACCGTTATGGAGATTCGGCTGGGCATGCCTGTTTCGCCGTTTCCGGACCGGTGGAGAAGTCCCTAACCGTGGAAACGGGCAGCGCAGACCGGGAGGCCAACATGTGGACGTTCACCAAGGCAGCATTGGAACTACTGGAGCAATGCATTAAAGAAGCACGCTGACGAATAGACGCTCAACACCGTTCAAAACATCCACTGGGAGCTAATCATATGCCTGATGTCGAAGCCAAACTTGCCGCGATGGGCCACCGGTTGCCTCCGCCTCCGGAGCCCGTTGGGAACTACCTGGCGGCTTCCCGCAGCGGGAACATCATGTGGATGGCCGGGGTGGGTTCGCGGCGAGACGATGGGACAAGGATCTCGGGCAAGCTGGGAGCCGGACTATCGGTAGACCAGGGGTATGAAGCGGCCCGCTGGTGTGCGTTGAATCTGCTGGCCCGCATGAAGGCGGAACTGGGAGACCTGGACCGGGTCAGCCGCGTTCTAAAGGTGGTTGGTTTCGTCAACAGCGCCCCCGATTTCGCGGAGCAGGCCCGGGTGGTGGACGGCGCGTCGGACCTATTCGTGGAGCTATTTGGTGACCAGGGACGTCACAGCCGGTCGGCCCCCGGCATGGCCGCCCTGCCCGGCGGCACGGCCGTGATCGTCGAGTGCGTGGTGGAGGTGGCGGCAGGGTAGACGGGTTTGAATCGTGGACGTGATCTTGTCCATTGCGGCCTGTCCTTCGACAAGCTCAGGATGAGCGGTTTTGGTGGCTGGGGATGGATGGGAGCATCGCGGTCAATCGGTTCGGACCCAATTCGCAATCGGCCACAGCAAGCCAATCCAATCGGCCAACCGCCGCCGGTGGTGAGCTGTCGAATGGTCCGCCGGAGGCGGATGGTTCGACAAGTTCACCCCTAGTTGACTTGGTAACGTTGAATCTTACGGCGAACCACTGGTAAACCCGATGGGCATCCATCCCGGGCTATGCGAAAAGACTGCGGCCCCACCAGGACAGCGGCAAAATGCCGTTTAAGCGGTGGTGACTTTGCTTTCGGCGTAGGCCGACTCAACGAAGCCGGGAATCTGTGTCCAGCGGACGTTTTCCGTATCCTGGGTCAAACCGATCGCGCTTCCTGCTGAGCTCTCCAACCCTCGGGGGTGGTACACCAACTCAATGAGATTGTCGTCCGGGTCGCTGATGTAGGTATAGCGCTCGCCGGTATCCTCCCGCGTTCCTTGGAGCGGGTCGTCTCCGCCGGTACCGGTGAACGAGCCCCCTGCGCTCCGGGAATAGGGAACGTCCACCGCGTCCAAATGGGCCAGCATCTGGTCAAAGTCTTCTACTTCGATCGCGAAATGGATACGTGAGACCTTGATGACGTCATCGGTATCTGACGTGTGAATCTCGCCGGTGCCAATTCGTAATTGTAGCTGACGCCGGTTCAACGCCGGCCCCCGGTCCAGAAACTCCGCGCCCAGGACCTTTTCGTACCATTCCCGGGTCCGCTGCCGGTGGGTGATCTGGATATTGATGTGGTGGATCATGCTGATCTTGGACATGTTGACACCTCCATTCTTGCTAGCGGGAGCGACGCGCTAATTATCGGTTAAAACCTGGCCCCTAGGCAAACGGCCCGTGTTGGCGGGCCTTGCCGTAGCGGTTGTAGAACCGGGCGGCGTTATCCCAGAAAAGCTTTCATTTTACGCTTTCCGGAACGCCGGTCCAGGCCGTCCGGTTGCTCTTGGCTTTGAACTCATCGACGGGCATCAGCCGTTTCAGGTCCGCGGCGGACATATAATGGGCCAAAATGTCCGCTTGGGGCCCCAAATGTGTATCCGAGTCGAAGATCTGTATCCATTCTTAACCATGTCTCATCCTCACTTGATTTGTTCACAGAGTAATTCGCTGGAAGATCACGAGGAGTCGCGGCCCGTGGAGCGCTGGTATTTCTCTAGGGAATCCTGGGAAAGGTACTTCTCCTCCAACTCCCGCTGCTTCGCCACCTGAGCCCCGCCGATCTTTAAGGCCCCACTGATGTACGGGTTTTCCTTGTGCTGTTCCTGGAAATCTGTCCAGGCGCCGGTGCCGCGCTCCATGTAATCCTTGACGAAATCATAGAGCGCGGCATAAGTGACCGCGTGAGTGGGCTGGGGCATCCACGCCAAGTTTATGCCCAACGCCAGCAACTCATCGTTGGTCAGCGGAGGGTGCATGTAGCCTTGCATGATTGAGAATGGCCCGTCCACCGCGGCCCGCGCCCTTTTCACTTCATCCACCGAACGCGGCGCGGTGAGTTGAACCCAGTCCACGTCGGCCACCTCTTTGTACGCCTTCATCCGCACCAGGGATTCTTCGAAGCCCCCGTTGGCGGCCTCTGCCACGTAGCACTGGGCCATGACCACGAAGTCGGGGTCCAGCTCCTTTTTGCAATCTACTGCCGCCCGGTACCTGGTCAACACCACGTCCAAAGATTGGACTTCCATGCCCGCGGTGCCGGTGCCCCGCTTTCCTTCTATGGGTTGATCGTCGATGCGGACGCCGGCTATTCCTTCGCGGATGCAATCCTCGATCATCCGGCGGACTGCCATGATGCCCCCGTGACCCGTGTCTCCATCCAACATCACCGGAAATCTAACCGACCGGGCAATCCAGCCGGCGATCTGAACGCACTCGTTAAGCGTCGCCGTGCCCACATCTTCCATTCCGGTGTAGGAGCCGACAACGCCGCTGGTGCCAACGAACCCGGCTTCCGCCCCGGCGGCTTCCATAACCCGGGCCAAAGACGCGCTGGGGGGATGCAACACCGTCGTCATTTGGCCCTGCCGGTGGATCAGCTCCTGTAGCCGCGCCGTCGCTTCTTTGTAAGGCATTGCCGGTAAGTCTCCCTTGGGTGATATGCCCGGAATCTAACCGGTCACCGCGTCAATCCCGCCGTGAGCATCGGGTATCTTAGTGACCCACAATAGATTGGTCAATTCGTGTCCCGATGGACCCTGAAAGCGCCAGCCTGTCCGCTTACCAGAGCTCCTGGCTGGCCAGACGGGCGCCTTCGGCCAACGCTTCGAATTTGGCCCAAGCTATCTTGGGGTGGCCCACCCTGCTGCCCAAACCGCAGTCGGTGCCGGCGACGACGTTTTCCCGTCCCACCAACCGGGCATATTTAAGCAGCCGCTCGGCCACCAACTCTGGGTGTTCGATGAAATCGCTGGCATGGCCGACGACCCCTGGTATAAGAATCTTGCCGTCGGGCAACTTCACGTCCTGCCAGACTTTCCACTCGTGGTCGTGGCGGGGGTTGGAGGCTTCGATGGAATAGGCCTCCGCCCGAACCTTCAACACCAAGTCTATGATATCCCTCAGGGGAATGTCGAAGAGGTGAGGCCCGTGATAACTTCCCCAACACATATGAAAGCGAATCTTCTCTTCGGGTATGTCGCGCAGGGCATGATTCACGGCTTCTATACGGACCTCGGCGAATTTTCGATATTCGGCTACATCCATGCCACCGTGGATCTGCCAGGCATCCGCCAAGTCTGGATCGTCTATCTGTAGCAGAAATCCGGCGTCGACGATGGCCTTGTATTCCTCATGCATCACGTCGGCTATGGCGTTCAGATAGGCTTCGTCGCTGCCGTAATGTTCGTTCCGCAGCCAGTGCTCGATCGTCCCCGGCGCCACGGAAGGCAAAAATGCCTCCGCGGGACTAACGCCTTGCAATGCCGCGTTGAAGTTATCGATGTCTGCTTGAATGGCCGCCTGCCCGGTGTATGTAAGGGGAGCGCTGCAAAAAACGGGGTTAAAGCCGGCGCCCACCTGGACGCGGCTGGCAAAATATTCTGGGAACTCCCGTTGGTCGCGGCCGGAGATCGCTTGCGTGGGCCGCGATTCGGGGCTCATTTCCGGTTGCTCCAGTCCGCCGATACGCTCCCGGGCGTAGTCGGTGAAACTAGGTTTGGACAACTCACCGTCGTTGACGATATCAAGTCCCGATTCGAGTTGAAGCCTAACCACCTCGGCCACTCCGGATTTCAGCCGCCGGGAGAGATCGGCTTCGTCGAACGGCTGTCCCGTGCCCTTGGCAACCACGATCTCACGCAGTCCTTCAGGCCGGGGCAGACTGCCAGCATGGGTGGTGAGTATCCGATCTGTGCTTCGCTCCATGATTCGCTCCGTTGAGACTTTCGGCCTGCTTCCCAATGATTCCCGCCGGTATTTACCAGGGACCTAGCCCCACACCAGACGGACGGTTTCGACGATCAACTCCAGCTTCCGCCGCTGCTGGTCCCAAGTCAACATGTTGCCGGGGGCGGTGGATGCAAACCCGCATTGGGGGCTGAGCGCCAGGTTTTCCAAGGGGACGAACTTGGCCGCCTCGTCAATGCGCCGTCGCAGCATATCCTGGGGTTCCAGGGCCGGGTCTTTGGAGCTGATCAGCCCTAGGACCACCGTTTTTCCCTTGGGCACGAAGCGTAAAGGCTCAAACCCGCCGGCCCGGTCGGTGTCGTACTCCAGCAAGAACCGGTCTACGTCCAGGGAACCGAACGCTTTCTCGGCGATGAACTCATAGCTGCCTTGGGCCCCCTAGGCGCTTCGGTTGTTGCCCCGGCACATGTGAAGCCCAACGGTCACCCCGGCCTGACGGGCTTCCCGCAACGAGGCGTTGTCGGCAGCGATGTTCTCCTCCAACTCTCGCTCTATGTCTTCCCCGGCGTCAATCATCACCTGCCGGCGCTTGGCATCGGCAATCTGGATGACGTAACGCAGGGAGTCAAGCTGGATGTAAGTGACTCCTTCCTCGATCAGCGCTTTGACCTCACGCTGCAGGATCGCCACCAGGTCCTGCACCAGGTCGCCCCGGGTCGGGTAGAAACGGTCGGTCAATCCTCGCTTGTACCAACCCGCGGCCCGCTGGGTAGCGCCGGGCATGGTTATCTTGAAGGGCCCTGTTGCATGCTGCTTTAGAAATCCCGTCTCGTGGGCGGTGAGCCGCCTCACCTGCCGCAACTTGGCCCCCACGACCTGCTCGCCAAAGCCAAGTTCCTCCGCCGTGGCATCGGCCAACTCCGCGTGTTCCCCGCTCCACCGGGGTTGATATACCGCTTCAGGGTCGTCGACTATCCCTTCAACGGCATCAACATAGGCCGCCGCCCACCAACTCCGGCGGTACTCTCCATCGGTGACCAGGTCTATCCTTGTTTGGCGTTGCATCTCCAAGGCTTCAAGGATGGCCTTATCTTCGATCTCCCGTAGTTGCTCCAGGGTGATGCGTCCTTGAGTTTGGTCCGTTCGAGCTTGCAACACTTCGGGAGGCCTCAGCAGACTCCCCACGTGCTCGGCCCGGTATATCTCCGCCATAATCGCCGTTCCTATAAAAAGGTTGGTCAAGAGGCTGGCTAGAGCCTACTCAATCGATTTTCCCAAGTCAACGTGATATTTTGAATGTTGATACCGCTGGAACCGCCCATTCCGGCCAGATCAGGATATGGAGAAACCTTGAGCCAGCCACGGTTGTACGGAGAATTGGCCTACCTTTGGCCCATCATCAGCCCTCCCGGAGAATATCTTGAGGAGGCAGAGGTCTGGCGGCAAGCCATCAGAGATAAGCTGGGCCAGGGACGCCACCGAGTTTTGGAGTTAGGGGTCGGCGGAGGTCATAACCTTTCCCATCTGACCGGCGATTTCCAAGCTACGGCGGTGGACCTGTCGCCTCAGATGCTGGACTTATCCCGCATGCTCAACCCTGGCGTGGAACATCAGTTGGGCGACATGCGGACCCTCAGGCTGGGCGAGACTTTCGACGCGGTTCTGATCCACGACGCCATCACCTACATGCTTACGGAACACGACCTAGCGGCCACGTTTGAAACGGCCAAGAGTCATATACGGGCGGGCGGCTTGTTGATCGCCGCCCCTGATTGGGTCCGGGAGAATTTTCGAGCGCCCATGGTGTTTCATTGGGAAAGGAACGGGGTGATAAACGGGAGCGATATCCAGGTGACCGTCCAGGAATACCTCCACGACCCCGACACCAGCGACACGGAGATAGAATCGGTATACACCTATACCATCGTGGAGGACGGTCAACAGCGGGTGGAGCAAGACACCCACACCACGGGTTTATTCCCAATGGCTACTTGGACCAGGTTACTGCGAGAAGCGGGTTTCCAGGTGGAAACGGTGCAGTTGCCCGCCAACGAAGGGGGGTACGGCGGTTTTATATTCGTCGCGGAATTGGGCAAGTGATGAACCAAGCGGGGATGGAAATCAGCGTGGTTGATTGGCGTCGATACGCCCCAACATCCAGTTCACAGCGGCCGTGTCCTGCTTGGGCGAACCCGAATCCAAGTAACGCCGCAGGTCTTCTTTCGCCTCTTCCCAATGCTCCAATTCAAAGTGTATCAATCCACGGTCCCGGCGTTCCTTAGGCTCCATCGGCAACAGCGCTACCAGCAGGTCCATCATTCTGATCGCTCGGACGTGGTCGGCGCCGTTCAGGTAAATACCTTTAAGGTTCCTGATTATCCTGGCCACGAAATCCCTATTGCCCACCGGGGCCAAGAACGCCGGGTCCCAGGCGATGTTCCCCCTGGCCACGTCGTTCAAACGCTCAGCGCATTCGTTGACCGATAGCAAGATGCCGCGGTTGAAGGGGTCCAAGAACAGATCTCCTTCGTTCTGGTGCCTCAACAAGAAGTGTCCCGGCATGCCGATGCCCACCAAAGGAATGCCTATCCGTTTCCCAACCTCACTGCAAAGCAGCGAAAGGGTTATGGGTATCCCCAACCTACGGCTTAATACCTGGTTGAGGAAGCTATTGTCCGGGTCATAGTAGTCTTCATGATTGCCCCTGAAACCCACCTCGTCGAAAAGGTATTCCGCCAGGGTGTTCAGATAAAACAGACTGTCCTTCCCGCCTCCCAGGCGGCGGGACACCCCCGCAGCCAACGAGTCCAACAATTCCACTTGACCTTCGATGTCTAGGTCCGGGTATTCGGTGGCGGCGATCAGGAACGCCGCACGAGCCACGTCTATTTCCTGGTCGGGCACTTGGGCCAGTGCGGCAAATTGCCCTAGAACTGCTTGAGTATTGTCAGTCATCAGCTTTCCAAGTTATCAGGAGGGTTGACAGGGCTCCTTCGACCGGGGAATCCCCAAACCGCCAAGCGTGGTATCCTGGGCGAGAATGGCCGCGGGCGGCCTGGAAATAATAGGTGCCTATCTCAAACAATGGTTCGACAAGCTCACCACGAACGGAGAGGGTTCATTCTGCCCGTTCGTAGTGCGCCCGTTCGTCCTGAGCCCGTCGAAGGATGGTCCATTTTGGTTATAGAGTTTCGAGATAGTTGCCAATCTAATAACTAGTAAAAACGGTCGGATTTCTTTCGAAATCTTAAGCTTGGGAGCATTCCCGGACTCTACCATAATGCATGGAGGGATCAATGTCATCCAACATCAATATGGAGACTAGCGCAAACTACCAAACAGCGGGAGTCAGGTTCAATCTAAGCCTGACAACTCCACAGGGGCAGGACCAGGCGAAGCTAAGTATAACGGTGGATAATATTACCGCTGGGCAGCGGTTGCCGTTCAACCACCAGGCGTGCCCGGCGGTCAACGATTTCACACGGGGCTTCTCACGCTGGCTGGGCACCAAGGGATTCCGCGCCACCCGAAACGACGACGAGATAGTGGCCGAGGCACGAGCTGAAATGACCGAAGCTCAACTGACCCAGGGATTTCACGACGCCCTGGACATGATCGATCAGAAATTCTCCACCTACCTGGGACCCATAATCGGTTCAAATTCTTATTCCGACGTGGTCTATAGGAAGGAAGACGGCGTAGCCTGGCTTACGCTGAACCGGCCCGAAACGTACAACGCAAAGCGCGGCATCACCATGGATGAGATGGCCGATACCCTGCTGGACGCGGCGGGCGATCCCAGCATCCGGGTGGTGGTGATTTCCGGCGCGGGCCCCAACGGTTTTTGCACCGGCAACGACCAGAGCTACGACCCGGAGTTGGAAAAGTCCGATTACCGGGGCGAGGCCGAGGTGCGCTACAGCCAGGTGGTGCAGCAGATGCCCCAGCCGGTCATCGCCGCGGTGGACGGTTTCGCCATCGGTTCCGGCAATATCTTGGCCTACACCTGCGACTTCACCATAGCCACGACCCGGTCCCGGTTCGGCCAAACTGGACCCAGAGTGGGCAGCCCGGCCAACGGCCACGGCGTGGCCATGTTGGCGGCCCGGGTCGGCCAGAAGCGGGCGCGGGAGATCTGGATGCTGTGCCGCCAATACACCGCCAAGCAAGCCTGCGACATGGGGTTGGTCAACACGGTGGTGGCGCCGGACCAGCTTTGGGCCGAAGTGGACCGGTGGATCGACGACATCAAGAACGTCAGCCCGGTGATCCTCCAGATGCAGAAGATGTCATTCAACCGCCACGACCACTTCCAAGAACCGGAATTGGCCCCGATACAGCAATACATGCCCGATTACCAAGCAACGGAAGAAGCCCAAGAACGGCGTTTAGCATTCATAGAGCGGCGGCGGATAGACCCGTCCAAGAACGTGCCCTACGTGAAGATTCCGATTGGGTAGACGGCTACCGGCAAGGCCAAACGGACCCCAAGCATACTCCGTCTGTTGTGGTCCGAACTATTGGCCAGAGTGTAGTGATCGGGCGGAGTACGCATTGACGGTCTCGGTGGACAAGTCATCCAATTTGAAGCTACTATTTCCACGTTATGGCCGGTGATCGTCGCAGAATCAGGATTGAACGTCTCCTTGACGAAGCTGAGGAGGCAGTGGGGCGTTACGACTGGGACGCGGTACGGCAAGCCGCCCAAGCCGTGTTAGCATTCGATCCGGAGAACGGCGATGCTCTAGACCTGCTGACCGGAGCGGAACGGGCCCTCGGTGATTCAGGTCTCCCAGCAACCAATCAACGCTTGGTCTCCACACCAGATGTAAAACCACCGGCAACCGCTTCACAACCCACCTCCTTCGCCGACGGCCGTTACCAGGTCCAACGATTTTTGGGCGAAGGCGGCAAAAAGAAAGTCTACCTGGCCCACGACGCAACCCTAGACCGGGAAGTCGCCTTCGCCCTGATCAAGACCGAAGGCCTAGACGACGCCTCCCGCACCCGCATACAACGCGAAGCCCAAGCCATGGGACGATTGGGCTCCCATCCCCATATCGTCACCGTTTTCGACCTGGGGCAGGAACAAGACCAGCCCTACATGGTCACTGAGCTCATGGGCGGCGGCGACGTCGAAGGTTTGATCGGAGATGCCGGCGGCCACCGGCTTTCCCTGAAGCAGGCCATCGGAATCGCCGTTGAGACCTGCCGGGGTCTGGAGTTCGCCCACAGCCGGGGCATAGTCCACCGCGACCTAAAACCGGGCAACGTGTGGCTTACCTCAGACGGCATAGCCAAGATCGGCGACTTCGGGCTGGCGGTGGCCCTGGACCGCTCACGGCTGACCACCGAGGGAATGATGGTGGGCACCGTGTCTTACATGCCACCTGAGCAGGCCATGGGCGGCGAGGTCACGCCCAGATCGGACCTTTACTCCCTGGGCGCCATGCTCTACGAGATGGTCACCGGCAGGGCTCCATTCCTGGGCGATGATTCGGTGGCAATCATCGGCCAGCACATCAACACACCACCGGTGGCGCCGGCGTGGCACAACTCGGAGTGCCCGCGCCAATTGGAGGCGCTGATTCTGCGTTTGCTAGCCAAAGACCCTTCGGAACGGCCGGAGTCGGCGTCAGATGTGTTGGCTGCTTTGGAAGCGTTGGACCTGCAAGACGTAGGGGCGGGTTTAAAACCCGCCCCTACACACGGCGAGGAACACTCGCTAGATAGCCTGGCCGGCGGCGTGTTCGTGGGCCGGCAACGGGAGATGGGCGACCTGAAGGCCTGTTTGGAAGATGCGCTATCAGGCCGAGGGCGTCTGGCCACTCTGGTGGGAGAGCCAGGTATCGGGAAAACAAGGACCGCCCAGGAATTAGCCACTTACGCCGGACTGCGTGGTGCCCGAGTACTGTGGGGGCGCAGCTACGAAGAGCAGGGGGTGCCGCCTTATTGGCCCTGGGTGCAGGCCATCCGCTCTTACGTCCGCGAAAGTGACCCTGAGCAACTATCTTCTGAGATGGGCGCTGGGTCGGCTGACATCGCCGAGGTTGTTTCCGACGTGCGGGATCGCTTGCCCGGTCTGCCACCCGCGCCCAAGTTGGAACCCGAGCAAGCCCGGTTCCGTCTGTTCGACTCCATCACCGCGTTCCTAAAGACAGCGTCTCAACGCCAGCCATTGGTGCTGGTGTTGGACGACTTGCATTGGGCGGACCAGCCTTCATTGATGTTGCTCCAGTTCGTGGCCAGGGAGTTGGGCGGAGCGCGCCTGTTGATCATCGGTACCTACCGGGACATGGAGTTGTCCCGCCAACACCCATTGGCCGAGGCCCTGGGCGAATTGACCAGAGAAAGGCTATTTCAGCGGGTACTTCTGCGGGGGTTAGCTCAAGAGGATGTGGGCCGGTTCATCGAGATGGCCGCCGGCGTCACTCCGCCCTCAGCGTTGGTCACTTCCGTCCATACCCAGACCGAGGGCAACCCCCTATTCGTCACCGAAGTCGTCCGCCTGCTAGTCCAAGAGGGGGAATTAAGCTCGGCAAAAGTCCGTGAGACAGACTCTTGGAACGTGCGTATTCCCGAAGGGGTTCGCGAGGTGATCGGCAGGCGCCTGAACCGCCTTTCACAACGTTGCAATGAAACGTTGACCACTGCTTCGATACTTGGCCGGGAGTTTACTCTGGACCAGTTGAAACCCCTTTCGGAAGATACTTCCGAAGACCGTCTGTTTGAGATTCTGGAGGAGGCCCTTGCCGCCCGGGTGATCGAGGAATTGCCGCAATCGGTGGGCCGGTACCAGTTCACCCACGCCCTAATTCAGGAAACCCTGGCTCAGGAGCTGTCCACCACTCGGAAGGTGCGGCTTCACGCCCGGATCGCCGAGGCACTGGAAGAGCTGTACGGCGCAGATGCCGAAAGCCACGCCGCCGAGCTGGCCCACCACTTCGGAGAGGCGGTCACTGTGACTGGCTCGAACAAGTTGGTGCAGTACGCGATGCTGGCCGGGGAGCGAGCGCTGGACGGTTACGCCCACCAGGAAGCCCTGGCTCACTTCCAGGGAGCATTGGACACTAAAGAGGGCCAGCCAATAGACGCCGAAACGGCCTCGATTCTTTTTGGATTGGGGCGCAGCCAAGCCGCGGCACTGCCCAGATACCAGATTGACAGGGCGGTCGCAAGCCTCAACCGCGCTTTCGACTACTATGCTGAGGTTGGTGATCTGCCGCTGGCGGTGGCTGTCGCAGAGTACCCACTCCCCACCTTCGCTGGACAGCGCATAGGCGTAGCTGAGTTGATTGCGAGAGCCTTGGACCTGGTGCAGCCCGATTCCCACGAGGCGGGACGACTCCTATCCGAATACGCTAGGATCTTAGCCATTGAGGAAGGCAACTACGAGGGAGCCCAGTCAGCATTTGCCCAGGCCTTGGTCATCGCGCGGCGAGAGCAAGATGCAACCCTGGAGTTGAGGACGCTGACTCACGCTACCTATGTCGACACATGGTACCTGCAATGGCAAGAAGCTCGATCGAGGACCTCGCAAGCCATTGAACTATCCGGTCGGGCAGGCGACTTGCGCGCGGAAGCACAAGTACGCAGCTATGCCGGACTGGTCCGAACTCTCTTAAGCGACTCTGAAGGCGCACGCCACCACGCCGAAGCCGCGTTGGAAGTAGCCGAAAGGCTGCGGGATCACACCTGGCTGGTTTTTGCCCTCTGGAGTAATGAAACCTTATGCCGGTTACAAGGAGACTGGCAGGCGGCCAGGGAATTTAGCGGCCGCGGTCTAGCAGTAGCCCCCCGGGAGCCTCGGATTTTGGGCTTTCGAACCCTGTTGGAATATGAGGTTGGTGACTTCGCTGCTGGTGAAACCCACCTAGAGGGGCTCCTAGAGGCCATGCGCCTGAGCTCGCCTGGACCGACAATGGAATCCCTATTGCCGGCGATTACTATACCTTTGGTCAACCGGATCACCGGCGTGGGTGAACGGTCCGAAGCCGCCCAATCGGCGGCCGAAGCCTCCCTGTCTTCCGGGTCTGTTCTCCCCCTGGGGGCGCAAGCAGCCAGGGCCGGGTTGGCGCTGCTGGCCGTGGAGCGAAAAGACGTTGAGATGGCCACCCTACAATATTCCCCGTTGCAGTCAATACGAGGCATCATGGTCATGGGCGCTATCAACGGTGACCGTCTATTAGGGCTCCTATCTCAAACCATGGGCGACCTCAACCGGGCGTCCACCCACTTCGATGACGCCGTGGCATCCTGCCGCAATGCTGGCTACCGGCCGGAGCTTGCCTGGTCCTGCTGCGACTACGCCGACATGCTACAAGATCGCAACGGTGATGGAGACCGGGCTAAAGCAATGGCGCTGTTGGACGAATCCTTGGCCATCTCCAGCGAGCTGGGCATGCGCCCCCTGATGGAGCGGGTCTTGTCCCGGCGGGACATCCTGCGGGCGTAGGACGTCTAGGACAGACTTGTCCGCTGAGATCATATTAGCCGAGTCAGTTTTGTGGCGAGTCGCAAAATGCGGCGGGCGTTGCCCAAAGCAGGATACGCCAGGCGAAGCCATCGAGGCCCACGTCTAACAGACCGGCTCACCCGATGCCCTGGCTTCTTGAACGGCGGGCGCCCGCTCGGCCGGCCACAAAAGCCGCGGCGGAAAGCATCTATCTCCGGAATCTCTCTATAGCCACTTCACCCCGCCTAACTGAACGACTTGACTATTGCCAAAGATAAAATACCGCGTGCTGATGGGAATCTGTTGCATTCTTATTAGCTAAGGATATAATTGGGCAAATTACCGGGAGAACGAGATGGGTTCCTCTGAACGCGGCCTGTATATCGCCTTGTTTATATCGGTCTGGGCGGCCGTCCTCTGGCTAAGTATCAGGTTTACTCCCTGGTTAGACGGCCTCTCCTTCAACCCGTGGTGGCTTATGGTAGGAGTAGTCCTGCTGGGAAGCGTCCTCGGGTTCATATTCCAACAGATCAGTTATTATGACCTTGACGACGAGGCTTATAGCCTGGTTTACGGTCCCGCTCCCGCTACAGTTTCGGTTGGGGCCTTCATCGCCCTTGGCATGTTCCTGAAACCGGGGCTGGAGAGTTTACCTTTCAATCCCTGGTGGCTAACGGTCCTGACGGCGCCTCTGCTGGCAACCTTGTTGTTGGTGTTGGTCAATCTCCGTTCCAGCATCCCTTTTAGCACCACAAGGTTCTCCGTCACATTGGGGCTGGCCCTAGGTTTGACTGGCATCGCCGCTGCCGGTATCTTTTTCCTACTGTGGGTCAACCCGTTTCTTCACGGCTTGAGCTACAGCCCTTGGTGGTTGGTCATGCCCGCTGGGGCGCTGTCCCTCTCCTTTGCCCTGTTCGGGAGCACCATCAAGGAGGTATTCTATTTCGGATCCGGCATCGGGAAATGGGCAGGGAACATACTGAACTGGGTGAGCTATTCCCCCATATTCCTGATACTCACACCCCTGGGTATAGCTACATCTCTCGCATGGGGAATTCCTGTTGTGACCTGGCTCGCCAGAAGTCGACGACTGTGGGAGATGGCTAGACCGGGCGGCGCTGCTGATAGGGGCCCTTGGGTCGACGTGGAGATCGATTACGCCGGCGACGACCGCTTCGGCTACAACGAATATGCCACTGTGCTGACCAACCAAGCTATTGACGCCAGGACCCCGCTGGTCATTGGGGTATTCGGCAGTTGGGGAAGCGGAAAATCCAGCCTCATGCGGTTGATGGAATCCTTGGTAGCGGAGCACCGGCGCGGGACGGAGAGGAACGGCCGGGACCCCACCATCAACTCTCTTTGGATCAACGCGTGGGAATTGAACAACCGGGGTGAGTTGTGGAACTCATTCCTCCAATCTTTGCTCACCCAAATCAACAAGCGCCTTAACTGGGAGCGCCGTTTAGTATTTAGTCTAGCCATGTTTCAACAGCGGATCCAGTGGGGAGCGTTGATGCAAATGGCCGCAATCAACAGTTATAAGGTGTTGGTGGCGGCGGCCCCCGTCTTTTTGTCCGTCCTTCTAGCCAGGGACGTTTTTGCCAGCTCCAACGCCATTGTCCAAGTAGCGTTGGACCCCATCACCGGAGGCGGGGCCAGCGTGATTCTAGGAACGTGGCTATTGGTCCGCCCGGCGGTGCAGGGCGCCAAGGACAAAGTGACTGTCGATCTGAACAAGATATTGAGAGACGTCCCTTACGAAGAGCAGATCAACGCGTTACAGCAGCTGCAACACGCGTTTCGCGCGGTTGTAAAAGCTTGGGTGGGAGAGACCGGCAGGATTTTTATCTTTATCGACGACCTGGACCGCTGCGCGCCGGAGCAGATCCCGGAAGTGATTGAGGCGCTCAAACTGTTCGCCACCACCGAAGGTTGCATCTACGTGGTGGGCATGGACCATTTGGTGGTCCGGGATGCCATCATGAAGAAATACGGCACCACCGAAGAGGCAGGGATCGACTATTTGGAAAAGATCGTGCAGATCCCTTTCTACCTGCCGCCCCTGGAAAACATTCGAATAGAGAGTTTTGTTGCCAACGACTACCCCGACGTTGTCAGGAAATGCGCCGAAGCGCCCAAGATATTCTCCTTGGGCTTGGAACCAAATCCCCGCAAGGTCAAAAGGGTCCTGAACATCTACCGCACGTTCTTGGAGCTGGGTACCGTCCGCTACAACAGATGGGAGATCAAGTACGGAGTGAACCCGGAGCTTTTGGCCAAGATGGTGGTGATCAACGAAAGGCACAATCTTCTTCATCAAGAATTGGTGAAAGACGCCGCCAATTTCAAAGATTTGGACCAGTGGGCCAAGCAGGCGGTCAAACAGGGCAACAGCGCCGGAACCAATTACAGCCAAACCCCTCCCGCCGTCCGCCTGGTCCCCGAGAATCAGCGTGGTAGTCTTGCCGCCATGTTGGCCGCCGGAAACTTTGAATTTGCCGGGCTCAACGAAGAAGAATTAAGAAATTACGTCTATATTCTGGGGGCCTACCAGGTGAGGCCCGGCATGGAAGAACGCGACGCGCTCTTGGGCACAGACGACCGAAAGAGAGATGAAGTCATCCATGACATCATGCACCAGGTCGAAGACCCGAAGGAACAAGCGGTGATAAACAGCTTGTACCTAGAACGGCTGCACCTGGTGGCGGACCCAACCCAGGAGTTCAACAACCTGCAAATGGAAAGTTCTAGTAAATCGATTTTTGCTATCGAGTTTGATTCGGCCAGGGAGGAATTCGAACCGGTCACAGTCAAAATTCCCGGGGGCGATTTTCTCATCGGATACGACGAATCGGACAGGCAATTCATCGAAACCCAGGCCCGTTTTCAGACGGGTAGGGCACGAGCCGAGGATCGTGACGAATCCTTGCTAAGATTTGAGGGGGAAACCGGCGCCCGTACCTCGCCGTTGGGTCTGTTTACGGGCGGCGGCGGGCGGCGGGAAGGGGAAACCGAACAGTACCCATTTCCCCTGACTCCGTTCTACATCAGCAAATATCCGGTAACCAACGCCCTATTCCTCCCGTTCGCAGGGGAATCCGGGCTGCCCGGCCCGGAGGCGTCAGAAGCTAGGATCCAAGAGTTGCTCAGTAGCGGCCAAGCCGACATGCCCGTGGTAGACGTGTCCTGGGCCGAGGCCCAGGCTTATTGCGAATGGTTGAGCCAGAAGTCTGGAAGGGCTTACCGGTTGCTCCGGGAGGAGGAGTGGGAGATCGCAGCACGGGCCAACCTTCGACGCCGATTTCCCTGGGGGAATGTTCCTGGAGCCACACGGTGCAACATGATCTACCGCTATAACCCGGGCAATTCCAGCCTTAGCGCCGTATCTAGGCACGATGCGAGTGGCAGGTCACCATATCTGGTGGCGGACATGATCGGCAACGCCTGGGAGTGGACCGTCAGCGCCCACTCGCCCAATGGTGTTGAGAAGTTAGGCGCCGGAGAGGACCACCGCGTAGTCCGGGGAGGGTCCTTCGTCGACACATTAGGTACCGTATTATGCGCCACTTCCCATTCCGCCGACGCTGGTCAAAGATACAAAAATGTAGGATTCAGGGTCGCTTTAGACCCACCCCCCAGCCGTGATTGCTAAACCGACCCGTTGATGGCCACGTCCAACACGGCTGGCTTGCCCGAAGCCAGGGCTTCTCCAACCGCCGGCCCCAACTCCGCCGGGTCTTCTATGGACCGGCCGTAAACCCCCATGGCGTTGGCGATCGCCGCGATGTTGAAGGGCCGTCCAAAGTCCATGCCGATGTATTTGTTGGCGGGACTTTCACTTTGCAGCATCTGGGATTGGTAGATATCCATGTTTAACTTCAGAATGCGGTAGGAACGGTTGTTGCAGATTATGTAAAGGACGGGCAGTTCCTCGTTGGCGGCCGTCCACAAGCCCTGTACCGTCATCATCGCGCTGCCGTCGCCTAGCAGGCCCACCACGGGACGGCCTGGATAGGCCAGCTTGAGGCCTAAGGCGCTCCCCATGCCCCATCCAATGGCCCCGCCCCGCTCGCTGAAGATGCCGTCTGGATCGCTGAATGCAAATGCCCCGTGCAGCGCGTCCCGGGATGTGATGGTATCGTCGGCGATCACCGCGTCGCCGGGTAAGACCTGGGCCAGTTCATGCATCATCCGCTCGACCGGCATGGGGCGCTGGTCCCAACGTTCATTTAAGCGGCGCTGCCATGCCGCCTTCAACGCTGTTTTCTCTTTGGACAGACCGGCGGTCCTGCCCTTGGAAGCCTCCCTGGCCTGGCCGGTCATGGCAGACCCCACGGCGTCGACCAGATGCTCCAGCCCTATTTTTGGGTCGGCAACGATGCCCACATCAGTCGGTTCGCTCTTGCCGACTTCTTTTGCCGAAGAATCCAGGTGGATCAACCGCGTGCCCGGCGCGATAGTGCTTCCAGGACAATAGAAGAAGCCCGAGAACACATTGGTCCCCACAGCCAAAATCACATCGGCGGAAGCGAACACGTCTCTGGCCGCCGGGAGCACGGGGTTGATCCGGCCCAGAAACTGGGGATGTCCCGTTGGGAAGTTCATCCGAGCGTAGGAGGTGGCATAGACTCTGGCGCCCAACAATTCAGCCAATTCCACTGCCCGTCCCACGCCGCCGGACATGCCTAACCGGTCTCCCACCAGGATCATGGGATTTTCCGAACCCGCCAGGATCAATGCCGCATCTTCTACGGCTTGAAGGTCAGGGGCGACGCGATGATACTGCTTGGAAGATGGGATGATTTCCACGTCGGCCATCCCGTCAAAGGCGTCAAAGGCGAATGCCAGGAAAGCGGGGCCGGTGGGAGGCGTTTTGGCCTCATTGAAAGCCCTCCTCATAGCGCCGGGGATTTGCTGGGCATTGGTCACCTCGGCGCTCCACTTGGCAAACTGGGCCACCATGCCCGGCAGGTCGGAGCGGCCCTCGGCCAATTTACGCGTATCTTTATTGCCCGCTGTCAGCACCAGGGGAACCCCCCCGTCCATGGCGTGGTGCAACAAGCTGATACCGTTGGCCAGCCCAGTCTCGATATGTAAGTTGACCATTGACGGCTGCCCAGTCCCGCAGGAATAACCGTCGGCCATCCCCATGGCGACACCTTCCTGGGCGGCCAGCACGTAATTGATGTCTGGGTAGTCTTCCAACGCCGCCATGATGGCCAATTCGCTGGTGCCCGGATTGCCAAAGATGTATCTCACGCCCTCGGCCCGGAGCATCTCCATGAAAGCGGTTTTCCCGGTCATCACCGGCATGTCAGCCCTGCCTAGCCTTGTTTGATGAAATCGGCGATGCGCTCGCCGATCATCATGGTGGTCACGTTGGTGTTGGCCCGCACGCAGTCGGGCATGATCGACGCGTCGGCCACCCTGAGGCCCTGAAGGCCGTGGACCCTGCCGTATTGGTCCACGACGGCCATGGGGTCCGAGGCGGGGCCCATCTTGCAGGTGCACGAGATGTGCTGGCCGGTGGTGACCTCACGGCGCAGAAACTCGTCCAGGGCCTGATCGCTGGCCAACTCGCCGTCGGTGGGCTCGGTTCGCTCTAGGATGATGTCTTTGAAGGCCTGGTGTTGGCCCAGTTTGGCGCAAAGCCGAACAGCGTCTCTCAGACGGCGCCGGTCGAACTCTTCCTCCAGGTAGTGATAATCCAGGGAAGGCTGCGTCGCCGGGTCGGCCGACGTCAGACGAAGCTCTCCGGAACCGAGGGCCAGGTTCAAAATGGCCAGCATTCGTATGCCAAGTCCGTCCATGCGGTTGCCGCCCCGGTTCACCCGCTCGGTGGCGAATGAGGTCATCAACACCTGAATGTCGTTGCGCAGGTCAGAGCCTTCAGCCGTGTGGCGCAACGCCATCTGCACACGGGGGCCGTAGGGATCCAGGTTGTGGCCCTCTTTGGTCTTGAAGGTGATATAGATCATGGGGTGGTCCCTCATGTTCTGGCCCACCCCCGGCATATCCCGCACCACAGGTATTCCCAATCGGCTCAATTGCTCAGCTGGCCCCACCCCGGAAAGCATCAGGATCTGCGGGGAGCCGATGGCCCCGGAACTGAGAATGATCTCATTTCCCTCGGCGATGAACCTTTCGCCACCGCTCTCCACCTCTACTCCCGTTGCCCTCGGGCCTTCGAAGATCAACCGGCGCACTGTCGTATCGGGTTTTATGGTCAGATTCAGGCGGTGGCGGCCCTGGTTGAGATAACCCAAGGCAGTGCTCCACCGGATACCGTTGGGATTGTTCACCGGGCAAGGGCCAACGCCGGAAGCGCCAGGCAGGTTGTGGTCGGGGCTGTCGGCGAAGCCTTCGGCGCGGCACGCCTCTAAAAAGGCCTGTTGATCCGGCAACCACTCTTGGGGCTTGAAACGCCGGACCACGATAGGGCCGTCGGAGTTGTGGAAGTCGCCGCCGCCGAAGTCCGTGTCGGACTCGACCATGCGGAAATACTGGATCAGGTTTTGGAAGGCCCATTGATCGTTGCCCTTGGCCGCCCAGGAATCGTAATCCTCGGGCACGCCCCGCAGGAATACCTGTCCGTTTATGGCGCTGGAACCGCCGGTAACCTTTCCCCGGGGCACCATCATCGGTTCGGCGGTGTCGGTGGCCTTGCCCATGAACTGCCAGTTGTGGTCGCTGGTCATCACGTCGGTGGCGCTGGAGAACCCGTATTTAACCTCTTCCGGCAGATGCTCGAAATCCGGGTAATCGGGACCGGCTTCGATGAGCAAAACCGATTTGGCAGGGTCTTCGCTGAGCCTGGTGGCGATGATCGACCCGGCCGACCCCGCGCCCAGGACTATGTAATCGTATTTCATTGTGGACACCTCAATGGCTGAACTTCAAAGGGTGGTTCGCCCCGATTACATCGAGGTCACCACCAACGGGTTTAGACTTACTTGCCGTTCATCCTGAGCTTGTCGAAGGACCCGCCTCAACCGGGAACATACCGTTAACAAAGCAACTAACCCTGCCGGGGATGCCGCCGTCCAAAGTCATCCGCTATTTCTTCAAAGGTGCAAAACCGGACGCCCGGATGGGACGACATGTAAGCATACAACCGTTCCAACATCAATAGAACTTGGGGGCGGCCGCTGACGTCGGGATGAATGGTGATTGGAAAGACAGCCTCTTCATACTCACGGTAAACGTAGTCAAACTGGTCCCGCCACATCTGCTCTATGTCCCTGGGATTAACGAAGCCGTGGCTGTTGGGCGAACTCTTGATGAACATCATAGGAGGCAGGTCGTCCAGGTACCAGTTGGCCGGTATCTCGATCAGGTCTGTTTCTTCGCCCCGTTCCCAAGCCTTCATCCACGACTCGGCCGGGCGGCTATAGTCTATCTTGGTCCACCGGTCGCCCACCCGCACGTAGTAACATTCAAAATCCCGGTGCATCAGGCTATGGTCGTATTTGATACCGTGCTTCAGGAGAAGCTCATTGGTGACATGGCTGAACTCCCACCAAGGGGCCACGTATCCCAACGGCCTTTTACCCGACACCCCTCCCAAAAGATCGATGCACTTCAGCAGAACGGCCTCTTCTTGTTCGGGCGTCATTGAGATGGGATTCTCGTGGGAATAGCCATGCATGCCTATCTCATGCCCGGCATCCACGATCATGCGTATCTCTTTGGGGAAGGATTCTATGGAATGGCCGGGGATGAACCAGGTGGTCTTGATACCAAGTTTGTCGAACAGTTTCACCAGCCGCGGGGTCCCGACCTCGCCGGCGAATACGCCCCGGGAGATATCGTCGGGGGAATCTTCTCCGCCGTAGGACCCCAACCAGCCCGCCACGGCATCAAGATCAACTCCAAAGGCGCATAGGATCTGCTTGCCGGGCATATCCAACCTCCCAGGTCTCTCCCGCCAGGGTATACGGCGGTGATGGATTCCCAACCGCCCAACGGCGGTAGTTTAGCACAGGGCACGGGGCGCTGATCCCGACTGAGTTCACGCAAACAGACCCGATACGACCGGCAAGTGTTGCAGGTACGGTGGGGGCGTCCCGATCGAATCGGGACGCTCCTACGCCATTGGTTTAGACCAACGATTGGAACACCTCGACCGTAACATAGCCTTGCTTGACACCAATTGGACGCCTGTTTACACTCGATTACGAGGCACCATCTCAGCCCGGAAGTCATTGGAGGGGTCCACCATGGTTAACCAGATCGCAGCCACCGGCGCGGCCGCCCAGATGTCGTCGGCCGGCAACGCCTTTGTACAAAGCCTATCTGCAGAACAGAAGAACAAGGCTTGTTTTGAATACCTGGATGGGGAGCGCATCTTCTGGTATTACCCTCCCATGAACCGCCACGGCTTGGCGCTGCGCGATATGACCGCCCCGCAACGGGAACTGGCAATGAACCTGATGTCTACCGGAATGACCGGTAAATCCTACGAGATGGCCAAGCTGATCATCGAACACGAAGACGTCTTGGGGCCGTTGGAGAAGGAGGCGGGCCTGAAGACCTTTGTTAGGGACACCGAGTTGTATTACTTCACCATATTCGGCCAACCCGGCGGAACGGAGCCCTGGGGTTGGCGGGCCGAAGGCCACCACGTTTCCGTCCATTTCAGCATCTGGGGAGACAAAGTAATCTCGGTCACCCCCTTCTTCTTCGGGGCCAATCCGGCCGAAGTCCGCAAGGGCCCCAAGACCGGCCTGCGCATCTTGGGCGGCAGGGAGGACCTGGCCTTTGACTTGATGGACAGCCTGGACGCCGGCCAGCGAAACACCGCGATAATCTACGACCAAGCGCCGTCCGACATTCTGACGTTTAACGCTTCCAAAGCCTCGCTATCCCATCAGGAGGGGCTCTCCGGTTCCCAGATGTCGGGGACCCAGAAAGAGACGTTAGTGTCCCTCATCGGCGAGTACGTGGGACAGGTAAGCGACGACTTGGCCCAAGAGCGGATGGACGCCATCAAATCCCAGGGCATCGACGGGTTCAGCTTCGCCTGGATGGGCCCCGCTGAAAAGAACCAGCCCCATTATTACCGGATCCACGGCGGGGATTTCGTGGTGGAATTCGACAACCGGCAAGATGGCGCCAATCACATCCATTCAGTCTGGCGGGACGTGGAAAACGACTTTGCCTCCGATGTGCTGCGGGACCATCTGCTGCTGTTTCACGTGATTTAAGCGTTATTTAAGTCCTGTAAAACAAGCACCTTGGGCAACCTCCGCTCATGGTGACCCCGATACAATCGGGGCGAACCACGGCTTTGGGGCCTAAGGCAACTTCATCCCTAGACGACGGCTGCCTGATGTATCGGTCCTTCGACACGTTCAGGATGAGCGGTTTTAGCAGCCAAGGATGGATCTCAGAAACTGGACGGCCGAATCAAATGATTGGTGCCGTTGGTCAAGCGGCAACGGTAAGGGGCTTTTTGGGCGAGGTGGCCGCCAGGACCATGAACCCGGCCGAGAAAGCCGCCACCGTGAACACCATCAACGGCAATTGATAACTGCCCGTGGCGTCGAACATGAACCCGGCTACCAAAGGCCCCATACCCTGGCCCGCCACCTGAAAAGAAAGTGCCAAGCCCCGGATGCTTCCCAGGTTTTGGCGGCCGTAATAGTCGGCCCAGGCCAACCGGACCAGCAGGTGGAGGCCTCCCACGCCCAGCCCCAAAATAATGGATGCCACCAGCGCCGAATCCAACGTGGAACTGGCCGCCGTGGCGATGGAACCAATCCCCACCACGAATGCGGCAAACGCCAGCAGGACACGCACGGGAGAACGCCGGGACAGCCATGCCCAGATCAATCCGGCGGGCACCTGGGAAAAAGCGTACACCCCGGCTGTAAGGGCCGCCGACGCACCGGGCAGGCCTTGGTTGATGTAATGCGGCACCTGGTGCAGGC
>MUCP01000046.1 GCA_002816875.1 SAR202 cluster bacterium Io17-Chloro-G2
CGAAACCCAAGTCGCCCAGCTTTACCCGGCCCAGCAGGGCGTTCATGTTGGCCCCATCCCCGTAGACCAGCCCACCGGCCTGGTGCACCACTCGGCAGACTTCCACGATATTGGTGTCGAACAGGCCCAACGTGCTGGGCAGAGTGATCATCACCCCTGCGAGATCATCACCGGCAACCTCGTGCAGCGCCTCCAAGTCCACGTTTCCGTCTGCATCTGAGGCCAATTCAACGACGTCGAAACCCGCCATGGCTGCCGATGCCGGGTTGGTGCCGTGGGCGCTGTCTGGTATGGCCACTTTTAGACGCCCGGTGTCGCCCCGGGACTGATGATACGCCCGGATCATCAACATGCCGGCCAGCTCGCCGTGGGCCCCCGCCAGTGTGGACAGGCTGACTTCGGTCAGGCCGGTGATCTCGGCCAGGAATCCTTGAAGGCGGTGCAGCAATTCCAGCGCGCCCTGGGATTCTTCAACCCCCTGCAGTGGATGGGCGGTGGCAAAGCCGGGCAGGAAAGCGACCTCGTCGTTGATCTTGGGGTTGTACTTCATGGTGCAACTGCCCAAGGGGTAGAAGTGGGTGTCGATGGAGAAGTTACGTTGGCTCAGGTTGGTGAAGTACTGGACCACCTCCGGTTCTGATACCTCCGGCAACGAAAGATCGGTACGCAGCAATGATGCGTCGGGCAGAGGCTGGGGAGGAACGTCGGGGACGGGCAAGACCGCCCCAGTCCTTCCCGGTATGCTGCGCTCCATCAGGAGCTTGGAGATATCACGCCCCGGTCCCGCCGCCATCAGTTGACCTCTCCCAGCGCTGCCACCAGGGCATCGATCTCCTGACGTGTGTTCATCTCGGTGACGCAAATCAACATGGGATTGGTCAACTCGGGCGCGTCGCCGGTGAGGTCTAGACCGCCCAGTATGTTTTTCTCCATGAGCTTGCGGTTGATGTCAGCCGGCGGAGCGGGGCACTGGGCCACGAATTCCTGGAAGAAAGGCCCATCGACGGGCAGGGAATAGCCGGGCAGTCCGGCGATCTGGGAAGCGGCGTAATGGGCTTTCTGATAACAAAGTTCCGCCACTTGGCGCAGTCCTTGTTTGCCCAGGGCCGCCAGATAAATGGTAGATGCCAGGGCATATAGGGCTTCATTGGTGCATATGTTGCTGGTGGCGCGTTCCCGGCGGATGTGCTGCTCACGGGTTTGCAGCGTCAGAACGTAACCGGTTCGTCCCTGGCTGTCCACGGTGCGGCCTGACAGCCGGCTGGGCATCTGACGGATGTATTCTTGCTTGGTGGAGAAGAGCCCCACATAAGGTCCGCCGTAGCTCACCGGGATGCCCAGGGGCTGCCCTTCGCCGGTGACTATGTCGGCGCCGTAGTGGCCCGGTGGTTGGAACATGCCCATGGCGGTGGGATCGGCGGAAACCACCAGTAGCGCTTCCTGCCGGTGGGCGGCGGCTGACAGCCGGTCTATGTCCTCGATGTACCCATAAAAGTTAGGGTACTGCAGCACCAGGCAGGATGTCTGGACATTTAGGTCCGGGGCATCGGTTGAAACAACGTCCACCTGGATTCCCTGGGACTGGCAATAGGTCTGGATCACCCTGCGGTAGGTGGGAGAGACGGTGGAGGCGACGGCCACCTGCGCCCGGCGGGTCACCCGGCAGGCCATCAAGACGGCTTCAGCCAGACTGGTAGCGCCGTCGTACATGCCTGCGTTGGCCACATCCATATCGTAAAGGTTGGCGACCAGGGTCTGGAACTCGTAGATCACCTGAAGGGTCCCCTGGCTGGCCTCGGCCTGGTAGGGTGTGTAGGCGGTCAGAAATTCGCCACGGGTCATCAGCGCTTTGACGACCGCCGGAATGAAATGGTTGTAGGAACCGGCGCCCAAAAATGAAGGTCCGCTGCTCATCGGGCGGTTCTTGCCCGCCAGACTGGCCAATTCTTGCTGAATCTCCAGCTCCGAGAGGGGGTCAGGCAGGTCCAGGGGCGGGTTTCGGTGTTCCTCGGGTATATCCAGGAAGAGCTCGTCGATGGAGGATATTCCCAGGGTGGCCAACATAGCGGCCTGCTCTTCCTGGGTGTTGGGAATGTAGTGGGACTGGAAGTGGGTAGTAGTCATATGCTATCAGCGGTCAGCCGGTGGTATGTGCCGCGGGATTCCGTCACAAGCCGCCGATGAATGCCTCGTATTCTTCGGCGTTCATCAAAGACTCCAATTCTCCGGGATCGGCTATGGATATCCGTATCAGCCAACCCTGTTCAAATGGATCCTCGTTAGCCAGCTCGGGGTGGTCCATCAATTTTTCGTTAGCTTCCAATACTTCGCCGCTGACCGGGGAATAAAGGTCCGAGACAGCCTTCACCGACTCGACCTCCCCCATCTTTTCCAATTGCTTGACCGAATCGCCGACCTTGGGGAGTTCGAAATATACGATGTCGCCCAATTGGTCTTGGGCGTATTCGGTAATCCCGGTCAAAGCCTGGCCGCCAGCCGAGTCATCTAACTTGATCCACTCATGTTCCCGGGTGTATTTACGGTCGGTTGGATTCAACTGGTTCAGTCCTCCGGATCCTGCTAGGGAAGAGCCTATTTAGGCTTGGTATAAAAGGGTAACTCGACGATTCTGGCTGGAACGGTGCGCCCGCGGATGTCCAGGTCAACCACCTGCCCTGGGCTGGCGTGGCGACCCAAAACGTAGCCCATGGCGATGCTGGTGTCAAGGGTTGGTGAGTAGCTGCCGCTGGTGACCTGGCCAATGATCTCACCCTGATGCAAGATGGGATACTCGGCCCTGGGGGCACTTCGTCCTTCCACTGTGAGGCCTACCAGTTTCCGATCCGTCCCTTCTTCGTTTTGTTTTGCCAGGACCTCGGAGCCCACGTACTCTTTATCGAAACGCACGAAACGGTTCAGCCCCGCCTCGATGGGCGTGGTTTCTTCGTCAATCTCATGCCCGTGTAGTGGGAGACCAGCTTCCAACCGGAGGACGTCCCGAGCGCCCAGTCCGCAGGGAAGGGCGCCCTGGTCCATCAACGCTCTCCAGATAACAGCGGCGTCCCGAGCTTGGCAGACAACCTCAAACCCGTCCTCTCCGGTATAACCAGTGCGGCCGATCATCACAGGTTTGTCCGCCAGATTCACTTCCGTCCATGCGAAAGGGCGTAAGGTGGAGGCAGCGCCGCCGCAGAGGGAGTCCACGATTTGGGGCGCATCCGGTCCCTGACAGGCGATCAAGGCGGTGGATTCGGTGCGGTCTGCCATTGAAACAGCGGGTGAAATAGCCGGGTCCGTACCCGGCATGCCGGAAAATTTCTGGTCTATCCAGTCCTGAAACCAGTCCACGACGGCGGCACGGTTGCCCGCGTTGGGAATCAAAAGGTACCTATCCTCTGCCAGGCGGTAGAAGATGGTGTCGTCGATTACGCCGCCGGAATCGTTGCAGATCATGCAGTAGCGGGCCCGGCCCACCCTCAGGGTCGCCGCCGAGCCGGTCAGCACCCAGTCCAAGAACTGGGTGGATTGGGGGCCGGAGATGTATAGGCGGCCCATGTGGGACACGTCGAACAACCCGGCGGCCGTCCGGACCGCTTTGACTTCGGCCAGGATGCCCGAATATTGCACAGGCATGTCCCAACCGCCGAAGGGCACCATGCGCGCCCCTAGGTCCAGGTGAACCGGATGAAGCACTGTTTTCAAGTCTGCGGTAGTCAAAGCTGTAGCATAATAACTTCGTTGTGAGTAGCGCGCAAGGGGCGCCACCCGGAAGTACACCCGGTGGTATCCGTAGGTATTTTGTGGAGACTGGGGCCGGGTGGATGCGGCCAATGCCTGTGCTAAGATGGGCGCACGCCGCAGGCTTGGGGACATCTTATTAGCGGACAGCGTCAGGAGAGGCAATGGCGGGACGACTGGAAAACAAGGTGGCCATCGTGACCGGCGGCGGTTCCGGGATCGGCCGGGCCACCTGTCAACGGTTCCTGGATGAGGGCGCCAAGGTGGTCATAGCCGACCGCAACGTGGCCGGCGCCGAAGCCACCCGGGCGTTGTTGGAGGGTGGCGACGACGACACCGCGATCTCCGTAGTGAATATATCCGACGCCGGGCAGGTCCAACGCATGGTCGACGACACAGTCTCCCGGTTTGGCAAGCTGGACGTGCTGGTGAACGGCGCCGCCATTCTGATCAGGACGCCGCCTCTGGCGGAAGTCGAAGAGATCGACTGGGACTTGACCATGGACACCAATCTCAAGGGCCTGTTCTACTGTTGCAAGTACGCTATCCCGCCGATGATTGCCAACGGGGCCGGGTCCATCGTCAATATCGCTTCGATGTCGGGGGTCCGAGGTATAGCCTATTCGGTTCCCTACGCCGTGAGTAAGGCTGGCGTCATCCATCTGACCAAGATCGCGGCGGGACAATACACATCTCAGGGCGTTCGCATCAATTGCATTGCCCCCGGCGGCATCGACACTCCCCAAATGCGGGGCAGCACCGCCAGCGCCGAGGCCTTCCAGGGCCGGGAAGGCGGACACCCCATGGGCAGGGTGGGCCGCCCCGAAGAGATAGCCAACCTGATATTGTGGCTGGCCTCCGATGAAGCATCATACGTCAGTGGCAGCACCTACATCGCCGACGGCGGTTCCTGGGCCACGGCTGAATAATCGGCGGTAAGAGGAAAGACATCCTGATGGACAAGGTAATTGAGATCACCAACCGGGCGGTGGCGGATTACGGCTTTCGCCAGGCGGTGATGTACGGGGCCCAAGACATAGGCCGGCGTTGGGGCCTGACCGAGGCGGAGCAGGACGCCTTGGAAGGGACGGCGTTGGATTTGCTGATGGCCCTGCCGGTGCCGGTCCCTCCGGCGGATATACCCCCGGAGCAAGCCCGCCTTGAGGCTTTGATTCGAGCGGCGGGTTAAGAACCGGGTAGCCCCAAGTTCGGGAAAGCCGGGGTTACACGGAACCGCCCTCTGCTAGGGCCGCCAATTCCTCCTTGGATAGCCCTAATTCCCCGCACAGGACCTCTTCGTTGTGTTCCCCGATCAGAGGCGCGCGACGGGATATTCTCCAAGGTGAGCCGTTGAATATGGCCGCTGGGCCAGTGTGCCGTAATGTCTTGCCGATTTCGGGATACTCCACATCTGTCCAGAACCCCCGGTCCTCCAGGTGCGGGTCTTGCATGACTTCATCAGGAGAGCGGACCGCCCCTGTGTTGTAGCCGCGCTTCTGCAGGCCGTGGTAGGCTTCGTCGCGGGTGATGTTTCCCAGGAATTTCACCAAAAGTTCCCGAATGTGCGGATGACTGTTAGCGATCACCGCTGGGTCCCGGTATTTCTCATCCAATAGGTCCCCCGCCAATCCGTACTCAGCCATCCAATCCGCCATCGCCGGCACCCGCTCGGGGGTCACCTGATTCACGTTCACGTATTTTCCATCCTTGCATAGCACCTGCGGGTTGGGTCCTCTGTCCGTGTTGCCCCCTCCAGTTCTGCGCGGAACGACATTTCCGGTGTATATGTACTGGTTGACGTGGCCCTCGGTGGTAAGGGCGCAGGCGTCATGTACCGAAGCATCTATGTATTGCCCGCGGCCCGTCACGGACCGGCTGACCAGCGCCGCGGAGATGGCGATGTAGGCGTAATGACTCCCGATGTGCCAGGCTTGCCCTCCTCCAGGTGCAATGGGCGGTGAACCCGGCACGACCTCGTCGTCATATCCACACCGGGCCATCTGTCCGCCCGCCGCCAGGTGCAGCAGGTCGCTGGTCCGGTAATCCTTCCACGGCCCCGTCTGCCCAAAGGGAGTCAGTGAGCACATGAGCAGCGCTGGGTTGTGTTTTTTTAGATCTTCATACCCCAGCCCAAGGGAGGCCATATAACCGGGCCTGAAAGTCTCTAGTATCACGTCCGCCTTCTCCGCCAGCCGGCGGAACAGCCCGCGCCCTTCGTCAGTCTCCAAGTCCAGGGTGATCCCCCGCTTGGAGGTGTTGTAGTGCCAGAAGTAAAGACTCCTCTCCCTGTCCGGAATGTCCTGGTAGAAGGGCCCCACGTTGCGGGCCGCCTCGCCGCCGGGCGGCTCTATCTTGATTACATCCGCTCCCATGTCAGCCATCTGCTTGCCGCACCACTGACCCATCTCGTCAGCTAACTCCAATACCCGCAGCCCCCCAAAGGCACCGTCGGAGTCCTTGCCCGGAGTCCGCGCCGGTGCCGGACCTGGGTTCGCTATCGGTTCATTCCCGTTCCACTGAACGGGCCGGGCATCTTCCATCATGTCCTTGAAGTACGGATATTCATCCAGGCTGAGGCCCTTTGGCCAGAAAGCGCCTTCCTCGAAGCCGTCCAACAACTCCTGGTGGCTGATGCCCAACAACCCTTCGAACACCTCTTTGTTGTGTCCGCCTATCAGCGGCCCGGGACGGCTGTTGAACGCCGGCGTCTCCGACATCTTGAAAGGGGCGTTCTGAAGGGGCCAGGCCCCCAACGCCAGATGCTCCATTTCCGTCAAGATCTCTCTATGCTCGAGCTGTGGATCGTTCTCCACCCGGTCCTGGCTGTTTTGAACGGGCATAGCTGGCACCCCCGCCGCCTGGCACCGCTCCATGATCTCGTACTTGCCCAGGGTCTTGGTCCACGCCTCTATTCCCTGGTCCATCTCTTCCTGGTGCTTCAGGCGGCCTTCCAGGGTGGCAAACTTCCCGCCGACGGCCCAACTGGGAGAGCCCATCACTCCGATCAACCTTTGCCACTCATCGTCGGTGAAGCAGCCTATGGCGCACCAGTCGCTGTACTCCCCCGGACCGGTCTTGTATGCGTTATGTGGCGCCACGGTTTGGCCACGGTAGTTGTTCACCAGCGGCGTGCCGGGCCAGTGGGCCCGGTTGCCCGGCGGGTAACCCTCCCGCATGGTGGATCGATTGTTGGCCTGGATGTCGAGAAAAGCGGCGCCGTTAAGAGGGACACCGATGATCCACTGGGAACTGTCGACATGCTGCCCCTGGCCGGTCATGTTTCGATGATATATCGCGCTCAGGGCATACATGGCCCCATACAGGCCGCCGGTGTCGTCCAAGTAGGACCAGCCCCAACCGGCGGGCGGCTTGTCCGGCAGGCCCGACGTGAAGGTCATACCTGACAGGGCTTGGGCGATGGCTCCCATGGTTTGATAGTCCCGGTCCCGTCCCGTGTGGCCGAAGCCGGACATCGATAGGTAGATGATGTCGGGGCGGAGCTTCTTCATATCCTCGTAGCCCAGACCCCACCGGTCCAATACACCGTAGGCGAAGTTTTCGATTACGATGTCGGACATGGCCACCAAGCGCCGGGTAAGGTCGATGCCCCGGGGCGTGCGGGTGTTCAGGGTGACGCTCCGCTTGTTGGCGTTGGTGTCGCTGAAATGGCCGTTGGTGTTCAGGTTGGCGGGAAAGCCTTGGGGCGTGCCCGCTCCATTGGCGATATTTTCGCCGCGAGTATTGGGTCTCTGAGGCCACTCGACCTTGATTACCTCGGCGCCCAGCGCCCCCAGCCATCGGGTGCACCATGGGCCCGCCCGGACCCAGGTGAAGTCCAATACTCGGACCCCTGCCAAAGCTCCAGGTTTAACTACCCCTCTACCTTCTGTCTGCGCCGTTGAATCACTCATATTGGGATGTTATGTCGCTGGAGATTGATTGTCCACCATTTAAAAGCGGCGCTCCACGAAGGGGTATCAGCCACCATATCTACTAAAGCTGTACCGGCCGAAGCCGTTTCTGATGCCGCTCTACGTCGATCGGGTACATAGCGGCGGTTGCACTAAGATATAGTCGAGCGTTGATTCTTTGAGGGACTAGATTTGCTTCCAGTCCTCCATTGTGAAGGCCTGCAATTCCTGAGGCGGTCCTTGAGCCGGAACCCGTGAGAAACGGTTACGCTATGACTAAGGTAAACGCGCCTCCGGCGGGACCTTGTCGTACCCCACCAGCTCCACGAATCCTTTGCCAGTGATTTTGTCCCCATGTTTGGTTCCTGATATGGCGACGGCTCCCTCCCAGTAAGCGATGGGCACGTACAGGCTGTCGCCGAATTCGGCGTTCTCCTGGATTGGGACCAGGTTGACCGCTAGTTCTAGGGATGAAACTTCCAGGAGCCAGCCCGATGGATACTCCACCCCGGTGGCGGGGCTGCGCCAAGCGTCTTTTGAGGTCAACGAGATGGCATCGCCGGGCAAATGCCGAGACATGGATGACGCGCCGACGGTGGATTGCCCTACAATCTCGCCTGGGACGTAGGTGCCGTAGCTGGTGATCGGCTCACCGGTGGACGAATCCCATACCAGGGAAATCATCAACTCCGAGCCGTCGTCCATCTGAAGACTGGCCCAATCCCAACCGATGGGCAGGGTGTTTAGGTCGCCCCATTGGTGGTCCATCCATGCCTTGCCTGCTACCTGGACCGGCATTCCGTTCTGGGTCAGCGTACCGGAGATGTCCAGCTTGGGCCTGGAATAGTAATAGGTCTTACCGGCACGGCCCAGGTCAACCAGTCCCTCTTCTTGATGCAAAACGGCAGGACTTTGGGATTTGGCGGCCAAGTCCAGCGTGTAGCCGCCAGCGTTGAAAACGAGTTCGTAGGCGCTCTCAACTCCGGTTACGGCGCCGCTCATATGCCATTCCTCAATGTCGAAGGTAAAAAGGCCTTTCGTTGGTTGCAGGTTGTTGACCAGGGCAGGCATTTCATCCGTTAGATAGAGCCCTGCTCCATGATCGGCCAGGCTCAATTGCATCAATTGAGGTATTTGGCCATCGCTGGTGACGATGATGAAGGTGACGAAGTGAAAGCTGTACCGGTTGCCATTGGAGCCGTCCAGGTGGCCGTTGAAATACCACCACTCCACCGGAGCCAGGTGGATGCCTTCATCATCGGGGAGGTTGACAGTACCGAGGTGGGCTGCCGCCTGCGGGACTGGAGAATGGGTGGGTAGGGGGGTTGGAGTGGGGGTAGGAGTGGAGCCCGGCCCGGCGCAGGCCGCCGCAAAAAAAAATAATACCCAAGCCACGGCAACTTGTTGAATCACTAGAAGGGGAATTCTCATGTTGCCGGTATTCCTGGGCCGAACCTCATCGCCGATGGTGACCGTGGGAGTTTTACGGGCTATCCGCCAAACTTGCGCCTATGATTGGGAGAGGACCTGGTCCGCTGATGGCCGGTGAGTTTCCAGCGCCGAGGCAACCCCGGAGAAAAGGCTAAGGGCCAACCAATTTGGAAAGTCCCGAACCAAGGACGTAGGCCCCTCTATTTCAATCAATTCTTGCCGCAGGGCGTCGGCCCATTTCAACTTGCCCATCCAAAGCCGGTGCATGGCGATGGTGTCGGTGTTGATAAACAGGTCCACGTCGAACCCCGGCGGTTGTAAACATACCGACGGTTCCGGGTGTTCCAGCACCAGCCAGTAAGTGCCCTCGCGGGCCCCGTGGAAGTCGAACTGGACTACCACCCTCTGTTGCGGCAACCGGTCCATGTGGATGCGCCGCCGCATGTCCCACATAAGCAATCCGGGGTCCAAATCCTCTAACCCTACGTCGTGGTTAACCCAGCGTTGCCCCCACTCCCCCAAGCCCTTCACTATCGAAAAAAGTTCCGCGCCTGCCGTGGTCAGGTTATACCTGGGCTTCCGGCCATTGGGGTCCTGCTTTCGTTCCACTACTCCGGCGTCTTCAAGTGACCTTAGTCTCTGCACCAGTAACGATCTTGGGATGTGGGGCAGGCCCATCTCCAATTCGCTGAACCGGTGGCACCCCATGAGCAATTCACGGATTATCAAGGGGGTCCACCGTTCGGCGAATATCTCTGCCGCCTTGGCAACCGGGCAGAATTGACCGTAAGTTTTCATGTTCCAAATCTATCATACGAGGCCGAGAACGCAACTCCATTTTTCGGACTATTTTTTCTGTGGGCAATCTTTAAGCTATCAATCAACACCGGATCGATGACCAGCAGACGAAGCCGGCAGATGGAAACACCGCCGCTCGCTCTGGTAAGAATAATCGGCAATCTTGAGACCAAGGAGGGACGAAGGGAAATGACTACCACAATGATTTCAAGTAACCAAAGTAAGGTCAACCAAGACTGGGAGGCGGTGGCCCGGGAGTTGGGCCCAGCCTTCGCCAGCCGGGCAGCGCAACACGACGTTGAAGGCTCATTCGTAGCTGAGAACTTCGAGATGATGCGGGAACGCAAGTTATTTTCGGCGGCGGTCCCTGCCGAGTTAGGCGGCGGGGGCGCTTCCCACCTGCAGATGTGCAATATCCTTAGGGAAATGGCCGCATATGACGCCTCCACTGCCCTTGCTTTCTCCATGCACTCCCATCTGTTGGCTATGCTGGTCTGGCGGTACCGGCACAACCTGACTCCATCGTCTGAGCCCGTTTTGCGGAAGATCGCCGCTGAAGAATTGGTGTTGATAAGCACGGGCGGTTCAGACTGGCTGGATGGCTCCGGGGTAGTTGAAAAGGCGGATGGGGGCTATCGGCTAAAGGGGCGCAAGATATTCGGCAGCGGGTCACCCGCGGGGGATCTATTATTGACCATGGGTGTCTACGATGACCCACAGGAAGGCCCCACAGTGTTCCATTTCGCCATCAATCTGAAGGATCAAGGCGTATCGATCCTTGACGATTGGGACACCTTGGGCATGAGGGGCACGGGGTCCAACAACATCGATATCGACAACGTTTTCTTCCCCGAAGCCGGCGTCTCTCTGCGCCGTCCGCAGGGTAAATGGCACGGGTTTTTCGACATACTATCGCCCATCGCGTTTTCGCTGATAATGTCGGTGTACGTGGGGATTGCAGAGTCGGCCCGGGAAATAGCGGTGACTCAGGTGACAAAAAAGAAGGGCGATCAGATCGTCCAAGAAGCCATCGGGGAAATGGAAACGGACCTCCTAGGCGCCCAGGCAGCGCTCAAGGGAATGCTAGACATAGCCACCACCGATTTCAAGCCCAGCATCGAATATTCAAACTTGATCTGCCGATACAAGACTCTCGTTGTTCGCTCGGCGATCAGGACGGTGGAAAAGGCCATGGAGGCTGTGGGAGGAACCGCCTACTTCAGGGGGCTTGGATTGGAGAGATGCTTCCGCGACGTGCAAGCAGCCCGGTACCACCCGATCCAAGAGCGCAACCAATACCTGTTCAGCGGCCGGATAGCCTTGGGGCTTGATCCGGTCGAGTAGGCTGGCAAGCCTTGTGCCTTCCCTCATCAGGAAGGAAGCTTGGGGCGGTGGGCATCGTCTTTGGATTGGCCGATGGAAGCGTTGAAGGGCGCGACTGGTTCAGTCAGGCGCCTCGTCTATTGGCGGCAGTACCCTGGCCATCCACGGTATCAAGTCTTTCAGTTCGTCGTTGCTAATCTCGTGGCCCATATCGTACTCGTGGTACTCGGGCGAATAACCGGCTTCTTCCAGGAAATCCTTGGCCGCTACAGCCCGGTCGACGGCTATGGTGGGGTCTAGCAGCCCGTGGGCGATGAATATCTGCTGGCTTCGGGATTGCGGCAGCTTGGCGGCCAGCAGATCGCGGTCGGGAAGAGTTGCGCTGAGAGCAGCCAACCCGGCGAAGGCCGAGTCCCGTTCTAGTCCGCACCGGTAGGTCATTCCGCCGCCCTGGGAAAATCCCATCAGCAAGGCTCTCCCGGGTTCCACGTTGAATTGTTGGAACACCTTGTCGAAGAACCCGCCCAGCAGGTCTTCGGCGTTTTGAATGTTCTCAAGCGTGGCGTCGGCGCCCCGCGGCGTCCAACCCCAGCCGGTGTATCCACCTCCCAAGTCGAAGGGAAGGGGGGCGTTGGGGAAGGCGTAAACGTATCCCCGCTGGTTGATGTTGGGGGCCAGACCCGCCAGGTCTTGCATGTTGGCGCCAAACCCATGGAGCATGATCACCAGGGGATAGCGGGTCCCGGGATCGTACCCCTCGGGTAGTACGGTCAGATATTTTAGGCCGTCGCCTTCGTGCCGCTCTGCCTGCATCTTCCTTATTACTCCAGTAGCCGAGCTTAACCGTTTTGCCGCACCAATCCTACCATCGCCAAGCGGCGATTTCCAGGCACAAACTTGGTTCATAAAACGTAGGACTTAGAACCGTGGGGGTAGGATCTAAAGCTTTCAGTTCTACCGGGGCCGCCAGTTCGCCCCAACGCGCGTCACCACGCTACAATGGCGTTGGCAAGTCTACCCGGCTTTATTGAACCGCTGGGCTTGGAGGATTATGTCCATCATATTTCACTTGACCAACCAAGCCGATTGGGAGTCTCGCGACCCTAACCAGGGATATGTAGCCCCCAGCTTGGCGTCGGAAGGGTTCATCCATTGCTCTGAAGACGAAACCCAGTTGATAGAAGTGGCACATCGGCTATTCGCGGGGGAGACCGGGCTGCTGGCCTTGGAGGTCGATACAGACCTTCTAACGTCCCCGTTGAAAAGGGAACCCAGCCGGTCGGGAACGATCTATCCCCACATCTACGGCCCGATAGATCTAGATTCCGTGGCAGGGACCCGCAAGGTTTCGGCGGGGGCCGATGGGGCGTTTTACCTGGAACGCGGCTGAGGGGTTGACGCCGTCTTTAGGTAACTGGGCGCGGTGCGGTGAATCTGGATGAAAGACACGATTGGGGATTACGAGGCGTATTTGGCGGAGATTTGATTCCAGACAACCGCCAGCCTGTTTATTGCCAACAACGGCCGGTTGAAGGTGGTCTGCTGGTTAGTGAGGGCACTGGCAATATTGGAGTTGCCTGGGGAGCTACTTCTGAGCCAGAAGGAAATCCACCAGGGCGTTTACCTCGTCGTCGCTCAAACCCGCGGTGACCGCGGCGGTCATAATGCCGGGAATGGCCCTGTCCACGCCGGTGGCCACGAATGCCTGGGGGTCTCGTATCGATTCGAAGATGTAATCTTCGGCCGACGTGCCTGGTTTACGGCTGGCGGCTTCGGTTCCCAGGTGGGAGAGGTCCGGACCTACCAACCCCTGGCTGACGCCGTCAACGGCGTGGCAGGCCCCGCATCCGCCGCTTCCCAGGAAAATCTCCTGTCCATCCAAACCGGCAGGCTTGCTCGCGGGTTCCGAAGCTTGGGTGGGAGTGTCTGCCATAGCCTCGGCTGGGGTGGCATCAGGAGCTGGCTCGGTAGGCATGGGAGTGGCCTCAGCAGCTTCGGCAGCCCTTTCTTTGGCCTTTTCCTTTGCTAGTTCCACGGCATGTTCGTCGTAGGGTATCGCCCTCTCCAGCGCGTAGGCCCGTGGCTCACCGCCTAAGGACAGGAACAAAGTTAGAAGCGCCACACCCACACCGAAAGCCAGGAACAGCCCGGCCAAAAACACCCATGTGAACAGACGGTGGTCGAACTTGAGGTGCATGTAGAACGCAATGACGATGGCGAATTTGATTGCCGACAGGATCGCGAGAAGCGGTATCTTGGAGTATCCCAAACTATCGACAACGCCCGCCCTTGGCCAGATCAACAGGAACTCGACGATGGTTATGGCAAAAAGGATAGTAGCCACCAACACGTACTGTTTGAAGGTGGGGTGGTGGCCCTGCTGTCCTTCCTGGTGACTACTGCTCATGCACCGAACTCCTTAGAGATGAGGACCGGAAACGGATATCAACCACCGGAGGCCGGCGCCGGTCCGGCGTCGAAGCCGCCGATGAGGTACAGCAATGTAAAGATGACGATCCAAACGATGTCGACGAAGTGCCAATACAGACCGAGGATCTCCACGTCAAGAGCGGTGGCGGGCCCCACCCGGCCTTTGACGGCAAGCACAAACATTCCCAACAGCCAGATGATGCCCAAGGTCACGTGGGCGCCGTGGAAGCCGGTCAGGGTGAAGAAACTGGCGCCGAATAGGTTAGCGCCGAGGGTCAACCCTTCGTTCTTGAATGTATTGAACTCGACAACCTGGAAACCGATGAATATCGCCCCCAGGAATGCGGTGGCCAGCAGCCAGATCTTAATTCCCCTCTGGTCGTTTTTGTTGGTTGCGGCCAGCGCCTGGACCATGCTGAAACTGCTGCATAGAAGCACGAACGTGCTGATGGTGGTCACAGGCACGTTGATGATATCTATGGGGTAAGGCCCGTTCAGGCTCTGGCCCCTATACACCATGTAGGTGGCGATGAGGGCGCCAAAAAACATACAGTCGGAACCCAGGAAGACCCACATCAGCAGCTTCCTATGATTTAAGCCGGTGGTGGTATATTCCTCTTCGGCGTGGTGTGCCGTCTCTACCCCGTGGGCCAAAGTTTGTAACTCCTAGTGATCCGATTCGGCGGCGGCCGGCTCATTTCCCCAGCCCACCACACCCGCGAAGGCTATGATGCCTCCGGCGAAACTCAGGGCGTAATGGGTCAAAAGACCACCGGCGATCCACGTTACCCCAAAGGCGATGACAATGGGCCAGTATGACGGGCTAGGCATGTGGATCGTGCGTTCGTCCACGTGGGCTTCGCCCGGTGGCGTCCCCTGGCCAGCCTCCCTAGCCTGCTCCTTAACGATCCAGTAATGGTCGCGGCCCAGGACCTCGGGAATCACCGCGAAGTTATAAGCGGGAGGAGGAGAGGAAATGGACCACTCGATTCCAGGGGCGTCCCAGGGGTCGTGGCCCGCTTCAGCTCCATTTTTGGAACTCCGCAGGTAGTTGACTATGAATACCACGAATCCGATGAACAAGACGATGTACCCCAGGGACGAAAGCGAGTTCAGCAACTGGAAACCTGACTCGGCGGGGTAGGTGTAAACCCGGCGAGGCATGCCGTTCATTCCAACGAAGTGCATGGGGAAAAAGGTGAGGTTCATGCCGATGAATATCAACCAGAAGTTGAGTTTACCCAGCCCTTCGCCCAATAGTCTTCCAGTGAACTTGGGACCCCAATAGTAGATGCCGGCAAAGATGCCAAATATGGAACCACCGAACAGGACGTAGTGGATGTGGGCCACTATGTAATAGGTGTCTTGCTGCTGGTTGTCGGCGGGCGCGACGGCATGGGACACGCCGCTGAGGCCGCCGATTATGAACAGAAAAACGAAGCCAACGGCGAAAAGCATTGAGGTTTTAAACTCGATAGCCCCGCCCCACATGGTGCCGATCCAGTTGAATATCTTCACCCCCGTGGGCACGGCGATGAGCATGGTAGTGATGGTGAACACCGAGTTGGCCACCGGTCCCAGTCCCACGGTGAACATATGGTGGCTCCACACAGCCCAACTCATGATGCCTATGGTGATCCCGGAAAACACCACAAAGGGATAGCCAAACAACGGTTTCCTGGAAAAGGTGGGAAGCACCTCCGACACGACTCCCATGGGAGGCAGAATCAGAATATAGACTTCGGGGTGGCCGAATACCCAGAACAAATGCTGCCACAATAGAGGGTCGCCTCCTCCGGCAGGCATGAAGAAGTGGGTCCCAAAGTTCCGGTCCATGGTGAGCTCGATCAGGCCCACGGTAATGACCGGAAATGCCAGTATCAATAGGATGGATGTGATCAGCGTCATCCAGATGAATACAGGCATGCGCATCAGGCTCATGCCCGGCGCTCGCATATTGATTATCGTTACGGTGAAGTTCAAGGCCGCCGCCACTGACGAAGTACCCAACACCAGTAGACCCAGGGCCCAGAAATCCATACCTGCGTTGGCGCTATAGGGTTTCTCCGTCAGGCTGGCGTAGGAGAACCAGCCGGCATCGGGCGCCTGGTTCTGCAGGAACCCGGCATGTAGCAGCAGGGTGCCGAAAAGGAACAGCCAATAGCTTAGTGCATTTAGGCGCGGGAAGGCCACGTCCCTAGCGCCGATGGCCAGGGGAACTATCAGGTTGAAGAAGGATGCGCTGAGAGGCATGATGACGTTGAACACCATGGCAGTGGCGTGCATCGTGAACATTTGATTGAAAACGCCGGGACTGACCAAGTCGCTGTCCGCCGTCGCCAATTGGGCGCGCATCACTCCAGCTTCGACGCCCGCGATCAACAGCATGGCAAAGGCGGTGAAGCCGTAAAGGATGCCGATGCGTTTATGGTCAACGGTGGTTATCCAGCTCCACACACCGGTGTAGCCGGAGGGTCTGGCCAGTACTCCTGTTAGTGTCGCCATCTCCTGCCTCCGCCGTCCCAGATGCGGGACCGGCGCTCCACGGATCGGGCTTGCTACCGACGCAGGCCGAACCTGTAATAGTCTACTTTAAGCTTATTAGATACTCAATGACGGCGGATATGTCGTCATCGCTAAGGGTGATTTCCCCGTCCTGGTAAAAGGGCGCTCTCGCTGACATGTAGTTTCCGGGTTTGATGTCGTCAGGTTTTTCCAGCCATGATCGAAGGTTGTCCTCGTTCAAATCCAAAAGGCCAGCGGCGAACTTCTGGCGGGTCGCCAGGTCGGTAAGGTTGGGAGCGGGGGCAATGTTGCCTCCGGCCAGGAAGCCGGCCACCCTGCCGTCCACCAACGCGGCGGCATCGGCCCCGGTGGCGGTGTGGCATGAGGAGCAATTTGCGTTGAAAACGTTCTGTCCCTGCTGCGCCTGGGGAGACAATGCCGACGGTTGCCCGTAGGCCTCCACCCACGCATCGTAATCGTCTTGCTCCATGACTGTTACTTCAAACTTCATCAAAGCATGGGAGAGCCCGCAAAACTCAGCGCACTGCCCCAGGAATGTGGCCGGCAGGGTCTCTATCTTGTTTGAGTCTGCTTGAAACCACAGGCGGTTGGTATGGGTGGGAATCATGTCCACCTTGCCGGCGAGCCTGGGGATCCATAAGCTGTGAATCACGTCGTCGCTTTCCAGCCACACCTGCACCGGTGTGTCCACCGGCACGCGAAGCTCGTTGGCGGTCGTGATGGTTTTGCCGCCTCCGGCGTCGGCGTATTCGAACTCGAACCACCATTGGTGACCGGTGGCGGTCACTTCCAAGACGTAGTCGGCCGAGGCGGGAGGCTTGTCTAACTGCCAAAGGGCGACGACAGACCATATACCTAGGCCCATGATCAAAATAGTGGGGATGACGGTCCAGGCGATTTCCAAGGGCAGGTTTCCGTGGACCTGGCTGGGCCTTTCTTGGCCGGGACGGGCGCGGAATCGTATTGCCGCGTAAATCAGGACACCTTCCACCAAGATGAAAGTTATCGCCATGATCCAGACCAATACGTTGAACAGCAGAAGCTGTTTATCCGCCACGGGTCCAGCGGCATTCCAAGTGGATCGATCACCTTGCGAACAAGCTACGGTGAGGACTAACAGGACCGCGGAGATGGCCAGGGATTTGATAAACTTGCTTCTGGGCGGGTTGGGCACTCTCCCTCCCTCCCTAGAAACTAACTCGTTGCGCCGTCTCGCGGATCCCCGGGGGTTGAACCCCATTTACAGACTCCATTGTCGCGGTTTTAACCGGTGGTTAGTGCAATTTTTCACTATCCGGTGGGACATTATCACAGGCCCATCGACACTGTCAATGTGATCCGGCTCCCCGGTGACGGGTGTTGGGATGCCTGTTGTAATCTGGGAAAGTCATAACCCGATGGTGGTGTCGGCAATCATAGCCACGAACAAAAGCGCGAGATACAGAAGGGAATACAGGTACAACTTTCTCGCCCGGGGCCTTGAGTCGTTTCGTTTCAACTGCCAGGCAAATAGGAGGAATATCGTGCCCAGTGCCGCCGCGCTGCCCAGGTAGATCCATCCCACCGTAGAGATCAAAGCGAACACCAAGGTCAAGGGTATGAGCACCACCGAGTAGAGAAATATATTCGCCACGGTAGTTGGCCGTCCGGCTACCACCGGCAGCATGGGGATCCGTGCCTGGGCGTAATCTTTCTCAATCAGCAATGCCAAGGCCCAAAAGTGGGGAGGAGTCCAGAAAAAAATTATGGTGAACAGGTACAGGGCGGGCAGGCTCAAGCTGCCGGTTACCGCCGCCCAGCCCACCAGCGGCGGAATGGAGCCTGCGGCTCCGCCTATGACAATGTTATGGGGAGTGTTGCGTTTCAACCAGCTGGTGTAGACCAACACGTAGAATAACGTCGCGGCCATGGTCAAGGACGCCGCCAGCACGTTGACCCAGAGTGCCAGCAGCGCAAAAGCCAGGCCATTCAATAACACGCCAAACGCCAACGCGGCGCGGGGAGGGATACGTTTCCCGGGGACGGGCCTTTGCCGGGTCCGGGACATCAACGAATCTATATCTTGTTCGAGGTAGTGGTTCAGGGCGTTGGCCCCTCCGGCGCCTAAGGAGCCTCCTACGCAAACCAGAATCACCAAGACCAACGGCGGCGGACCGCCGGCGGCCAGAAACATTGCCCCCAAAGCGGTGATCACCAACAAAATGATGATGGGCGGTTTGGTCATGCTCAGGTAATCGCTGGCCAGGCTTATGATCGAACCGCCTTTAACAGCCTGGGACCCCGCCACCCCCGGCTGATCAATCATGGGAGAGGTCCCTGGACCGCTCCGGGTACTGGAAAGGAGAAGTGGCGTGGACCAGGACGGCCAACCCGGCCACGAAGCCCCAGAGAGCGGTGGCTAGAGAAAGGTGAAGCGCCCTCAACCAGATGGCAAAGTCCAGCCAGACGGTGGCCGCCCCGGCGGCTACTTGAAGCGCGAATATGGTAGATGCTGCCATTGCAAGGAATCTTACTCCCTTCGGCCTGTCCTTGCCACGAATCCCTAAGTGCAATGAATAGAGCACGAATAGTCCGAAACCCAGCGTTGCCAACCGGTGTCCCATGTGGATTGCCTGCAGCGTGGACTGGGGAAATACATTCCCCTGGCAAAGTGGCCATGTGGTGCAGGCGGCGGTGGCGCCTGCCGCGGTGACGAAGGAACCCGTGAGGATCAATGCGTAGACGGCCACGGCCGCCGCCAGCATCGATTTTGGGAATTTGCCAGCCCCTTCAATCCCGCCGGTCTCATCGATCTCATCGGTGGTTCTGCCCCAAATGAACGGTCCCCGGTGGGAAACCACCAGCAATAGGATGAGCGTGCCAAGTAACGCCTGAGCCAAGGCCAAGTGGGCAGCAACGATCCCGCCTGGAAGCTCGGTTAGCACCGTGACGCCGCCCAGCAACGCCTGGCCGATGAGCAGCACGACGGCCACGGTGGCAGGGACCACGATCCACCGGTCTCGCCGGTGGGTCATCCAAGCCGCGATGCAAGTCGCTAATACCAACGGTCCCACCAGGGCGGAGGCGACCAGCCGGTGGCTGTATTCGATCACCGGCTGAAGTTCCAAGGGCGGAAATATTCCTCCGTGGCACAATGGCCAGTCGGGACAGCCAAGGCCGGAGCCGGTGACTCTCACAACGCCACCCAGCACCACCAATGCCCCAACGGTCAAAACAGAAAGCCAGCACAACCCCTTGAACCAGGGCTTGGGCTGTGATGTCAATGCCATGAAGATCCGATGAGGGATTCCGGGGTTAGAGAATCGAATTTAGACATAGCCCAGAGTTGGGGGCGGCCATAAATTGGACCGTTGAGGAAAGCCGCCTCGACTTCTTGATATTCTGCTGTGACAGTGTGTAGTGGTAGACGTCCGCGGCGGGGTTGGGAGGCTCATGAAGAGGGGTCAGCAGGCCGCCGAAGATCAACCGCCCAGGAACGTAACATAGGGGTATTTTGATGTCAACGAGAGGGCACTTGCAGGGCGCGCAGTGGGCAATCCAGCCGGTCCGAGTTAAGCTACCAGCGTGATACAATTCTTCGGGTGCCTCAGCAGACGTGGTTTTGATGGAAGACGCGGTCCTAGTCGATTCTTTAGTCAAACGTTTTGGTTCAGTCAACGCGGTCGACGATATTTCGTTTAACGTCCAGCGGGGCGAGATATTTGGCATCTTGGGCCCCAACGGAGCGGGGAAAACCACCACCCTGGAGATAATCGAGGGGCTCCAGTCCCCGACCCAGGGAAGCGTCTCGGTTCTTGGCATGGACATCCGGCGGCAGGGCGCCCAAATAAAGGCCAGGATCGGCGTCCAGCTCCAATCCGCCGCCTACTTCGACTACTTGTCACTCCACGAGATCCTAGCCCTGTTGGGGACCTTCTACCCCAAATCGGTGCGGCCGCCGGAACTTTTGGACCAGGTTGATCTGGCCGGCCAGGCCAAGATGCGGCTCAATCAACTTTCCGGCGGGCAAAAGCAACGATTCACCATAGCTGCCAGCCTGGTCAACTCTCCCGAATTGGTGATACTGGACGAGCCCACCACCGGGCTGGACCCTCTAGCCAGGCGAAACATTTGGGGGCTGATCCGGCAGATCCACCAGCAGGACGTGACCATCGTCCTGACCACTCACTACATGGAAGAGGCCCAAAACCTCTGTCAAAGATTGGCGATCATGGATCAAGGCCGCTTGGTAGCGGTAGATACCCCGGCCAATCTCATCTCCCGGCTGGGCGCCGCCTATAGTGTGAAAGTGGTTCTGGCCCATCCTTTGACCGACGCCCAGATCGCCGCTTTTGACGCCGGAGTGGAGGTGGTCCAGGGCCAGTTTCAAGACCAAAACACCTATTTGCTGCGCTTGAACGACCATTCCAAGTCGTTGGGGCCGGTGTTGGACCAGATCAGCAAGAACGGGGCCGGTCTGGAACACATGGAAGTCACCCCGGTGACCTTGGAAGACGTGTTCCTTGAGCTCACCGGCAAGGAACTAGTGGACTAGCCGTGGAGGACCAGCTGTGGTAGCGCTGACCCTGGCCAATCTGAAGATGATGAGCCGCAACCGGCAAGCGGCGTTCTGGGCATTGTTTTTCCCCCTGCTGTTGGTGGTGGTCTTTGGCCTTTTTGACATTGATGGCGTGGGTCCGGGCGGGTTGTCGGTCTTGGACCTGTCGGGTTCACCTGTTTCCCATCAAATACGTGAGGATTTGGAGGCCATCAACCTCCTGACGGTTGGGGAATTTGGAGACGGCGAAGCTCAAGCCCGGAGCGCCGTGGCCAGCGGAGACCTGGATTATCTTTTGATGATCCCCTTGGGAATCGACGACCCGGACAAGTTGCGAGACCCTGACAGCCGGTTGGCGGTGAAGCTGGTTTACGGTTCTGGCAACCCAGGCAGGAATCAATTAGTGGATGGAACGGTGCGCAGCGTGGTCGCCCGGGTCCTGGCGGAGATGCCGGGTGTGCCCTACCTGGGATTGGTAGAGTCCCAAGTGGTTGAGTCTGAAGAGGTGGCGGTTGCCCAGGTGTCCTATTTCGATGGCGTGTTGATGGGCTTGGTGGGCCTGGGCATAATGACCAACTCAATCATATCCATAGCGGTGCGTATAAGCACCTACCGCAATTCGTCCATATTGAAACGGCTCTTGGTCACGCCGTTGCCAATTTGGAAATACTTTGTGGGAGAGGTGGCGGCTCATGTGGTGTTGGCGTTGATCCAGGCGGCCCTTATCCTGGCCGTGGGGGTCTTTGTTTTTGGGGCGCGCATCCAGGGTAATCTGCCGGGCAACCTGCTGGGCATATTCGCCATTGTCGCCCTGGGAAGCATGGTGTTCTTAAACATCGGTTTCATCGTGTCCGCCTGGTCACGGACCCCCGCCGCCGCTTCGGGCATGGGCAACGCGATAGCCCTTCCCATGATGTTCTTCGCGGGTACCTTTTTCTCCACCGCCGCCCTTCCTTGGGTGCTGCCATACGCCGCCCAGGCATTGCCTTTGACACCCATGCTGTTGGCCATGCGGGAGGTGGCGAATGCGGGCCAACCTCTGTGGACTACCTGGCCCCAACTGGCCATCCTGGCCGGGTGGGCGCTTGCCACCGGAGTGGCCGCCACCCGGGTGTTCAAATTCAATTGATGGGCCGATCTTCCCTCAATCCCAGCGCGCCTGTGTCTGGTTCCCTGAGTGGGGTCCCCTGCAGGCTCCCCGGAATGAATGCCGCGGGGGCCGTCATTTTCTCGCTGGCCCTTATTTTCGCAGTTGCCTGCGGCGAGCCTGGATCCCGGCTAACGGGTCAAGAGCCGCGGCAGGTGGCTGGGATGGTGGTGGAAGTGGTGGCCCGGGATATCGATGAAGTAGAGACCTTGCGGATCAGAGACAGCGCCGGGAAGGTTTGGACCTTTACGACCGAAGGTTACGCGGGGTTTACCCCGGCGCATCTTAGAGAGCATCAGCTATTTGGCGACGCCGTGACCGTCACATATCAAGAAAGAGATCGCTTGGAAGGACTGGTCCTGGTAGCGTCGTTGATCGCCGATTAGCGGACATCAAAGTAGGTCCAGCAAGGCCGCTTCGATCTCTTGGGCGGTGGTGAATTGCTCGAACTTAGCCCGAACCCGGCCTTCACCGTCGATGACGAATGTCCAGGGTTCCGTGGGCAGGTTCCATTCTGTCACCGCCGGTACCGTCCCGCCCACTGGCCTTCCGCCTTCGATAAGATGCGGGTCCTTGAAAACTTCTACGTGAATGAAGTTGGCCCGGTCTTGATACTTTTCTTTTACCTGGGAGATCACTTCCACCTGGGGGCCACAGGTCGCGCTTGCGCAAAAAGCGGGAGTGGAAAAGACCAGCACCAAAGGCTTGCCCGAATCCAGCGCTTCGTCCACCGACAGCCGGTACAGGTCTGGGTCCGGCGGATTGGCGCTGGTGATCGTTGCCAGGTCATTGGCTGTGTCTATCGTGAGAGTCACGGTGCGGGGCGCTGCTTGGCCCACCGCAGGTGTATCCGAGACACCTTTGACTTGGAACGCGCCTCTGGCGTTGATGGCTGTACCGTCAGCTGCGGTGGCCTCGACGTTCAATCGCCAGAACCCTGGTTTGTCTAGAGACAATTCGGTGGTGAGCACTCCCTGGTCGCCCACCGGCCATTCTTGGAAGCGTGCCATCGATGTTGCGCGGACATCGGCTGTTTTTTCCTCGGGGTCTAGGAAAACCGCGTTGACCTGGGCCTCGCCAGGCCGAACCGGCATACCTTCCCTGTCCACCAGGCCGAACACGACCCGGTTGGGCCCCACGGCCAGATCGGTGGTTATGATCACCGCGCTGAATTGCGGGCCGCCCATCTCACCGGCACCCGTTTCCGAGAGCCGTGTGACCGGGGGCGCGGACGTAAGGGCATCTCCCGAAGAACACGCGGCGGCCAGCAGCACGGCAGCCAGCATCGCTGTCCCCGCAATACCCTTGATGAGGCGCGGGACAAGGTATGGGACGAAGGATGGCCAAAAGCTCTTCAAGCCGAGTTTAGGGGAACTTGGGCGGGTTCTTAGCATCGGCTGGAGAGGCATGTTCAGTCCGAAAAGTTGTGGTGGCAATATCTTAATCACGCCTGTACAGCAATGTAGTACGGGGAGCGCTGCCCCGCGGATGTTTTGCCTGGGGGCAGGGCAGTGAGAACTCCGACTTCCAGGGGATTTGACCTACTCCCGCACGCAAAGTTGAATCAGAGGGTCCACCCTGAGCGCCTGATCCAGATTTGACACTGCTTCGACGATACCCAGGAGTTTATGCTTAGGCCACTCCATATCGTCGAAGAGGGCGGTGACTCGCTGGGTCTCCGTGGCCAGGTCCCATTCCAACTCATTGCCCCGGAACTCGCCTTGATAGGTGGTGCCGCCCAACATTCGTATGGTGATGCGCGGGGCGAAGGCGGGCCGGTCTTTGTGGCCGATGATTTCCACCCGGTTCAGCAGCGCCATGACCAGTTGGTCGTCAACCGGCCCGGTGGGAGCCGCTGCGTGGCCGGGGTCGATGCGGGGTTTCAGGGGCGGATAGCTGCCGTGGGCGCAGGTGTAAGCGGTGAAGTAGTGTGTGCTCCCCACCCCCGGCGCGCTCCGCTGGGTATTGGGAAAGGCCGGTGAAGGGTATGAGGTTTCCAGCCAGTTCATGTCCACCGTGATCTTTTCCACCTCCGCGGGGTCTAGGGCGTGGCTAGAACGGATCTGCGTCATCAACTCGATGACAGGACAGTTGTATCCCGCCGTCTGGTAGATCTTGGGTGTGACATGCATGATCTCCCAGCGCTGTCCCAGGTCCTCGCCCACGGCGGCAACCGACGTTTCCAATGGACCGGTGAATACGTAAGAAAGTTTGCCTTGGTTGTTGCCGGTGAAAGCGTTGTAAAAGCCGGCATCGCCCTCAAGGGCATATTCCGACCCTTTCACGTTCTCCCGGGCCAGCAGCGCGGCCGTCACCCCGCTCCGGGTGGAGTTGGGCTCGTGATACATCATTTCGTTGCCGCCGGCCCTGGCGCCTTCGGTGGTTCCGCCGGTGAAGGTGGCCGCCAGCGCCAGGGAGGCCACCACTTCGTCTTCGGTCAGGCCGATGAGCTTTCCCGTGGTAACCGCCGCTCCCAGCGTCCCGTATACCGGGCTGGAACGGAATCCCCGGGCCTGGGTGGAAGGGATGAAATCGCCGGCGATTCGGGCTTCTAGTTCGTAACCGAGCACCAAGGCGGTGAGCAGGTCCCGCCCGGTAGCTCTGGTCAACTCGGCAGATGCCAGGCCGGCCGGGATCACACATGCTCCGGGATGGATCAGCATCCGGTAGGAATCCGACTGGTTGGTGGCATGCATCAGCTTACTGTTGGCGAAGACAGCCCCGCTGCGGGTGGCCCGGCTTCCGTCCACCAATATGGTGGCCCCATCGGGTTTGGGTTCTTCGGTTTTGGCGAACTCGATGGCCGCCTTTCCGTGGCCGGTGCCGGCGCCGATGATGGCAATGATGAGTTGATGAAGTAAAGACGCTTTGATCTTGTCGACCACTTGAGGAGGGAGCGCTTCGTAATCCAGCGCATGGGCGAACCGGGCTAGGGTCCTGCTCAAGGAATCGGCCAATTTTGCACCTCCTGGGCGCGTCCGGTCGAAGCGGTACGGGGACGTGGGGGATTGTATGCGGTCCCCACAGAATATGGTCAACTGGAAATGGGTCAACACCCGGGCGGTCACCGCCCGCCAAACTAGGTCCCTATGCTAGACCGTTGCCAAACTCCGGGCGAAATCAAGCCAAACTCGGGCGCAGGGCACCGGGAGAATGTGTTGAACGAACCCCGATACGCCGGGGAAAACAACCAGCCGTCCGTTGGGAAACAGGTCCGCGGCGCTCCGAAAATCGCCCAGGACCTCTTCCCGCAACGCGGCGGCGGCCAATATCAGCGTGGGGGTCTGAACCGAAGACAACTGGGGGCCAAGGTCTCCAGCGGCATTTCGTTGGAAGCCGCTAACCACGTGGGCCGGCGTCGCGGCCATCTGGCCGGCGTACCACCGGATGTAGGCCGGGTCCACTATCTGGGGGTCGAGCCGGCGGGTGATGGTGCTTTCCACCCATGCCGCCACGCCTTCCTTTTCGATGAGGTCCGCACTCTCCCCGTGGTGGGGATCGTTGAAGCTGGTGGGGGAGGTGCATGCGGTGAGGGAAAGCAACCTTTCCTGGTGCAGGGTGGCGAACCGCATGGAAATGGAACCGCCGACGGTCTCGCCCACCAGGTGCACCTTTTCCAGCTCAAGCTTGTCCATGAACCCCAACAGGTCGGCGGCGAAATTGTCAACCGACCAGGAATAACCCGGCTGGGGGACTGAAGACTGGCCCATGCCCCTCATGTCGAAGCGGATCACCCGGTAATGCCTGGCTAGGATGGGGACCCAGCCGAACCACAGCTTGTGATTTTTGGCCATACCGTGGTGAAGGACCACCGTCTCGGGCTGGGTCCAAGGGTCGGTGAAATCGTCGATTTTATAAAAGAGTTCCGTCCCGTCATCCAACCGGGCTTTCATGGCTCCACTCCTAAGTGTTCAGACCTTGTTCGACGAATACCGAGCGGGCTACCCGCATGGCGGTGCGGGTGGTGAAATATCCGCCGTAGAGCGTCACCTGTATGAAGACCTCCATGATCTCTTGGGGCGACATGCCGACACGCAACGCCCCTTCGATGCGGCGGCGTATCTGCCGGTCGTATATACCCAGGACGGTCATCGCGGAAAGGGCGCAGATCGCCCGGCTCTTCTCATCAAGATTGGGGCGGGTGTAGATGGCGCCCCAGTGGTACTCGTTGATCAACCGCTCCAACTGCATCTCCTGGGAATCGGGGTCGTCCGAGGTTTCAGGAACGGTAAGTTCACCCATATGTTGAAGGTGGGTGCTTACGCCGGCTTGGTAAAGGTCGTCGGTGGATTGACCGGAATCGTAGACCACGGTGGGAGTGAAGGAGATGCCGCGCTCTTCGAAGATCTCCTTGGTGATCCGCATGGCGGTCTCAACCGCGGGCACGCCCACGTAGAAGGTCAGTTGGATGAATACCTCAACCACTTCGTCGGGGGTCATTCCCAGGTTCAGGCACCGCTCGATGTGGCGCCGCAGCAAGGGCAACTGGCCCAGAGCCATCAACGCTGATACGGTGCAGATGCACCGGTGACGGATGTCCAGTTGCGGCCGGGTCCAAATCGACCCGAACAACGCCTCGTCGATGATTCGCTTCAGATCTGGGGCTAACTGGTCGATGCCCGGCAGGGTAAAGTGGCTGGGGTCTCCGCCGGCCATGGATGAGCGCATGGCCTGGCCTTTTGCAAACCGTTCGTTTAGCGTCGTCAACTTCGATTCTCCAAAAAATCCGGCTCCGAGATATTATATCTACCCGGTTTCAATTCGGGTCCAGCGAGGAATTATAACCCAGCGGGCGGTCAATTTTTAGTGATGATCTCTTCTGCGAACCAGGCCATCCGGTCGGTGGTCTGGTTCAGATCCGAGCTCCGTATGTCAAAAATGGTGTGGGTGACACCCACGTCTGCGTAGGTTTGGATGTCCTGGAGTATCTGCTCCGGCTGTCCTGAAAAACGGCGGCGGGCGCTGCTCGAAGGCGAACCAGGCAACCCCGAATCGTATAAAGGGGCCTTGATAGCCACGTCCAACTCGCCGGGGTCCCGGCCTGCCGCCTCGGCGTACCGGTTCAGGGAAACCAAATCGCCGGCCAAGTCCTCGGGTTCTAAAGGCGCAGCCGGGATCGCCCCAACGGGATGCCATCCGTTGCCCAACTGGGCGGCCCGGCGCATGGCCCTGCGGCTTTGCCCACCGACCCAAATGGGCGGATGGGGTTTTTGCACCGGCCGGGGCAGGAAGTTGATGCCGGAGAATTGATAGTATTTGCCGTCGAACGAGGGATTATCGCTGGTCCAAAGCTCTTTGAATATCCGCAGGTATTCGTTGGTCACCTCTCCCCGTTCGGCAAAAGGCGCCGTATCCAAGGCTACGAATTCCTCTTCCATCCAACCCACGCCCACGCCCAGGGTCAGCCGTCCGTTGGAGAGCACGTCCAGGGTGGCCAGCATCTTTGCCGCCAGTAACGGGTTGCGGTAAGGCACGATCATCACGCTGGGCACCAGCCGGATCTTTTGGGTGATGCCGGCCAAAAAGGTCAGCAGGGTCAACTGCTCCAGGTACTCGCCGGTCTCTGCGCCGGGAAACTCACCACTCACCGTATAAGGGTAGGGTGAATCGATTTTCTCTGGCACCAGTACGTGGTCTCCCACCACCATGGAGTGGAAACCCAACGCGTCACCGCGTTTAGCGATCTCGGCCAGAGCATCGGGTTGGGCCGTGGGGCCGTTGTTGGGAAGGTAAAAGCCGAACTCCATTATCTGCCTCTTTGGAGCGTCTGAGATTTTTCGATCTTGTGGCCGTTGTTTTGTAAGGCAATTCACTATAGCTCTCTGGCCGGGGCATGTTCAACCCGTGGGCATCAGCCGCCGCCGGACCGCCTTTAAAACCGGCCGAGAATCCTTGGCCAAGAATCGTTGGTCAAGAATCGTTGGTATGGGTCTTGGGCGTGGTGGGGTTGCAGGAATGGTAGGGGCAGGTTTAAAACCTGCCCTACGCGGTTCGCTAAAACAGACAATGGCAAGGAACTGTCCCGTAATGGAACGCCATTGACACCCTTTTATGCGGCTTGTAGACTTGGCCTGCGCGTTGGAAGAGAGGTGTAACGGTGACTACACAGGCATCATTTCTAACCGAGGAAATGCGCCAACAGGCCATCGGTCTGGAAGGACCTCCCACCACTACGGAAGTGGAAAAAGGGGCGATAATCAAGTTCGCCCAAGCCATCGGGGACGATAACCCCGTATTCAATGATGAAGAGGCCGCCCGCGAGACCCATTACGGCGGAATCATCGCGCCACCCACGTTTCTACGTTCGGTGGACTCATCCCGTCCCGTTCTTCCCTTTGATTTTCCCTTCAATAGGCGGCTGGACGGCGGCAGCGAGTGGGAATACTTCGAGCCTATTCGCTCCGGGGACCGCATCACGGCGGTGGCTCGCATCGAGGACATCTCCGAGCGGACGGGACGTTTGGGCTTGATGGTCATCATGTCCACCGTGACCACATACCGGAACCAATTCGATCAAGTGGTGGCGACCCAAATCACCACTGGAATCGCCTACTAGCAGCGGTTACAACAAGAGGAAGCAGACATGGCACAGCAGATCTACTGGGAAGACGTGACCGAGGGAATGGAGCTAACGGCGTTAGTGAAGGAGCCAACCACTCAGCAGTTGGTCAAATACGCCGGAGCATCGGGGGATTATTACCAGATCCATTACGATAAAGACTTTGCGGCAGGCAACAACCTTGACGGGGTCATACTCCACGGCGCTTTGAAAAACGCCTTTTTGGGCCAGTTGATGACCCAGTGGATGGGTCCTGAAGGCATGTTAAAGAAGCTATCTTGCCAGTACCGGGGCATGGATTTCCCAGGACAGACCATCACGGGCAAGGGGACCGTCACCCGCAAATATCAGGAGCAAGGTCAGAACCTGGTGGATTGCGATATCTGGCTGGAGAACCCCAAAGGGGAAAAAACCACCCCCGGCGCCGCTACAGTGGCGTTGCCCTCCCGCTGATTCGCGGGATTCTCTGTCTGCCAACGCGGTTTTCATCGAAGCTGCATCACCATTCGTGTTCGGAATTCGATCTGGTCTGAACTCCGGTTGATCAAGATTGCGGCCACCGGGGATTTCGGGAATATTATTCGCACGCATTTTTTGGAGGAGATCCATGCCAGACACGTTACAAGGCAAGGTCGCCATAGTCACCGGCTCAGGGCGAGGCATCGGCCGGGGAGTGGCCAAGATGATGGCGGAGGAAGGGGCCAAAGTGGTCGTGGTGGACCCAGGGGTCAATGTAGACGGAACAGGCGCCGACCAGTCCATTGCCGAGCAGGTGGTGGCGGAAATTACCAGGGCCGGAGGAACCGCCGTGGCCTGCCTGGAGTCGGTAACCAGCATGGCCGGGGGAGAAAGGATCGTCCAGACAGCCATAGATAATTATGGGCGGCTGGACATCGTGGTCACCTGCGCTGGCATCCTGCGCGACCGGATGGTGTTTAACATGACCGAGGAGGAGTGGGACGACGTCATCGCGGTGCACTTGAAGGGCACCTTTACGGTTGTAAAACACGCTTGCATCCTGTTCCGGCAGCAGCGCTCGGGGCGGATCATAACCTTCAGTTCCCAGTCGGGATTGGTGGGAAACTCGGGCCAAGCCAACTACGGCGCGGCCAAATCCGGTATCGCCGGATTCACTAAGGTGGTGGCCCGGGACATGGGCCGCTACGGAGTGACCTGCAACTCCATCGCGCCCCGCGCCCAGACACGGATGATTGGGGCTATCCCCGACAGCGCGGCGGAGATTCGAGCGCGGAGCGGTGTGGCGTCCCTCTCGGAAGGCAACGAGTTGGAACAGCTGGACCCGGATCACATCGCGCCCTTCGTTTGCTACCTGGCCAGCGATTATACGGACACGGTCAACGGGCAGACGTTCCTAGTCTACGGCGACACGGTATCCCTGATGTCTCAGCCCAGACCCCAGCAGACAATCTATGAGCCCGGCGGGCACTGGGACCTGGCCAACCTGAGTCCCCTTGCCAGAGATGTTCTCACCAAAGGGATAACTAACCCGGCCCCGCCGGCCCAGCGATAGTTTTCAGTTTGGAGCGGGACCCACCCGCAACGAAACCAGAAGTTGAAGCATTTAAATAGACCCAAACGAGGTGTTCACTAAATGGCCAATCTATTGCAAGACAAGGTAGCGATCGTGACCGGCTCTGGCCGGGGCATCGGCCGTGGCATCGCCATGTTGATGGCTGCGGAGGGAGCTAAGGTGGTGGTGGTTGACCTGGGCGTCAACGTCGATGGCACCGGCATGGACCAGTCCTTCGCCCAACAGGTGGTCAACGAGATAGCCGAAGCCGGCGGCGCCGCAGTCGCCTGCGTGGAGTCGGTCGCCACCATGAGCGGCGGCGAGACCATCGTCCAGACTGCCGTGGACAATTACGGCAAGTTGGACATCGTCGTCACCTGCGCCGGTATCCTGCGGGACCGTATGGTGTTCAACATGACCGAGGAAGAGTGGGACGATGTGATCGCCGTCCACATGAAGGGCACCTTCAGCGTGGTCAAAAACGCGTGCATCCTCTACCGGCAACAGCGTTCCGGCCGCGTCATCACGTTCAGTTCCACCTCTGGATTGTATGGCAATTCGGGGCAGGCCAACTATGGCGCGGCTAAGGACGGCATCGCCGGATTCACCAGGGTGGTTGCCAGGGACATGGGACGGTATGGTGTGACCGCCAATGCCATCTCACCCGCCGCCGCCACCAGAATGACGGGGTCCGTGCCCGACGAAGCCAGGGCTTTGCGGGCGGCCAGAGGCATCGGCGGAGCTTCCGCTACGGCGCCCCGCCTTCGCGGCGAGGGAGACGACGTCGCCCCATTCGTGACTTGGCTGGCCTCCGACGAGTCGGCCCACGTAAACGGCCGTGTCTTCCACGTGACCGAGGGCTTGGTCAGCATGATGAACGAGCCAGAGCCCGTCAAGACGATCAGCAAGGATGGTAAGTGGACCGTTGACGAGCTGGCCAGGGTGTTCCCCAGCACTTTGGGAATGGAACTTTTCAATCCCGCTCCCAGCCAGGTGCGCGAGGAGTAGCTTTTTCTGTCTCAAGCCTTGGCCCATGTCTGAGACCGGTTGCCGGTGCTTTGGCCAAACTATCTTAAAAATGCCGGGGAGATGCCGGAAATGATTAGAAGTTTCTCAGCGTCCTACGCGGGACATGTGGTGGATGACGGCCTGGGGTTTGGGGGAGTTCCCGCCAATGACCGGCACTATTCCAACGAAGTATTGGCTCAGTCCTTTTCCTGGGCGTTGGATATTGCCAAGCACCTGGAAACCCTGGGGTATGACGAATTCTGGATGGCTGAGCATCACTTTCAGCCGGAAGGTTATGAGTGCATCCCCAATCTCCTGATGCTAAACCTGTATCTAGCTAACCATACCAACCGCATCAAGTTTGGCTGTGGCTTCAACATCGCCCCCATGTGGCATCCATTGCGTTTGGCGGAAGATTTCGCCATGGCCGATATCCTCACCGGCGGCCGTGTCATCTTTGGCGTGGGCCGCGGCTACCATACCCGGGAGGTGGAGACATTTGGCTCGCCGATGCTGGATGGCGACGCCAACCGGGAGTTGTTCGAAGAGCAGATAGAGGTCATTCTGACGGCGTTCCGGGAGGAGTCCTTCTCGTACCAGGGCAAACATTTTCAGATTCCGGCAGACGTGCCGTACCGCGGCTATCAATTGGAAAAGCTGACGCTGGTGCCCCGGCCCATAAACCAGCCGGTGGAGGTTTGGCAACCTCTGGTCAGCGGCAATCCCCGGGGCATCGACTTCATGGCCAAGATGGGGATTCGGCCGTTGATGGCAAATACCCCAGAGCCGTCACTGGGTGAGAGAATGGCCCTTTACCGGGACGCGGCCGCGTCCCACGGCAGGAATCTAAAACTGGGAGAAGAAGTGGGTCTGGGTTACCGGTTCTTCATCGCCGAAACCCAAGACAAGGCCATCGAGATGGCCCGCCCTTATTTCGAAGAAGCTTTGAAGTTCGCCGCCCCCTTGGGTTTGACTGCTCTCAGTCCTGAGCAGATCGATGCCGTGGCGGACAGCCCGCTATCCAGAGGGGTGAAATTGCCCACGCTGGAAGAGGCGGTGGCTGGAGGTGGCTGGCTTTGCGGGCCGCCGGAACTCATCGTTGAGCATTTCGAGCGGGTAGAAGAGAAATACCCCGGCATAGAGCGGATCAACGTGGGCGCCGTGATGGGCATGCCCTTGGAAGTCTTCAAAGACCAGCTAACCCAGTTCGCCGAGGGTGTGATGCCCGAGTTCCTAGGCCGCTCCGGCTAGACCAGGGGCACCCTGGAAAAGACGCCGCGGCTTATGCCTGGCTGCAGTTCCTCGGCTTGGCGGATGGCGAAGTGGTCGGTCATGCCCGATAGGTAGTCCACTGCTGCTTGGTTCTCATTCTCTTCGTGACGAAAGTACGCCTGCGGTATCTGCTCCGGACGCTCGGTGAATTGCCGGAACAACACCCGGATTATATCCCGGGCCACCTCCGACTCCTCGGTCTTACCCAGGGGCAGATAAACTTCTTGGAACATGAACTCCCGAAGCAGATTGGCGGCTTGGCGCACCGGGGGGCTCATCGTGATGGTGGGTGGACTGATGGTTGCCGGGTCCCCTTCGCCAGAGGCGTCCCAAGAGGCGTGGACTATATCCGTCACCAGCGTGTCGATGCGTTGCGAGTGGGTCGTGCCCAATGTGTCGTTCACTTCTTTGGGAAGCTCATCTACCCGCAAGATCCCAGCTCTGATGGCATCGGCTATGTCGTGGTTGAGGTAGGCCACCGAGTCCGCCACCCTCAGGATTTGCCCTTCCAACGTCACCGATTCCGCCAGGTCTAGGTCTAGGAAATCTCCCCTGGGCTTGGAGTGGCAGACAATACCCTGGCGGACTTCCCAGGTCAAGTTTAACCCCTCGCCGTCTTTTTCCAGCCGCTCCACTATTCGCAGGCTTTGGACGCTGTGGGCAAACCCCGAATCTGAAAGCTGGTCCACGGCCGCTTCGCCGACGTGGCCGAAGGGAGTGTGACCTAGGTCGTGGCCATGGGACATGGCTTCAACTAGGTCTTCGTTCAGGTTCAGCGCGCGGGCGATGGTGCGGCCGATCTGGGCTACTTCCAGGGTATGGGTCAGCCGGGTTACGTAGTGGTCGCCGGTGGGGGCGATAAAAACCTGCGTTTTGTGCTTGAGACGTCGAAAGGCCTTAGTGTGTATGATCCGGTCCCGGTCTCGCTGGAATTCGGTCCGCAAGGGGCTGGGGGCTTCCGGGCGCTCCCTGCCTTGGGAGCGATGGGACCTGCTGGCATACGGAGAGAGACGCTCTTCAAGCATCTCCAGCCGTCGTCTGACGCTGGCCAAATCCCAGTTGCCGGTCTGCTCTGCCTTAGTTAATCCCGCCACCCCAACCTCCTCAGCGTTCCCGAAGGTCCCTATACGATGCTTTAGTCACGCAAGGGAATGATTCCCCACGTGATGGCGCTGGCATCGGCGGCCAGTCCCTTCTCTTGAGCCAGCTCCCGGATCTGCACCAGGGTGGCGTTTACCTCTGGGGTTAGGAACGCCCATTCAGGCTCTTCGGGAATCCAATATGGAGAATTGATTCGCACGACTTTAGTTTCACCGGCGTTGAAATATATCCCGAACTTTGAGGCATGCTGCATTTTGTTTCTCCCATGTTGGTGTTCGATGTACTGTTATTGAACCGTGCATTCGGATAGGCCGTGCCCGTGTCCCGTCCCTAACAGGCTTAGGGGTTTGGGGCATCAGCCTCCGCTGGCGGCGCCGGCTTGCCGGCTGGCGCGTTGGGCTTGGCCGGGAGTTATCAATGGATATACTCCCCGGTATGCCGGAGGAAGCAACGCGGCGATTCGGCTCATCACCGTATCACGCATATTGTCCAGCACCTCTTTGCTGGGCGTCCCTTCCACATTTGGCAAGGTGAAGGGTTGGCCGATATTCACTCGAAATTTGGTCAGAGGGACAGGCATCCGCCAAGCGGAGATCTTCTCCGTACCGGTTATACCGATGGGCAGCACCGGAGCTTGCGACTTGAGGGCGATGTAGGCGGCTCCCGGCATCCCTTGTTGCAACGTATGGTCTGGGCTTCGGTGCCCTTCAGGGAATATCATCACCATACGGTCTTGGGCCAAAAGGCGCAACGCCAGCCTAGTAGCGTCGACCCCCAGGCCGGACCGGTCGTAGGGGTGCACGTTGAAACTCCGCATCAAAAAATTCCCTACAGGGTTGCCAAACAATTCCTTCTTACCAATGAAACTCAAGGGGCGGGGCATACTTGACACCAGCACCGGCGGATCGTTGAATGACAGGTGGTTGGCCACCACCAGAAGCGGTCCATATGGCGGTACCGACTCCTTGCCTATGACTTCCAACCGTCCAAACGCGTTGAAGCAAAACTGGCCCAGGGTCTTGCCCAGCATATAGATCGCGTTCATCTTGGGGTTGCTCCGCCCAAGCAGTTCGCCCGGCTCAATATCAATTCTACAACCTGATCCACGGTCAGGTCCGACGAGTCGACCATCCAAGAATCCTCAGCGGGCTTGAGGGGGGAATCTTGCCGCTGGGAGTCCAGCCGGTCCCGTTCCTGTGTTTCCTCAAGCACCAAGTTAAAGTCCCTGTCTTGCCCCCTGTCCTGTAGTTCTTGCCAGCGGCGTCGTGCCCTGTTATTTGCCGAAGCCGTCAGGTAGATTTTGAGTTCGGAACTGGGCAGAACCACGGTGCCAATGTCCCTGCCTACCATGACCATGTTGCCGTTTGCCGCCAGCGCCCTTTGCTGGTCCACCATGGCCCGTCTCACGCCGGAAACCTGGGAAACCAGAGAAACCTGGCTGTTCACTTCGGGCGTTCGGAGGCAGGTCCCCACGCGGTGGCCGCCAACTTCGACCTCGTCTCCTTGGGGACTGGTTATCCGCACTGGATTCTCCAAGGCAAGTTCTTCCAGGGCGGCAGCATCTCCAATAGGGATATTGGACCTTATGGCCAACCAGGTGATGGCCCGGTACATATTGCCCGTATCCAGGTAATCAAATCCCAGGTGGCGGGCCAGGGTCCGCCCGACCACGGTTTTTCCGGCGGCCACCGGTCCATCTATGGTGATGACATTCCGATAGCTGGTCAAACCGAATCCGTTCCCTCTATGCGGCTGGTTAGCTTGGCGTTAGCCACCGGCATTATAGCACCGAGAGGGATTCTCTTGACGTCCAGGATCGACGTGACAAGGCTGCCTGTCGACGTAGCCGCGGGCAGATGAGCGCCTTCCCTTTCCTGAGGATAGAGGCCCTTGGCGTATAATGGGCAGGACATGGTTACCGGCAAGTCTTGGCGATTTTGGGCGTTCTTGATGGGCTTGGCGTTGACCGTTGCCCTGTTCATATTGGCCTGGGCCTACCCGAAATTTCCCGGCGACGATCAGGTCCTGCACAGCATCCAGGGTCTCCAGGCCACACAGACCACTTGGCTGGACGGCGTGGCGCGCTCACTAGATTTACTGGGAGAATTACCGGTTGTTCTGGGCTTGGTGGGCGGGCTCACGCTGATCCTCTTCGCTGCTGGCCGGCGGGCCGACGCACTAATGGCGATCGCGGCGCTGGTTTTCATGGCGGCCGGCCAAATTTTGAAGCCGGTCGTGGGCAGGGCCAGGCCGGACGATCTATTGGCAGGAGCGGAATCTGCGGGGTTTGGCTTTCCCAGCGGCCACTCGGTTTACGCCTTTCTTTTTGGGGGTTTGCTGATCTACTTTGCCGGCAGTCTCATCAGCAATATGTGGGTCCGGAGGATCGTGCAGGCCTCCATTTGCCTCTGGGTGGTGTTCATGGGGACGTCCCGCGTGTATCTGGGAGTTCATTGGCCTAGCGACGTGATTGGCGGCTTTATGTTTGGGACCATAGCGCTTGCGGTGATAATAACGTTGCGCAACACTTTGGGTTCTAGATGATGGCAGCCTGGGCTCGACCGCCGGCCCTTCGCCGCGGCGATTAAAGACTGGATACAAGGGTCAGATGGCAAAGTATGGTTAGGCATAAGCCCCCAGCGGCAAATCGGGTGGCCCGCCAAAGAGATTTAGCAAATCGGCCCTGGTATTTCTTGACACTCCCTGGCGCCAAGGCGGTATGAAATGAACTGGTTGGACTTTGTTATCCTGGCCGTCTGTGGCATTACCGCACTTTATGGCTTTCGCGTCGGCCTGTTGAGAATGCTGGTTCCCCTGGTGGTCGTCGTGGCGGGTTTAGCGCTGTCCAGCCGGATCTCCGAATCGGTTGGGAACCTGTTCGCATCGGTTACCACCAGCGAAAATATACAGACGATCATGGCCTTCTGCGCTATTTTCCTGGTGCTGCTCATGGCTAGCGTCATCGTGAGCTATTGGTTGCGGATGGTGCTCCGGTTCATACCCTTCTTCGGCATGGCCAATGGGTTGGCCGGGGCCGCGGTGGGGGTTGCCATAGGCTCTGTGCTATTTTCGGGGATCATAACTGGAGTCCAAAAGTTCCCCGTGGGGAATATCGATCAAACGATTGAAGAATCGCGCATGGGTCCGTTTTTGGCCGATAACTTTGGTGTGGTGATGCGAGCAGTCAGGTTGATCCCAGTGGACTGGGAGGCCAAGGTGGATGACCTGAAAGAGGCGCTACCGGAGAATATCCCCACCTCTATGCCTGAAGGTTTGCCCGGGTCCGTTCCGGATCTCTTCCCCAACATCAGTCCGCTAAACCACCCTGGCTCCAACCAGTAAACGCGGACCATTCAACCCGGGGCCCATCGTCCGGCAATAGGGCGCCACCGCGTCAACCTGCCAGCCATGGCAGAGAAGGGATGGTCGCCGTCGCTCTTTATGCTACTATTAGGGGCGTTGGGCTATCTGGTGATCACAAAAGCCCTATTGCGAATCCGGAAACTGGCAAGGTTGGTTGATTTTCCTCCAAATGTTTGCTCAGTGATTCCGGATTTCACGGCCCAAAGGCTGGGAGATCCTCGGTAGTCCTGCAATCAATTCCTTGAGTTCGCGGCAGCCCTTCTGATCCTTTTGGCCTCCCTGAGATCGAGGGCATACCCGCTGGCGGAGCTAGGCATTCGAGCAGTGGTCAGCCAAACTCACAAGGGGAAATTCGCTGAGACGCCGCCGGGGACTGATGGTGTGGCAACCGATTCCCCCGTCTCCTCTGAATTCGTGGTTAGGGCGCCGGTTTTAGTGCTCAACCTTAACTACGTCCCGGTCAACGTTTGCACGGTTCGCCGGGCGGTTGTGTTGCTGGTGAAAGAAAAGGCCGAATTGCTGGAGAATCACCGCGGCCAACTCCACACGGTGGACCGCATAATTGACGCGCCTTCAGTCATCCGGTTGGCCTATCTGGTCAAGCGGCCCTTTTTACCCCGAAAGCTGTCCAAGAAAGAGGTTTTTCTCAGGGACCGCTACACCTGCCAATATTGCGCCAAGAAATCCCCGGACCTAACCCTAGATCATGTGGTCCCCCGCCGCCAGCATGGCCC
>MUCP01000047.1 GCA_002816875.1 SAR202 cluster bacterium Io17-Chloro-G2
AGCCGAACAGGTATCAAGGGATCACCTGAACCTGAGGGGAAACTATGGGGACGGGGACGGGGGTGGGCCGCTGGGTCTTGCCGCTAACATACATACTTCACCCCACATGCCTCACGCTCGCGGGCAAGGCCATTTTAGCATAGACGATTCGGCTTGACCTTGGTCTCGGACCGGCCATGAATTCCGTGTAAGACCTCTTCTTCCTTGACCAGCGCATTCCACCTAAGCCAACTGATTGTCTGAATCCCTGTAGCAAGATAATCATGTGTTATGTTATATGTATTGGTGCGTCACCAAAACGCCATTTCCGAGTGCAATTCCTGCTCAAGCAACAGACGGCCTGGGATACAATAACAACCCGGCAACACCAAGATCGTCATATTTCTAAGGACACTCAACCATGTTTGACAACCTGACCGACAAACTCACCGGTATCTTCTCGCGGCTGACCAGTAAGGGGCGCCTCACCGAGAAGGACATCGACGAAGCTTTGGGGATGGTCCGCCGGTCTCTTTTGGAGGCCGACGTGAATTTCCGGGTGGCCAGGGATTTTGTGGCCGCCGTAAAAGAACGGGCCCTGGGCAACGACGTTCTTGAAAGCCTGACTCCCGGCCAGCAGGTGGTGAAGATCGTCCACGAAGAGCTCACCAGCCTGCTCAGCGGGGGAGACCACCAGGTGACCCACCCCAGCGAAGCGACCACCGCCCTGATGCTGGTGGGCCTGCAGGGTTCGGGCAAAACCACCACCGCCGCCAAACTCGCGTTGAACCTGCGCCGGCAAGGCCATAGATCGCTGATGGTGGCGGCGGACCTGCGCCGGCCCGCGGCGATACAGCAGTTGGAAACCCTGGGAAAGCAATTGGACATTCCGGTCTATTCCGAAGACCCGGCGGCATCGACCGTGGTCCAGGTAGCCAAGAACGGACTGGAAAAAGCCAAGCAGCTTGGTTTGAATTGGGCCATCATCGACACCGGGGGCCGGCTGCACATAGACGACGAGCTGATGAAGGAACTGGAGGACGTAAAAAAGGCGGTCTCACCCCATGAGATCCTCCTGGTGGTGGACTCCATGACCGGCCAGGATGCCGTCAACGCCGCCCAGGAGTTTCACCAGCGGCTGGACCTTACCGGCTTGATCCTGACCAAGATGGACGGCGACGCCCGGGGCGGCGCTGCCCTGTCGGTGACCAGGGTCTCCGGCGTTCCCATCAAGTTCGTGGGCATGGGCGAACGTCCTGACGCCCTGGAGCAGTTCCATCCCGACCGGATGGCGTCCCGAATCCTGGCCATGGGCGACGTGCTGACCCTCATCGAGAAAGCCCAGGACACGATGGACGAGAATCAAGCCAAGGAGATGGAGCGCAAGTTCCGCCAGGCCACTTTCGATCTGGAAGACTTTTTGCAGCAATTGCAGAGCGTAAAGAAGATGGGCTCATTGAGCCAAATCATGGAGATGATCCCCGGCATGGGTCAGATGGCCAGCAAGCTGCCGGCGGGAGCGTTGGACGACAAGCAGCTGGGCCGGGTGGAGGCCATCATCCGCTCAATGACCCCCGGGGAGCGGCACAATCCCGACCTGATCAAAGGGAGCCGCAAGCGCCGCATCGCATTGGGCAGCGGCACCACCGCCCAAGACATCAACCAGCTATTGAAGCAATTCCAGCAGACCCAGAAGATGGTCAAACAGCTATCCAACACCCGCAACCCCAAAGCGCTGATAAACCTGTTCCGGTAGGGGCGGGCACTGGGGCCTTTGGCTCTCCCCCCTTATGCCATGCCCCGGCGCATGGCGGTGAACCAGTAGACGGTGGCGTAGGTCCGCCAGGGCCGCCACCGTTGGCAGAACTCTTCCACCTGGGCGTCGGTCACCGGGACATCTTCAAAATATAGGTGGGACACCACCCGGCGCAGGGCTAGGTCGCCCAGGGGCAGCCCATCGGGCCGACCCAGGGCCCGGATCAGCAACCACTGGGCGGTCCAGTTCCCGATCCCTCGAAGGGCCGTGGCCGCCTTGACTACCTGATCGTCTCCCAATCCACTGAAATCCTCCAGGTTTTGGCCGCCGGTATCCAAAGCGGCCATGGCTATCCCATGAACGTATTCGGCCTTGCGCCAACTCAATTTCATGCCCCTTAACTCCTCCACTGAAACCGATGCCAGGGTTTCCGGACGGGGGAAGGCGAAATAAGTCTGGCCGTCGAAGTCCTCATGGGGACCGTAGGTTTCGATGATCAGGGTGCGTATGACCCGGGCCACGCTGGTGGATATCTGCTGGCCGAGAATGCCCAGCACCAGCGCCTCGAACACCGTGGCGGTGTGGGGCAGGTGCAATCCTCGGAAGCGCTGGACGATTGCGGCCATGCGGGGTTCTTGCCTGGCCATTTCATAGAAGGGAACCAGGTCTTGATCAACGCCCAACAACCACTCGACTGCATCGGTGGCGGTATCTGCCATCCGCTCCGTCAATTCCCGCCGCTGAAGCTGCACCTCGAGTTGTGGCGAGTCCACGGTCCCCGAGGAACTGACCGACGCCAGAACCAGCTCTCCGTCAAAATCAAGCAGTCTCCGGTAGACCCCGCCTTCCAGGGAGTCGGTGCCGTAACGTCCCTGAAAATATGTGTGGTATCCAGCGGTCAGCTCAAAGTCAAAGGGCGCCTTGGGGACCACTACCTTGGTTATTTTTTCAGACATTTCTCCGCCGATCTTTCTGGGCCTAACCGTCATCCTCCGGCCATCGGAACAACGCCCATCGAAGTATGGATCGACCCCTGGGGAGTCAGGGTGGTGCGGAAAAGACGGATCTCCTTTACCAGCCAGGGATCGCTGGTTGGGATGGACGCCGACGACATGGCCTGTATGATCCTCCGGCGGGCGCCAGGTGATATCCTCTCCCGCACCCGCCCCAGCGTCAGGTGAGGCGAGAAAGTCTGCCTTTCGGTGGCATAATTCAATTCAGACAACACGCCTTCCACGCATTGCTGGAGGTTCGTCAAAGTGTCCAATTGGCCATCAACTCCCGCCCAAAGGACCCGGGGACGCCGGTTGTTGGGAAACATGCCCAGGCCGGTAAGGTGAATGGAAAAGCCGGGGACCTGGCGCACCGGCGTTTTCAACGCGGCAACAATATGCTCCACGTCTTGGGCGGGGATGTCTCCCAAAAATTTTAGGGTGAGGTGAATCCCCTGGGGGTCCACCCATCGGACGCTGCCGGGGATCTGATCGGCCAGCTCCCGCATTGTCACGGCCATGATCTGCCGTACCTCCGAAGGAACGTCAATGGCGATGAAGGCTCGGACGAAGCCACCCAATGTACTCAATTGGCAAGCTCCCTTCTCAATTCGAGCAATTGCTCGAACCAATACACCAGGTCATCCAGGGAGTATTGGGCGTTAGCCGGGCTGGGATTGGGCACAACGAAGACCTGGGACCGTCCGATGGTCCTGTTTTGGCGGCCGACCTGGGGTTTTTCCTTCGAATCTTCGGCGTACCTCAGATATTGCCCGTACCCCATGACGCCTTGGAAGCAGACGATGTTTGGCGCGTATTCCAGCAATTTCTCTTTTAGCACGGGCGCCCAACGGCGATAGTCGGCCGCCTTCAAGCCAGATCCCTGGGGCGTGGGGCGTTTCACCACGTCGGTGAGGCCGATGCCATAGTCAACCAACCTGGCATCTGATTCCGGGAACATATCTTCCCCGACCAGACCCGACCGGTTGAACGCGGCCCAAAACCGGTTGCGGGGATTGGCGAAATAGTGGCCGTCGCGCACCGAATAATCCGATGGGTTCAGGCCCACCAAAACTATATCCAGTCCCGGTTTAAGATAGTCCGGCAACGTTTCGAATTGATTCATCTGCTTCAACCCTTGGGAACAGGGAATAATACAATGCCTTGACTCGGCTGCTTAACCTGACGGTAGGCAGACCAACGGCCCTAAATCCCCCCATCCCCCCTTTTCGCAAAGGGGGGACCGTCTCTCTCCCGTTTGCGAAAGGGAGCACCACCTTCTCCCCTTTTCAAATGGGGGACCAATCTCCCCCTTTCGCAAAGGGGGATTAAGAGGGATTTCCGCTCTCACCAGGTTGCTCGCGATGTTTGGTAATTAATACGAGGTTCGGCGAATGCACCTCCCAATCCCAATTCATTTGAAATGGACACCAATGACACAGACCCTAGCGGCGTCAAAGACCAAACAGCCGGGCCGCGTTACCGCCCAGGATGGCGTCGCGCTCCTTTCCAGCTGGAATCACTTCCTTCACTTGGCCGATGGCTCTGCCGTGCTTGATCAATGGAAAGTCGGTGGCGAAGAGAATCTTCTCCGCACCGGCCAGTCCAGCAACCGTGCTGAAAACCTGGGGCCGGTAAAGGAAGGGCGAAGCGGCGGTGTCGAAATAGACATTTTTTAAGACCGCTGGCACCTCGGGCATGAGGGCGTAAAATGGCAACCCGCCGCCCCAATGGGCGCAGATGATCACGTTGTCCGGAAAATTCTCGATGAACCGGTACACCTTGTGCGGAGTGGTCCGGCCTTTGCCTGGATACTGGTGGCCCACCGGCTCGGATGTATGGATCAAGACAGGAATGTCCAACCGTGCCGCTAGACCCATCACAGGCGTCATAACAGCCTTGTCGTCAAGATCGAATCCCTGGGTATCAGGGTGCAGCTCTCCGATTCCCTTTAACCCCGCCTTGCTGCAACGTTCGATCTCGGCGAGGGCCGCATGCCCCCACGATGGGTCCACCGAACAGAGCCCAGTCAACCTGCCGCGATTAAATTCGACGGCCCGAATCAAATAGTCATTGGCTTCACGGGCCAGGTCCATATCGGTCCAGCCCAATCCCATGACGACTGCTTGAGCGACGCCGTCCGCGTCCATGGCCTCGATCAGCGTCTCCGACGTAGCCATTTGGGCTTCCCTGCCGGCTGTTGCACCAGTGGGTGTGGGAGAAAACAACTCAGCAAACGTGGCGTCTCGGGAAGAGAGCTCCGCCCGGTTTTGGGAAAAGCTCTTGGGGAAGATGTGGCAGTGGCTGTCGATCACTTGATCCATATCGTCATGATTATAAATCAACCAGTTCTGGCGCCGGTGGACCGTTTGGGCACTCTCTAGACACTCTTGAGGGACGGGCTTATAATTTGCTCGCCCAGAGCCAGCCCCACGTAGATTGGACGGCCGGTCCGCCGTGCTAGATTCAATACGGCAGATGGGCCATGCATAGGATTTCTGAGATTAAGACGATGAAAAGGGGAGATGTTGGCCACAACCGCCCGAGCCCAAAATATCACATCGCGTAACCGGCGTTCCCTTACGCCCGAGTATAGCACCGAACAGTTGGAATCCCTGGCCAAAGAAGTGCGGCGAGACATCATCACCACCATTCACAACGTGGGCACCGGACATCCCGGCGGGTCACTTTCCGAATTGGAAATCCTCATCTCCCTGTATTTCGGCGCCATGCGCCACGATCCCAATAACCCAAGCTGGCCGGACCGGGACCGGTTGATCCTCAGCAAAGGGCACGCTTCACCCGGGCTGTATGCCGTGCTGGCCCGGGCCGGTTACTTTCCCCGGGAGGAACTCTCCACCTTTAGAAAGATAAACAGCCGTTTGCAGGGCCACGCCCACCCTATGACACCCGGAGTAGAGATGAACTCCGGGTCTCTGGGCATGGGATTGTCCTTCGCTTTGGGGTGTGCCTTGGCCGCGCGGTTAACCCGCAAAGACTACTTGGTGTACGCCATCCTGGGAGACGGCGAGTGCGATGAAGGCGAGATTTGGGAAGCGGCCATGGCTGCCTCACACCACAAGGCCGGCAACCTGATCGCCCTGGTGGACCGCAACCGCATCCAGAACGACCGGTTCACCGACGAGGTCATGACCCTTGAACCGCTGGCGGCCAAATGGCGGGCCTTCGGCTGGCGCGTCATCGAGACACCGGGCCATGAATTCCCTCCTCTGCTGGACGCCATCGCCAGGGCCCGGAGAGGCCGGACCAAGCCAACGGTGATCATCGCCCACACCGTTAAGGGGAAAGGTGTCTCTTTCATGGAGAATAACCCTGCCTTCCACGGGCGCGCTCCCAATGATGAGGAGTATCAGAAGGCCATGAAGGAGCTTGCCTAATGGCGGCACAGAGAGAAATGGCTTCCAACCGGGAGACCTACGGCCACACCTTGTTGTCCATGGCTGAAGAGTATCCCGACATCGTGGTCTTGGGCGGCGATTTGAACGTATCGGTATTCGTCCACCTTTGGCGGGATAAGTATCCCGACCGCTTTTACGACTTTGGGCCGTCTGAGCAAAACCTTATCGCCGTGGGAGCGGGCCTAGCGGCCTCGGGCCAGATACCCTTCGTCAGCACCTTCTCCGTGTTCGGCGTTGGCCGGCCTTTCGACCAGTTGCGGGTGTTGGTGGCCCAACCACATCTGAATCTAAAACTGGTGTGTACCCACGCGGGCATCCTCACCGGGGAAGACGGCATGTCGGCCCAGGCCATAGAAGACCTGGCCCTGGCCTGCTCCCTGTCGGGATTCACCGTGGTCTGCCCTTCCGACTCGATTGAAACAGCTCAGGTCGTCCGGGCTGCCGCCGCCAACGACGGCCCGATCTACATCCGTCTGGCCCGCGCCGCCACCCCGGTTATACACGGCCAGGACTACAAGTACACGCCGGACCGGTCGGAAGTGATACGCCAAGGTAACGATGTCAGCATCATCGCCATGGGGGTGATGGTTTCAGTTGCCCTGGACGCCGCCGACCTGCTGTCCCAATCAGGGGTTCAAGCCCGCGTAATCAACATGCACACATTGCGGCCCGCAGACGAAGCCACCATCCTGGCGGCCGCCCGGGAGACGGGCGCCGTGGTCACCGCCGAGGAGCACTACATCCACGGCGGCCTGGGCAGCATAGTTGGGCAGGTTATAAGTCAAAACCACCCGGCGCCCATCGAGATGGTGGCCCTGCAGGGTTACAGCGAATCGGGTAAACCGGAAGAATTGATGGTCAAGAATGGCCTGACCCCCGAAGGCCTCCGGAACGCCGCCGAGAAAGCGATCAAACGAAAACGGGGTTAGCCTCTGCCTTGGACCCGGACTTCGGCTCCGGCCCCTCGCCGACCGAGGGTTCCCTTGTGGGCCGCTTCGCTCCTGGTTTCAATCTGCCTTCTTCCATGGACGGCCACGGGGGCCGGTGCGTATCCCTACAGGAATATCGCCGGCGCAAGGTGATCCTCGTGTTTCTGCGCCACTTCGCTTGACTCCCCTGTAGGGAACACCTGTCGCAGTTGCGGCGTCATCACCGGGAAATAGAGGACAGAAATGGGGCCGTGTTAGCGGTATCATTCGAGTCTAGCGAAAGGATTTCCCAACTTTTCCGGCAGATGCAACTTCCTTTTCCCATCCTTTCCGATCCCCGGCGGGACACTTACCGCGCCTACGGGCTGGCCAGCGGCAATCTGTTACGCCTCTGGGCGCCAGGAACCATCTGGACCTATATCAAACTCCTGGCTCGGGGGAACTGGTATCACTTTGGGAAAAGCGATCTGAGGCAAATGGGCGGCGACTTCGTATTGGATCAGGGCGGCCTGGTGGCCTATGAGTTCCGAGGCGCATCGCCACACCAGCGGCCAACGGTGTCGGAATTACTCGCGGTTTTGGACAGGATCTAACCTGTTTTACCCGTAGCCGGGCTTAACCTTCGTTGCCGTTTTCGCCAAAGCCATCGTCGTCGCCGAAAACACCGGTCTCGCGGCCCTGAAAGACGTGGACCACAAATCCTTCGCGGGTTATTCCCACCGCGTCTAGAAGGTGTTCATCGATGGTGTCGATGATTTCTTGGATGGCGTCTTGGGTAAGGCTTTCGTCCACCGCCACGGCTACATGGACCATCTCGTCGGCGAAATGAATATCCGCCCGGCCAACCATACGGCCGGCTTCCTGAATGGTGTAGGCTTCGGAATAAGGGGTTCGGACCTCGCGTTCAAAAGTAAAATCAGCCACTGCCAACCCCTCTCTGTAAGCTCACAGCCTAATCCCGAACCTGGCCGTTGCCCATGACCACCCATTTGTAAGAGGTGAGCTCTCGCAGTCCCATGGGCCCGCGGGCGTGGAATTTTTGGGTGCTGATGCCAATCTCGGCGCCCAATCCGAACTCGGCGCCGTCGGTGAACTGGGTGCTGACATTGACGTAGACCGCCGCGGCGTCCGCCTCATCCAGGAACTTCATGGCGGCAGAATAATCCTCGGTGACGATGGCCTCGGAATGGCCCGAACCGTAGGTCTCGATGTGGTCTAAAGCCTCTTCCAGCGAGTCCACGACTTTAACCGCAGCTGTAAGCGAAAGATACTCGCGTCCCCAATCATCCTCGGTGGCGGGAATCGCGTTTACTTTGAGGCCGGGTCCCAATAGGCTCAGCGCCCGGCTGTCGCAATGCAACTCCACTCCGGCCTTTTCAAATTCCTGGCCAATCCGAGGCAAGAACTGGGGCGCCAGGTCCGAGTGGACCAGCAAGGTGTCCAGAGCGTTGCATATGCTGGGACGCCGGACCTTGGCATTGAAAACAATGGCCGTTGCCTTTTCCAGGTCGGCACCGCGGTCCACATAGGTGTGGCAAACACCGATACCTCCCGTGACGGCCGGCATGGTTGCCCGTTCTTGCACCAACTTGATAAGTCCGGCGCCGCCCCGGGGAACCAGCAAATCAATGTATTCCTTCATCTCCAACATGGCGTCCACCAACGAACGGTCGGGGTTGTCCACGTACTGGACTGCATCCGCCGGCAACCCGGCACGTTCGATGCATTCCCGCACCAGGCCCGATAGAGCAACGTTGGAGTGGAGGCTCTCTTTGCCGCCGCGCAGGATACAGGCATTGCCCGCCTTCAACGACAAGACGGCGATGTCGATGGTCACATTGGGCCGGCTTTCGTAAATGCTGCCTATGACGCCCAGGGGGACCCGGCGCCGGCCGGCCACCAAGCCGTTGGGAAGGGTGGTCATGTCGATGTTTTCTCCCACCGGGTCGGGCAGGGCAGCCACGCCTCGCACACCGGCCGCCATTCCTTCGATCCGGTCCGGGGTGAGCTGTAGGCGGTCCAGCAAAGACTCGCTGAGACCGTTGGCCCGCGCCTCCGTGTAGTCCCTTTCGTTCTCCATCAGCAACTGGCCTTGCCGCGCTTCCAGGGCCTCGGAGATATTCAAAAGCGCCCGATTTTTGACTTGGGTTGACGTGCGGGCAAGCCGGCGAGCTGCCTTCTTGGCTGCCCTCCCCATTGCCGCAAGCTCATTTATTGTGGTCGCCGCCATGTCACTCCTGATCAAATCTTAGAAGGTTCAAAACGATTGGGATCAAAGTGTGGTATTGGAAGTTAGTCATTTTACAATTCTCTGGGATTTGTTACTTCTGAAACGCCCAAGAGCGTAAATCCGGTTATGTCACCGGTCTCTTCGATGTAACGCGCCAAAAGTCCACGCCCCAGATCCAAAGTAAGGGATGGCGTTGGCTTACCAAAAGAAATATAAAGGACATCGGCTTCTTTATCGTAACTTGTTGTGACGTTTTCCGGTTCTTTTAGCTTCAACGGACCCAACTCACTCAAGCTTGGCTTCCCTTAAAGAGCCATCTTGTTGCGTGTCCGCAAACGCAACGAGTCCCACCAACGCCCAGGGACCAAAGGGCCGGGAATGTTCCAAAACCTCACTTACTGGGTCCACCTTCAGGCCTAGAATCTCCAGAGCGCTGGCTCCCAGCAGCGGCATCGGAACATTCATGGCGGCTACCATGATTCCACCTTCCCTGTCTTGCAAGCGCAGATACGCTACCCCAACCCGAATATCGGCCTCCCTGCTGTCAGCCATTATGACGCGTGAGGCCACCGGGAAGTCGATTCCCATGGATTCCGCTAAATCGGCGGGAAGGAACGTGTAAAAAGAACCCGTGTCCACAAGAAACTCGATTTCTTGGAGATCATCTCTATTTAGTCCGATGTCAGCGACTACTTTTACAAGACCCATATGCGGCCTCCGCCCTAATCCGCTTACAACAGCACCAGGTTATTCCGGTGGACCACTTCCTGGCCGTAATCGTACCCTAGGATGCCCGATATTTGGCCGGATTGAACGCCCTGGATGCGGGCTATGTCGCCGGACCGGTAGTTGGCGATCCCGCAGGCGATTCGCCGGCCGCCGGGACCGGCTATGAAGATTATGTCGCCCCGGCGAAACTCTCCTTCCACCGCCTGTATTCCCGCCGGCAGCAGGCTGCGGTTCGACTCTCGCACCGCTCTTGATGCACCCGCATCCACGCGCACCTCGCCTTTTTGGGAAATCCCACCTAGCATCCATCGTTTGCGGGCCTCTAATTTCTCCGCCGCCGGTTGGAACAGCGTTCCGATGCCCTCACCTCCGGCTGCCTTTAAAATGGCGTCCTGGGCCGTGCCCTGGCACATGACCATGGCTACACCGGATGTTGTGACCAGGCGGGCAGCTTCCAGCTTGGTGGACATACCGCCCCTGGCCCAAGGGTTGAGTTCTTTCCCGGCCAATGCCTCGATCTTCTCGTCCACCTCAGTCACTAGGGGAATCAGCGTAGCGGAATGGTCCTGATTCGGGTCCGCCGTGTACAGGCCGTCGATATCGGTGAGGATCACCAACAGGTCGGCGTCCACCAGGTTGGCCACCAGCGCTGACAGACGGTCATTGTCCCCAAAAACCTCGCCGATCTCGTCCACCGCCACCACGTCGTTCTCGTTGACAATGGGTATAACGCCCAATTCCAACAACCCGGTAAGGGTATTGCCGACGTTCAGATACGCTTGACGGTCAGACAAGTCGTTGATGGTCAGCAACGTCTGGGCCACCTGAAACCCCATGGCATCGAACAATTGCTGGTAGGTATGCATCAGCCGGCTCTGTCCCACCGCCGCCAACACCTGCCGGGATGTTATGTCCCTTTCAGGTTGCTCGCCCGTTGAAACCGGACCTGCCTCATGAAGAACTTGGCGGCCGGCGGCGATCGCGCCAGAAGTCACCAGCAACACCTCTGCGTCGCGTTCCCTCAACCAGCAGATCTGGCGGACCAAGTCGGACACCACCGCCCCATTCAAGCCGCGGGGCTCCGAATCGCTGGTCAAGACACTGGTGCCGGCTTTGACCACGATGCGGCGGTAGCGCAACTGCTGCTGGGGTTCTTTTTTGGTCACGGTTCTTACCGAAGACCGGCGGGCGGCAGACATGGAAATGGACCTTCCCAAAGGCGCCGAAGGCGAGGATCACGCATAGCGAAACCGGGGGTTCATTATAGCATGGGGCCACATGAAACTTTGCCCGGTGCCTTGTCCGGCCAGGGCAATCGAGTCTAAAATGGGACCGGTTGGCCCAGGTTCGTCACTTCAGCGACGGCCGGAGTCCAAGGGTGCTACTGTTCCCATGGGCAAAGTTCGCAGCTGAAAAAGGTCTCTGGATTCCGGCCTTCGCCGGAATGACGGTCTAGTCCGGATTTGAGTGGCTTGCGTACCCCTACAGGCATGGGTTAAGAGGCGATTGCCCTGCTTGTCCGGCGGGGCAGAAGGCCATACAATGGAGCCATGAGGGCCGCCTTTTGGGGCGAGCCCCTTTAGAAGTTATTTTGGAACCGTTTTTCCGCGTGGGGCCGGCAAATCCCGGCTGCCGGTTTAACCGTCTGATCCACTGGTTGATGCTAGGCAATAGATGAAGACTAATCCGAAGATCTATCTCACCAACCCGGGCCTCTTTTGCACCACTGGCGAAGAGAACCGGTTGGCCCCGAAAAATATCAAATGTCATTAAGAGGCCTCCTTTCGGCCATAGCCGCCAACCCGGCATATCAGCGGCAGTTGACCGGGATTCACCAATCAACACCCAGCCAGCCCGTGCCGCCGGTAACCATACGTCCGGGGGCACGCCCGGCGTACATCGGCGCGTTGTGGTGTCAGCTTCAAGCGCCGATCTTGGTCTTGACGCCAAGGCCCGAAGACGCCCGCCGCCTCCACGACCAGTTGCTGACCTACCTGGGCGAAGACGCCCCGGCATACCTATTGCCTGAGCCAGAGGTCCTTCCCTTTGAGCGGCTGGCCGTGGATTCCCAAACCGGGAACCAACGGTTGACCGCAATGGCAGCTCTTGCGTCGATAGATATCGGTTCTGGCGAAAGCCCCGGCGGTCGCGATGCGCTGCCTCCCCTGGTGGTGGCGTCTATAGGCGCGGCCCTGCGGCTGACCCTGCCTCCGCTGGTAGTGGCTTCCCGCTCAACAAGCATCGCCGTGGGGGAAAGGGTCCGTATCAATGAGTTGCTGGCCCAGTGGGTGGACCTGGGATACCGCAACGAGCCGTTGGTGGAAGCGCCGGGCTCTTTCAGCCAGCGCGGAGGGATCATCGATGTATTCCCGTCAGACGCGGTCTCACCCTACCGCATCGAGCTGTTCGACGATGAAGTGGACACGATCCGCCGATTCGACCCGTACAGCCAGCGTTCGGTGGCCGAAGCCAAATCCATCACCCTGATTCCCGCCAAAGAGCAGCTGCCCAACGTCTCCAACCGGCAACGGGTGGAAGACCTGATTGCCCGGTTGGACTTCAAACGTTGCACCAGCCAGGTCCGGGACCGGTTCGAAGATGAGCTGGTATCCCTGTTCTCTGCGCCAAACAACGATGTGCTTCCCTTTTACAACGGCCTTTTGAACCACTCCAGCCTTCTGGAGTTTCTGCCCGAGAGCGCATTTTTGATCTTGGAGCGGGATAGCCAGATAGAAGCGGAAGCCTTGGAATTGGAGGAGAGGTTCCAACGGATGCGCGCCACCAGGGAAGACCGAGGGGAGTTGCCCGAAGGGTTTCCATCGCCGTACCAATCATGGGCCGAGTTCCAAGATGGGATGCAAAGCCACCGATTGATTCCCCTCCACAGTTGGGTCAGTGACGATGAAGACCGTATCTTCCAGCCGGCGTTAACCTACTATGGACGGTTGGAGCAACTGGCTAGCGACCTGCGCCGTTACCAGGCGGAGGGTCGATCGGTGGTGGCTGTCACCCAACACGCCGGCAGGGTGGCCGAGGTCTTGGAGCAAGACGGGATTGGGGTAGCTGTTTCCGGAACGATAGACGATCTGCCCGATGCCGGCAGCATCCGGGTGGCGGCCGGATCGTTGCCCCAAGGTTGGGCGTTGGATTGGACCCTTGACCCAGCCCCCGGGACTAGAGGAGACAGCGAGACCAAATCTTCGCTGGTGTTGCTCACCGACGCCGAGCTGTTTGGAACTGTAAAAGAACGCCGTTACCGCCGGACCAAGCGGGTGGAGACGGGCCCCGATATAGTCCTGTCTGACCTGTCCCCCGGGAGCTACGTGGTCCACATCGACCACGGAGTTGCCCGGTTCGCCGGCACCCATCGTATGGGCAATGACGAAGATGAAAAAGAATACCTGGTCCTAGAATATGCCGACAACGACAAGCTCTACGTGCCTACCGACCATCTGGACCGGGTAACTGCGTATATCGGAGCTCAAGACCAGCCGCCCAACCTGACCCGGCTGAGCACGGCGGAATGGTCACGGATCAAAGCAAAGGTCAAAGGGGCCACCCAGGAGTTGGCCGAAGAGCTACTGAAGCTCCACGCCGCCCGTCAGGAAGCGAGGGGCCATGAGTTCGGCCCCGACACCACGTGGCAGCGAGAACTGGAAGACTCGTTTCCCTATGAAGAGACACCCGACCAAGCCCAAGCCATCGACCAGGTAAAAACGGATATGGAGATCGTCAAACCCATGGACCGCCTTATCTGCGGCGACGTGGGCTATGGCAAGACCGAAGTGGCGCTGAGGGCAGCGTTCAAAACCGTGAATGACGGCCTCCAGGTGGGCATGTTGGTGCCCACCACCGTGCTGGCCCAGCAACACTACGCCACGTTCAGCGAACGCCTTAGCCCATACCCTGTCCGGGTGGAGGTCCTCAGCCGGTTCCGCACCCCCAAAGAACAGCAAGAGGTGGTTGAAGGGCTGAAAGACGGGTCCGTGGACATAGTCATCGGCACTCACCGCCTGCTCCAAAAAGACGTTAGCTTCAAGAATCTAGGCTTGGCGGTGGTGGATGAAGAACAACGGTTTGGCGTGGCCCACAAGGAGCGGCTGAAGCAGCTGCGCCGGGAAGTGGACGTGTTGACCCTGAGCGCAACCCCCATTCCCCGGACTTTGAACCAAGCATTGTCCGGGATGAGGGACCTGAGCACCATGGACACTCCTCCCGAAGCCCGCCTGCCGGTGAAGACCTTCGTATCCGAATACAGCGAGGACGTTATAAAAGAGGCCATCCTCCGGGAGTTGGAACGCAACGGACAGGTCTTTTTCCTGCATAACCGGGTCAAAACCATCCACCAGACAGCGGTCGAGCTGTCGGAATTGGTGCCCCAGGCCCGCATCGCTGTGGGCCATGGGCAGATGCCGGAAGCGGACCTGGAAGACGTGATGCTCTCATTTGCCGCCGGCGAAGCCGACGTCCTGGTATGCACCACAATCATCGAATCGGGCCTGGACATGCCCAACGTCAACACGCTGATCCTGGACCGGGCCGACCGGTTTGGCCTTTCCCAACTGTACCAGCTAAGGGGCAGGGTGGGCCGGGGAGAGCATCGGGCCTACGCCTATTTGATGCTGCCCAGGGGCCGCCGCATCACCGAATCAGCCGAAAAACGCATCCAGGCTATCCTGGAGGCATCGGACCTTGGCTCGGGGTTCCGCATCGCCATGCGCGACTTGGAGATTCGAGGCGCCGGCAACCTTTTGGGCGCTGCCCAGAGCGGGCATATCCACGACGTCGGACTGGAACTCTATAGCCAGTTGCTCCACCAGGCGGTGGAAGAGTTAAAGCGGCAACAAAACGACGGAGCGGATATCGACAACCAAACCCCGGCCGGGCTGCCTCGTTTGGAATTGCCACTGCCCGCCCGTATCCCCGATTCTTACATGGAACACCTTCCCTCCCGTCTGGCGGTGTACCAGCGCATCGCCCGTATCAAGGACCGAAGTCAGGTGGGTGAACTGCGGGAAGATCTGCGGGACCGGTTCGGGCCCCTGCCCCCAGACACCGAAAATCTATTGGTTCTGGCCGACTTCCGAGCGCTGGCCGGGTCCGTTGGAATCGAATCGGTGGTCCACCAGGGCGAATCGATCAACCTGGCTTTGGGCGTGCCCGTGGGAGGCGCCAGGGTGCCGCTGCAAAAAGCCCTGGGCCCCGCCGCTAGGGTGGGAAACCAGCAGATCCAACTTTCCATGCGCCAGCTGGGCGAGAATTGGATGTCCCGGTTGACCATGATCATCCAACGGTTCCAGGCATTCCAAGACAGTCTGCGCAACCTGGCGCCCCAGACAATAGCCGATGAATAGAGTCTGATCGATGAGCCTGCCCCCGCATGATGATTTAGAGATCAACGTGGTAACCGGGGCATTTAGCTACACCGGGAAATACATCGCCCAACGGCTCCTTTCCATGGGCAAATCCGTCACCACCCTGACCAATCACCCGCAACGGCCTGACCCCGTTCTAAACTCGATCCAAATCCACCGTTACAACTTCCAGGACACGCACCAACTCGAGGAGAGCCTTCGTGGGGCCACCACGCTTTACAACACCTACTGGCTTCGCTTTGCCCGGGGGCTGTCGACATTCGAGCTAGCGGTGGAGAACACCGAAACGCTGATTCAAGCGGCCCGGGCGGCGGGTGTTCGCAGAATGGTGCACGTCAGCATCACCAATCCTTCGCCGGATTCTGAATTGCCTTACTTCCGGGGCAAGGCCCTGGTGGAGCAGGCTATCATCGGCTCCGGTATGGAATACGCCATCATCCGGCCGACTCTGGTATTTGGCGCCGAAGACATATTGCTCAATAATATCGCCTGGTTCCTTAGAAGATTTCCAATATTCCCCATCAGCGGGTCCGGCGATTACCTGGTCCAGCCGGTGTACGTTGAAGATTTGGCGGAACTGGCGGTGGCCGCCGGCCAGGAGTTGCTCAGTCCCGGGAATATCGGCAAGGTTATAGACGCCGCCGGACCGGAAAAATTCACCTACCGTGACTTCGTGAGCTTGGTTGCCCAAAAGGTCCAGAGCAGGGCGAAGATCGTTCACGTCCCGCCCGCAGTACTCCTGGGGCTCGCCACAATGATGAACCTTCTCGTCCGGGACATGGTCCTCACCAAGGACGAGATCAAGGGATTGATGGCAGGCTTGTTGGTCTCCCGTGATCCTCCCACTTGTCAAACGCCGTTGAGCCGGTGGCTGGACCAGAATCGCAACCTGTTGGGCAGGAGATACGCTTCGGAGATCAAGCGGCACTATCTGTAGCGAACCCAGCGGGCGCCGCCAGGCGTATATTTGGGGTAGCTCAGTGGTTTCTAACCCGGAGATGGTTCGCCCCGGTTACATCGGGGTCACCACGAACGGATGAGGTCCTTTCCCCGTTCACCCTGAGCTTGTCGAAGGGGCTCTGGGACTTGACGACGCAGCTTCTTTGAGAAAACCCGGCCGAACCGCAATCCGGGTCTATTCATCTAAGCTATAAGAATACAACTGCCTTTTTAACTTAGGGAGGTTAAGACCATGGCAAGGAATCGAGCCCAAGCCCGAGTCGCCGACTCGTCAGCCAAGGAAGGCGCCAAGCAAAAACGCAATCAGTTGATGACCGGCGGCTTGGCGGCGGCGGCACTGGTGATTGTGGCCATCGCCATAGTGGTCGGTGTATCCATCGGCGGTTCCGAATCATCCTCCGGAAGTTCCGGGTCAGGAGGTTCGGGCACTGCGGACCGGGCGCCTGATTTCTCATTCTCCCTTTTCCAGGGCGGGTCGGAGTTGGGCGGGAAGCACCTAAATATCCATCAACTGGACGGCAAGCCCGTGGTGCTGAATTTCTGGGCCGGGCTGTGTCCCCCCTGCCGGGCTGAAATGCCCGACCTGCAGGCTTTTTACGACGCCAATAAAGAAGATGTGACCTTGATCGGAGTGGACATTGGCCAGTTCATGGGCCTGGGCAGCCAGCAAGACGCCGAGAACCTCTTGAGGGACCTGAATATAACCTATCCAGCCGGTTTCACCGACGACCGGGGGGTGGTGCGGGACTACGAGGTCTTGGGAATGCCCACCACCGTATTCATCAGACCCGACGGGACCATTTCCACCAAGTGGACCGGGGCGCTGAACCGCAGCGTTTTGGAGCAGAAAGTACAGGAGATGCAGGCAGTCCAATAGACGAAAAGCTCGATTCCCGGGGTGATGGCGTCTTAAATGCAGGCAACATTTCCTTGCATGATCCTAACCTAACGAGAAAAGCGGCCCGCTTGCATAGTCCCGTCTTTCCGGCGCAGGCCGGAATCCAGGGGTGTTTCCTCTCACCATGGGGAACGTGATTGAGAACGTCGCGACAGAACCTACGGCTCTGGGTCCGGCTTTCGCCGGGACGACGCAAGGTACGTGATCTTCCTGATATACCTTGTTTTCAGGTATGGATTAAGACGCGATCGCCCTGGCTCGATCCGGCCCGAGGCGGATGCGCTCGCCCACTTGGGGTATAATGGATACTGCCTAAGTCTGGACTTAAGATTGGGCAGGCTCGGGGTGTAGCGCAGTGGCTAGCGCGCTTCGTTCGGGACGAAGAGGCCGGTGGTTCGAGTCCACTCACCCCGACCAGGTTCATAGAAACCCAGACCAAAATCCCCGTCCAGGGCTAGACGGGGATTTTCCTTTCTGAATGAGGCGCTTGCGGAAGCTCTAGGCCTCGGGGGGCTGCCCCGCCCAGGTTGCCTGGCGCCAATCACGATCGGGGCTGGCTAGGCGTGGCAGACGTTCATTCTAGTGTTTCTCCAGGCGCTACTTTGCCAGTTTCGCCTTCCGCGCCCGAAAGCTTATCCCCATTATCCCAAAGTCGTAGGCAGCGGTTTGTTGCGGCGCATCCCGATAAATATCGCCACGCCAGACGATTTCGAAATCCCCAAACCCCGCTTTGAAAAGCTTATCCGCCAACTCTGCCTCCAGCAGAGCTCCGGCGATTCAACCCGTCCACAGGTCGATGTTTCTCTTGGCGCTGTCCGGAATGGGTTTGTCCACCAGAATATCGGCGATTTGCAGGCGCCCGCCGGGTTTTAGAACCCGATTGAATTCCCTGAATACTTCGTCTTTGTCCGGGGCCAGGTTGACCGCTCCGTTGGCTATGACCACATCGGCCCACCCATCTTCCACCGGAAGGTCCTCGAATATTCCCTGATGGAAAGAAACGTTTATGACTCCGGTGACCAGCGCGTTGCTTCTGGCTTTGTCGACCATCTCCGTTGTCATATCGACGCCGATGACTTTCCCATCAACGCCGGCCATCTTGGCGGCTATAAGGCAATCCAGACCCGCGCCGCATCCGGCGTCCACAACCCTTTCAGCGGGGCAGACATCTCCTGCCATGAACGGATTTCCGGTCCCGGCAAAGGACTCGATGGCCTCTTCCGGCAGCCCCTCCAGCCATTGGTCTTGGTACTTAAGCAACGCCGTGAGACGCCTGCCGGTAAGAAAATGAAAGCCTAACTCCGGATTCTGCGCCACCTGGCAATATTCCCGGGAGACTTCGCTGCGAAGACTGTCTATGAACACGGCGGGAGGTTTGGAACCCGGCGAAGGTACGTAGGGCTCCGGCTCCGGCGGATAATACACGTAAGTTTTTATGGCGCCGATGTCGTCGTACTGTTCTTGGCCTTCCTCCATCGTCCATTCCAGGGGGGCCAGGTCCCGGTAAGCCTGTTCCGTGAACAGCATATATTCGGTAGCTTCAACAGAATTTTTCATCAGCCGGTGAATCACTATGGGGCTGGTTCCGGTGAGCTCTTGATGGTCTCCCAAACGGTAAAAAGCGGCCGTCCCGCTGTGGGCGACTACCTTAAGTTTAAGTTGCTCGATGTTGATGCAGGCGTTGCAGTTACAGAACTTATGGATCATCAATTCAGAAAGCTTGTCTGAGAAAACCTGGAAGAAGGCCAGGACATCGCCTGCCAGTGTCTTGGACAAGTTCTCCCATGGATGTTCTGGATCGTCTTTCAAGGCGTAGAGGAAGATCGCGTCGCCTTCTATTCTCACCAGCCTCAGCGGAAGATTGACCCGGTCCATAAGCGTTGTGATGAGTTCCCGGATGACCATCTGACTATGAGAGATCTCCTTTTCATTGGAGAAGATGAACTTGGTGTAGCCGGAGATATCCGCGATGAACAGCACAGCTTCTCTTTCCGCGTCATCCATGCCGGGTAAAGCTGAAGATATGGTCATGAATCATTCCTTGCATGCCGGTGTACCCAAGGCGGCCAGAATATGGCTGGCCAACGGCGCCGCAGCCTGGGAGAAGCGCCCGGTCATAAAGGGCAAATTTATATACAAAGGATCTTAAACCCAGGTCCGAAGTCTTGTCTACGATTGACGGTTGCCAGCCTACATTGCCTCCGAATCCGCGCCCGGCCCGGAAACCGGTGGGTGGCAGGTTTTCGGAGATCTCTCATCCCATCACCACAGCCGCGGGCATCTTTCCGTTGAATGACGGGCATTACCTGAATGACGGCCAATACGTGAATGACGGGCATTACGTTCGCAAATACTACGGCGGTACCGGTCATATTCGAAAGCAATAGTTGTCATTCTTGCAGGTTCAAGCCCCGGTCTAAACCAGTCGTCTAATTCTGGGGACCCACCCCAACGGGGGCATTTAAGCAGGGGATGAATATAGGGGATGTTTATGATAGTTAGCGGAGGCCAATATCATCAAAATTATGATTGACATCACAGTTTTAGATAGTTTATATTGAGCCATCGATTTAAGATTGTAGTTAGGTAATGCTAATCTAGAGTTAAATCGCGACGATTCAAGAGCTCTTTATCAGTTATTTCTCCCCTTAGGCTTTCTATCTCGTTGTACTGTAGGTTAGTAGCAACAATTTGCTAGACCCGATCTCGGTACCAAACGTTGTGAAAAGTGGAGGCATAATCGTGAAAAGTACTTGGCTCAGGAAGCACAATCTACTCATATCCATCGGAATCTTGCTTACCCTTGCGGTTATCGTCGCCTGTGGAGCTTCCGCTCCTGCCGAGGAGGCCGCGGCGGGACAAGACGCTGCTAAAGAGGTCGCTAAGGAAGTAGCGGTGGAGCCCACTGCCATGGTCGGCGCCCAGTTAGTGGTTACACCCGTTGCCAAGGAAGTGGCCAAAGCAGCACCGGAAAAGGCCGCGGCCACGGCAGTCCCCCAGGCCATGGCCAAGCCGACTGCGATGCCGGACGCTTCGGCGATCCAATACGGCGGCTTTATCACCTTCATGGACTACAACGCCCCCACCCAGAAGGCTATATGGGAGTGGGCAGGCTCTCAATTGAAGAACACATCCCCGGTGTTTAACGGCCTGCTAGAGTTCAACCCAGAAACAGAAGACCCCTTGGACATCAGAGGGGACCTGGCCGAAAGCTGGGAGCAGACAGATGCCACAACCTATGTGTTTAGACTGAACCAGAATGCCAAGTGGCACGACGGGGTGCCGGTTACCGCCGACGATATTATTTTCAGCTTGGACGGCGCCGTGTGCGCCGATTGTAACGGACTGGACAATCTACAGGGCGCGTCCAGAACCGGGGCCATCTATACCGACAGCTACTTTGAGGCGGGGAATGCCCGGGCGATAGACCAGTACACCGTAGAGGTCACGACCATGTTCCCGGCGCCGGCCTTCATCCCGACGCTGGCCTTGGACGTTCTCAAGATGCTGCCCAAGCATACTGTGATCGGCGAGGGAAAGGCTCAGACCATTAAGGCCCCGGAAGACTTCAACGGTTCCGGTCCTTTCCTGCATACGGGCTACACCAAGGACGTCCAAAACGAATACGTGGCGAACCCGGATTACTGGAAAGAAGGTTACCCCCGCTTGGACGGCATGAGGCACGTCATCCTCATCGACTCGGGCTCCCAAATAGCAGCCTTCCAAACCGAGCAGGTTATGATGCCGAACTGGATAGTGCACCAGATCGGGGTCTTCGATGCCAAGAAACTGGCAATCGAACTGGAAGGGACGGTCGACTTTAACTGGGCCGGCCCGATCCTGGCCCATGGGGTAGGTTTCAACACCACCAAGGCGCCCTTCGATGACGTGAGAGTCCGCCAAGCCGTGCGGCTGGCCATAGACCGGGCGGAATTTGTCGAGGTCTTGAGTGGAGGGGTCCACTGGATGGGCGCTCCCGTACCGCCGGATACCCTGTACGGCCGCACCACGGCCGAACTACTTGAGATACCCGGCTACCGCTACGTTGACAGCGCCGGCAACAAGGTGTCGACCAGTCTCGAAGGGGTGCAGGGTCTGACGAAGGACCCGCAAGACATTCTGGATGCCAAAGCTCTGCTGGCCGAAGCCGGTCTTGCCAACGGGTTTGACGCAGTCCTTTCGGCCCGCAATGCCGTGGGATACCCCGACGAGGCAGCCATTTTGGCTGAACAGCTCAAAAAGATCGGCATCAACGCCACCATCAAGACCTACGAGAGCGCCGCCGGCTACGCGGCCTACGATGCCGGGGATATGCAGTTCCTGGTCCAGGGACACACTCTGGCCCTGGGTGACCCAGATGTGATCTTTGGACAGTTTAGCCACAGCACCATGACCAGGTGGGGCGCCGGCGGAGCCACGGGAGCAAACTTCGAACACCCAGGCGGGTTCGAGGACCTCCTTAAAGCGCAAGCGCGGGAGTTGGACCTGGAAAAGAGGAAGGCCATCGTTCGCCAGATGGAAGACATCCTCATGGAACAGGACGCCCAGTACATCCGCTTCTTCTGGGGGGCCCGGGCCTTCCCGGTAAACCGCAGCGTCCAAGGTTTCGTACTCCATCCCAGCCACTACATGCTCACGAAGTGGGAGCACATCTGGTGCGACCCGAACAACCCGTGTAATTAACAAACTAGGACGAGATGGCCCAAGGGCCAGTAGATGGATTACCTCTGAGACAGGGGCGGGTTTGAAACCCGCCCCTGCTGAAAAAAACCTAGCGGCCCCGGCTTGATTCAATCCCTGTCCGATGGAACACCGGTCCCGAGATTTGCGGCGCGGAATCTTTGTCTAGGGCGGAGCATACCGATGCGGGCTTATATAGCCAAAAGGACCCTTCTGTTCATTCCCACGCTGTTTATGGTTACGATAGTCATTTTTGCCTTGCTTCGTGTCGTTCCCGGCGACCCGGCAGTGATGCTTCTGTCGGGAGGGACCGGCGGAGGCGACGAAGAAGATTACTCGCAGGAACAGCTTGCCGAACTACGGGCCAAGCTAGGCACCGATAGACCCATTGTCGTCCAGTATGCGACCTGGTTCGGAAACATGCTCCGGCTGGATTTTGGAACATCTTACTTCTATGAGACCCCGGTATCAGAGGACTTAAAGGCCAAGTTCCCCGTGACCCTGGAGTTGGCTATCCTGGCTACGATCTTGGCGGTGATCGTAGCCGTGCCCTTGGGGGTGATCTCCGCCATAAAACAGGACTCTTTGGGCGACTACGTCACCAGGCTCATAACCATTGGTGGAGTGGCGATGCCCAGCTTTTGGCTGGCTATACTGATCATATTCCTCCTAGTCCTGATATTTGGCTGGATGCCCCCTATAGTCTACGTCAGCCTGTGGGACGACCCTGGCGGAAACCTGAGGCAGATGTTCTTCCCAGCCCTGGCCTTGGGTTTTTCCAATATGGCATTCATCGCCCGGGTGACCCGGTCCGCCATGCTGGAGGTATTCCGCGAGGACTATATCCGGACGGCCCGGTCCAAGGGTCTGGCGGAAAAAATCGTGATTTCCCGGCACGCGTTGAAGAACGCCCTTCTGCCGGTGGTCACCATATCAGGCTACGAGTTTGGGCGGCTCTTGGGCGGCACGGTTATCATCGAGGTCATCTTCATGGTGCCCGGCATGGGCCGGCTCCTGGTAACCAGTATTTTCCACCGGGACTTCCCGGAGATTCAGGCCGTCATCGTGTTGATCACAGTGTTGGTGCTGGTTTTGAACATGGGCATGGACTTGCTCTATGCCTGGCTGAATCCAAGAATTCGTTACAGCTAGTCAATATCAAGCTTTAAGCTTCAGGAGACAATCAATGGCCCAGGACCGAGGAGCCGGTAGAGTAATCATTCCAGAGCGCCCGATCTTCGTTTTGCCGCCAAAGCGGTCGGCCATGAATCACGTGGTCGAATTTTTCAAGCGAAAGCCTCTGGGTGCTGTGGGGGCGGTAGTAGCCGTGATTTTGGTTTTTGTTGCGATCTTCGCAAACATGCTGGCGAATCACGACCCGTACACGATCAGAGTTGCGGAGATCTTCTCCGGGCCCACCTCGGATACCTGGCTGGGGACCGACCACCTGGGCCGGGATGTCTACAGCAGAATCGTTTATGGCGCCAGGATATCCCTCTACGTCGGCATCATGAGTTCCTTCATCGGTTGCACCATAGGCCTGGTGATCGGTGTGGCCAGCGTCCATTTCGGCGGGTTGACCGACCTCATAGTCCAAAGGTTCATTGATGGCATGATGGCTTTCCCATCCCTGATACTGGCCATCGCTATCATGGCCGCCCTGGGTGCGTCCCTCAACAACGTAGTGATCGCCCTGGCCATTGTCTACATACCAAGCACGGCCCGGATTCTGCGCTCCCAATCCATGGTGATCAAGGAGATGGACTACGTATTAGCTGCCCGGGCAGTGGGCGCGGGGAACTGGCGCATCATCATCCGTCACATGATGCCCAACTGTTTCGCCCTGTTCATAGTCATCGTGACGATACATCTCGGTGGCGCGATCATTGCAGAGGCTTCCCTCAGCTTCCTGGGAGTGGGCACACCTCCCAATGTGCCCTCATGGGGCGGCATGTTGAACGGGGCTGCTCAAAGTTATGTGAAGACGGCGCCCTGGGTAGCGATATTCCCTGGTCTAGCGATAGTAGTTGTGGTTTTCTCCTGGAACCTGCTGGGAGACGCCCTGCGGGACGTGCTGGACCCGCGGCTGCGGGGGACCGGCTAGGTCAACCACCACCAGACATTCAAGCTGGGTAAACGACGGCCCTTTCCCGCGTACCGAACGGGGGAAAGGGCCTTTATTTAGCTCCCGTGACAGCGTATAGCTTGCCGTTAGTAGACGCCACATACATCGTGTCTTTGACCACAATGATGCTGTCGGCTATCTCATGCCCGGCCTGGAAGTCCCATAATATCTCTCCCGTGGCGGCGTTAAGCCCAAACACCACCCCGGACTTCGTTCCCACCAGCACGGTGTCCCCGGCCACAGTGGGAGCCGTAGAAATCGTCGCGCCCACGTCGGTGGACCAGGTGCGGTTTCCGGTGGGGGCTTCCAGGGCAAAGACCTCTCCCTGCCTTGTCGCGCCGTAGACCGTATCGTGGGCCACGGCGAGAAGGTCTCTGATCTCGCCCTCGACCTGTATCGACCATAGTGCGCCGGGCTGGAGGGGCGGTTCAGAGAGCATCTGCCACACGTATAGGTTGATCTTCAAATGGAAGATCAAGCGCTGCAACGGATAGGTTTTCGCCGACCGGTCGATGGCCCATATCAATCCCCGGTCGGAACTGAAATAGACTGTATCCCCCCGGATGGTGGGGCCTCCACCAAACCTTCCGAACCCGGTATCGAAATGGAAACGCTTCCGCCCAGTGTCGGCATCGACGACGTAGATCAGGTTGCCTTGGGGCGCAACCACCACCGTGCCATCAGCGTAGGCCACTGGGGAAACGATCCAATCCTCAGTGGGGAAGGCCCATCGCTCCATTCCAGTGGCGATGTCCAAGGCGTGGAGATTGCTGTCGGCGGCCCCGATAAAGGCGCTTCCGTCTGCGACGATGGGCGACGAGAAAACTCCGTGCTTCAGGTCCGTTTGCCACCGCCTCTCTCCGGTAGCGCCGTCCAACCCAATCACCAGGCCGGGACGCAAGGTAACTATTACCAAGTCGTCCGCAACGGCCGGCGTGGAACTAGCCGAATGGCCGCCGGAATGCTCCCATACCGGCTTGCCCGTCTGCCGGTCCAGCGCCACGGTGCGCCCGCCATCGCTGGTAATGTAGATGCGGCCGCCCGCCACGGCAGGTGACGCCGAAAATGTCCCGGAGATGTCATAGATCCAGGTGACAGTGTTGGGCGCCGGCGCCTGGCCGGAAATAAATGCAGTGTTCTGTGGAGTGCGCCGAACTTGGGCCCACATCCCCGGACCTAGGCCGGCGTTGATGTTCGTGGTGGCGGCGGGCGGTTTGGGTCCGAGGTGAACGAATCCCGACAGGAGCCAAATACCCAGTCCTAGAACCAGGGCTGCCGGCACGGCTCGAAACAGGAGCCGCCGCCGTAACAGCCGCCAATGCCTCACTCGAACCAGCTGCTCCGCTTCGGCCTCGTCAACAGGGGCAACCCAGGTCAAAGGCAACCAGCACTGGCTGCACCTGGTTGACCCGTCGTCGGGGTTTACGTGTCCGCAGGACTCGCAAACCCTGACCTGTTCCGAAGAGGAATCCCGGCGTTGATCAAGGTCGTTGTCATTCATGTGTGTTCAACTATCGTAGGAAGTTGCCCAAACATTCCAAACCCGGTTCGGCTGAGTTTATCCGGTTGCACCCCATATGGTCGAGAGCTTTGAGACGGCCTGTTGGTGGGTCCAGTCATTTATGCGGGCCGAGCGAACCGGCAACTGCCAAGGCTATTCAGTAGACCGTCTGGTTGGCCAGGTCCACGACTTTTTCCGCCATCAACGCCAACATGCTCCACGACGCCTCGTTGTTTTTAATCGCTTGCAGGTCGTCATAGTAGTTATCCAGAAGCACGTATTGGCAGCCAAGCTCCTCAAGGGCCGCCATGTCCCGGCGCACCTGATCCAGGCTTCCTTCTCCGGCGACGCGCTGGTCTTCAGGGGCGGGCGCATCGGTTATACGGAGCCTGATCCTGGGGCATATCGCCGGCACGGGCCGGCCTTCTCTGTCGGCGGTTTGCGTCAGGCGGGGGATTCCCGTCTCCTTCAACCAGTCCACCCGAATGCGGATGGGATGCCAGCCATCGGCGTACCGGACGGTGCGCCGAAGGGCCGCATCGCTGGCGCCCCCCACCCAGATGGGCGGTTTAGGCGAACGAACCGGGCGGGGCCCCGTGTTCACATCCTTGAATGAGACAAAGCGTCCCTCATACGACGCCACGTCTTGGGTCCATAAGATGGAGATGGCCTCAAGCACTTCGTTGGTGACAGCCCCCCTGTTTTTGAACTGCGCCCCCAGGGCTTGGAATTCCTGCTGCGCCCAACCGATACCCACTCCCAGGATGAAGCGTCCGCCGCTGAGTTGGTCCACGTTGGCGCATGCCCTGGCCAGCTCCAGCACGTTCCGGTAAGGTGCGATGATCACCGTTGTGCCGATCTCCATCCTATCGGTGATGCCCGCCATCCACCCCAGGGTGGTTAAGGGCTCGTAAAATGGGGCAGGATAACGCGCCTGCACGTCGGGAGTGATGCCGATATGGTCTGACGTCATCATCAAGTGGTAGCCCAAGGTTTCCGAAAGTTGGACCCAACGCTTCATAGATTCAGCGCTGGCGCCGGGCCCAAAATTTATCAGATTCACACCTACTTTCATGGTGAACTCCTCACACGATTCTAAACACCGGCGGCAATCACTTCCGGCTGGCCCGTCCGCCGGGCCGGCGGACGGGCCATCACCGCCGTCAGGCTCCCCAAGGCAAATACGGCGACGAAGGCTGAAAACGCCATTGTATAGTCTCCTCGAAAGTCGAACAGCAGCCCGGCCATCACCGGCCCGATGGACCCGGAAACAAACCTGATGGGGAACAGTGCCCCTCTAATCGCGCCTTGGGCGTCTCTGCCAAAATAGTCGGACCAGGCCAGGCTGCTGACGAAGGACTGGGCGCCTCTGGTCAAACCATACACCGTGGCGAAAGCGAGAAAGCCCGGCAGGGTGGACGCGCCCATCAGGATCACGATCCCCAGCGCTCCGCCGGCATAACAGGCCGCCAAACAGTAACGCACGTGCAGCCGCTCGCCTATGAACCCCCAAAGGGGTTTGGCCGCCGTTTGCAAAAAATAAAGGTAGGTTATTGTGCCCGCCGCCACCGCCACGGAAACGCCCTGATCGGTGATATAGGAAAACATGTGGAGGTTGATGCCAAAGATAGCGATGGCCGCCAGATTGGTGCTGGCCGCCAAAAGCCAGAAGGCCGGGGTGCGGATTGCTTCCTTGGCAGTGAGCGAGACCTCGCCGGTGGCCGCATCGCCAGGGGAAACATCGCCGGGCGCCGTGTCCGCCTGAGACGGCTCGCCATCGGGGACCATGCCGTGGTCTTCAGGCCTCCGGCGCATGACGGGCGCAACCAGAAACGCCAGCATCAATATGGCAACCGCCAACACCCCCCAGGTTGCTCTCCACCCCATGTGTGAGATAAGGAATGCCAACGTAATGGGCAGGGCGATCCCCGCCGATGACATGCCCATGGTGGAAAAAGCCAACGCCCGGCCTCGGCGGCGGACGAACCATTTGGAAACGGTGGAATCGGCGGTCAGGTCGCTCAAAGCTACCGCGCCTACCGATAAAAACAGGCCATATCCCACGAACAGTTGCCAAGGACTGTGCACCAAGGCAAGTATCGCCGCTCCGGCGGCCATGGAGATCCCGCCTAAAAATATGAAAGGCCTGGGACCGTGGCGGTCCACCCGATGACCCAGCAACGGCCCGGCCACGGCCGCCGCGCCCCGGGCCAAGATCGTGGCGCTGGCCAGCAGGCCACGGCTCCAGGAGAGAGACTCGGCCATGAATGGAAAGAAGATCCCAAAGGCGACCACTAGGGTCCCGTAGCCCAGGAAATGGGAAACAAAGGCGCCTCCCACCACCGCCCATCCATAAAACCATTTGCGAGTGCTCAACAACGTTGTTCTGCATCCTCAAAAACGGCGGGTTGTACACGGCCCCGGCCGGTCACTAGAGGCCCGGCAAAGGGAATTAGAGAACGTCGTTGGATGCAACAAAGGCAAGGTCTTTTCATCGTCTATATCGTGCCGCGAACTCCCGTTCGTGGTGAGCTTGTCGAACCATTTGGCCACCCTTCGACAAGCTCAGGGCGAACGGAGGGCAGATTGGCCGTCGCGAAAAATCACTGAGCATCAGGGTCAATGCCCTTCCGCACCGGCTCTCGGCGATTTAGATGCCGATAAGTGTTGACACCATAGCACCACAAGTCCAGAATTAGCCACCGTGGAACCGTTTATTATCCTATGTTGATCCGTTGTTAAACCGTCAGGGCATCCGCTTCCCCAGGCTATTTCCGGGAAAATCACCCGGCATCCACTACGCCTGGATAATCATCGCCATCGCGGGATTCATGCACATGGCCGGCGGGTCGGTGCGCCAAGCTTTCGGCGTGCTGGTTGTCCCGCTTCAGCAGGACATGGGATGGAGCCCCGCGTCAATCACCCTTGGCTACGCCCTGGGAAGTATCATCGGCGCTGCAATGGCCCCCCTCAGCGGGATCGCCACCGACCAGTTCGGGGCCCGCAAGGTCATATTAGCCGGGATCTTGTTCTTTTTCCTGGGCGCCATGATCACCGGCGCGGCCAACCAGGTCTGGCACCTTTGGATTTCCTACGGGATTTTCCTAGGCGTAGCCCAAGCCTGTTTCAGCGTTCCGATCCTAACCACGGCGACCGCCTGGTTCCGCACCCGGCTGGGCGTGGGCATCGGATTGTTGCAAGCGGCCCACGGCCTGGGCCCGGCGGTGATGGCGGTGTTCCTCAGCGCCTTGATCTCGGCCTTGACTTGGAAGACGGCATTCTGGCTTATCGGTTTGTCCTCCAGCGCCGTAATGCTCGGCCTTATGCTCCTATTCCGCAATGAGCCGTCCCATTTGGGCCTCAGGCCATACGGCGCTCCGCCCACCGAACGCTCACAAGAAAAGGCTGACCCCGCTTTGGAAAAGCAACGGGCCAAGGCGTTCTTGGTGAGCATGCAGGGTACCAATGCCTTTCGGCAGTTGGTGGCGGTCCACTTCCTGGGATGCGTGGGCCACGCCATCGTCATCATCTACATAATCCCCATTGCCGTGGTGGTGGGCGTCGACGTGGTATCTGCCTCCGGGATCTTAAGCACTCTGATGGCCGTCAGCGTATTGACCCGCTTTGTTACCCCGGTGGTGGCAGATTATCTGGGCGCAAAACGGGCCATGGCCACCATGTTCGCCCTCCAGGGTCTGCCGGTGTTGATGCTGTTTTGGACCCAGGAGCTGTGGCAGTTCTATATGTTCGCGGTGATCTTCGGCATCGGCTACGGAGGCGAAGGGTCGGCGTTCCCCATCATCAACCGGCAATACTTTGGCCGGGGGCCCATGGGCCGTTCCTTCGGGTGGCAACAGGCGGGAGCGGGGACCGGAATGGCGGTGGGCGGCTGGATCGGCGGGATCCTCTACGCCATTTTCGGGTCTTACGACATCACCGTGATATTATCGTTGCTGGCCAGCGTGGGAGGGGCTGCCTTGATCCTGTCCATGCCATCCACGGCCAGGTTGTTGATTCCCCCTTGGGAAGAAGGCCTCACTTCTAGTGCGCCGCCGGAAAGATCAAGGCCCGTTCCAGCCGGCGACTAGCGGAATCCAACCCATGGCATCGTCTCTGGTTAGCCTAGCCGGGATTTCCCAGAAGACCGCCCATCCAAAAAAATGGGGACCAACGAACCACATCAGTCAGACTCAATGAAAGGTGTGAGGTCCCGCAGGCTCCTGGTTTGGGCGATGTCCCGGGTCCACCGGGCGCTTTACCGGATGTCCCGGGGCCGCGCCGGCAGCCGGATGCAGGGACCGGTCCTTTTATTAACTGCCGTCGGAAGAAAGACCGGCCGGCCCCGAACCACGCCCCTCTTATACATGTACCAAGGCCTCAATAACGGTGATGGATGGGCAGTCATCGGCTCATACGGCGGCGACCCCCGCCACCCCCAATGGTGGCTTAACCTCAAGGCAGACCCCAACGCCTCGGTGCAGATTAGGTCCCACAAGGTCACGGTCCGGGCCAGGGAAGCAACCGGTGAGGAACGGGACCGGCTGTGGCTGGGGTTTGTGGACATGTTTCCCGGCTACCTGCAATACGAACGGCGGACCAGCCGCCGTTTTCCCATAGCCGTGTTGGAGCCAAAAGAATGACTGGGACGGCCTGCGGCATCCCAGTCATTCTTATCAACGGCAAGCGCCTGGCTAACGGCCCTTGAACACCGGCGCCCGCTTTTCCAGGAACGCCCGGCGGGCCTCGTCGGCGTCATCCGAACCGTTGAGGATGCCCCCGGCATTGGAGGTCAGGACCATGGTGTTTTCCAAACTGCTGTCCAGGGAAGCGCGCATGATGCGCTTGCTTACCCACTGGACCATCGGCGGGGTGCGCATGATCCGGCCGCACAGTTCCCTGGTTGTCTCCTCCAGCTTGTCCGATTCCACCAGGTAGTTCAGCAATCCCCAATCGTAGGCCCTCTGGGCGTCCAGATGTCCAGTGTAGGCGAACTCCAAGGCGCGGCCCAGACCCGCCATCTTGGGCAGGTAGTAGCTGCCGCCGTTCTCAACTATCTGCCCCAACTGCTGATACCCGATGAACCGGGTGTTTTCACATCCCAACCGGATGTCGCAGTGCAGGGCCATATCCATACCCGAACCCACCGCCGGGCCATTGATCATGGCTATGGTGGGCTTTCTCACCTGGGATATATCCCGGTGCAGTTTGGTGAACCCGTGGAAGAAGTGCTCCCGGCTGGAGTCGGGCCCCTCCCTGTCGCTGCGGTTGCCAATGAAATTCTCGCCCTTTAGGTCGTCGGGGGTGTCCCGCCGCATATCGGCGCCAGAGCAAAATCCCCGGCCCACGCCGGTGAGCACGATCACCCGGATATTGGGATCATCGTCCCCAGCCCGCATATACTCTCCCACCTTGGCAACCGTGCCGTTCTCTTCGGAAGAGCCGATAAGGGCGTTCATGCGCTCGGGGCGGTTGAACTTTATCCACAGTATCCCCGAATCCTCGGGCTCGTACAAAAGATGGTCTATCAGATTTGGTCCCATGAGAAATCCTCCCTTGTTGTCTGGTATCTTCAGGCGTGTACTCAGGTAGATAGCGTTTCGGACTGGCCCGCGCCCGCGATATCTCTGGAAGTAGCGTCAATCTGCCCCAAGGGGCCGGGCCCCGATGATTCCCCCTTCCGCCAATCGTTCTATGTCCACGGCAGCCAGCCCCAACAGATCACCAAGCACGTACTCGTTGTGTTCTCCAAGATCGGGCGCCGGAGTGGCTTCTTTTCGCGGGTTTGCCGAGAGTTTCCACGGAGTCGAAACCTGTTTGTACTGCCCCACATCCGGATGGTCAACCAAGTCCCAGAAACCTCTGGCATCCAGGTGCGGGTCAGCAATGGTCTCGCTGCCTTTTAAAACGGCGCCGGCGGCAACGCCGTGGGCTTGCAGCAGGTGCATGACTTGGTAGTGGTCGCGCTGGCCGGTCCACTGGGAGATGATTCCGTCAAGCTTTTTCTGGTTTTGACGGCGTTCCATCACGGTTTGGAACCCGGGCTCGACAGCCAATGCTGGACGGCCCAAGGCCCGGCACAACCCCAGCCACTCCTCGTGGGAGCCCACGGAAATGGCCACCCACATATCGTCACCCAAACAGGAATAGACTCCCTGGGGCGCCATGTCTGGATGGGTGTTTCCCGCAGGCCCGGCCACCCGCCCGGTGACGGAATAGTCCAACTGGGCCTCACCCAATACTCCCACCGTGGCCTCCCGCTGGGAGAGGTCGATAAAGCCGCCGATTCCCGTCTTACTACGGCGGCGCAACCCTGCCATCACCGCCCCCACCGCCAGAATACCCACCAAAGGATCTGGGAATGTTTCATTGGTCATCATCGGAGCGCCGTCTTCATAACCCGTCACCGATGCGATCCCGGCGGTCTGCTCCAACGTGGAACCCAGAGAACCGTAGTCCCTCTCCGGACCGGTGGCGCCCTGGCTGCTGATCTTCAAATAGATCAGCTGGGGGTTGGCCTTGGAGATTTCGCCGTATCCCAGACCCAAGCGATCCATCACCGGCGCCCGGTAATTCTCCATCAGAACGTCGCAGACCTTGGCCAATTCAAGGAAGACCGCCTTGCCGCCGTCTTTGCTCAGGTCCAGGGTGACGCTGAGTTTGTTGACGTTGCGGTGAACATGGTGGGCGGAACGGTTCCAGGGGCGTTCCCCGGGCTCCCCGCCAGGATAGTTGCGGTATTCCCCCGGCGTGGGTTTGGCCCTGCCCCGGCTGATGTCCATCCTAGAGCATGACTCGACCTTGATGACCTGAGCTCCCATGAAACCCAACAGGAAGGTGGCATACGGACCCGCTGCAACCTGGGTCAGGTCCAAGATCCTCAATTCATCTAAAGGAGGATGTGCTAAATCTGGACGGGACAATGGATCCTCCTGATATTCCGGCGTGACCATGGCCTGACCAGACCGTCCCGTTAGCTTGGCCCGCCTGGGGCGGCGGTGACGGCGTACAGCTTGCCGTCGTGGGAGCTCACGTACATGGCGCCTCCGGCGACGATGGGACTTCCCGTGATCATGCCGCCGGTTTGAAATTGCCACAGCTCCTGCCCGGTAACGGCGTCGAAACCATGGACCGTCCCTGCCCGGGTCCCCACCAACACGGTATCCCCGGCCACGGTAAGGGGGGCGGTGATATCAGAATCCAACTCGGCGATCCAGAGTTCGCCTCCGTCCGATGCGTTCAGGGCAATCACCTTCCCGGTCCGGTCGGCGAAATAGGCCACGCCTCTCGCAATCGCCGGAGTTAACGTCAAGTCGTTGCCCACGGTCTTAGACCAAACACTGCCCTTTTGGACCGGCGGCCTGGAGGCGAAACCCCACAAGAAAAAATTGGTCCGCCAGTACAAGATCCCCCTTTCAAACACCTTGGTCTTGCCCAGGCGGTTTATGCCCCAGGCCTTGCCGTCCTGGGACCCAAAGAATGCCATGTCCCCGTAGATTGCCGGCCCGCCCCGGCTGATCCGCCTGCTGCGCCCGGTATCGTAAACCAGCCTCCGCCGTCCTGTGTTGGTGTCCACCACATGAACGAACTGGTCTTTTGAGGTCAAAACGATAGACTCGCCGTCATGGGCCACGGTGGAGATGATCCAATCATTGCTGGCGAACTCCCATCTCTGGCGTCCCGTGACCACGTCCACCGCGTGGAGTTTGTTATCGGCCGCCCCAATGAATATGGTCCCATCCACGACGATAGGCGAGGCCAGGATGGCGTTTTCAAAGTCTAGCTCCCATTCCAACTCGCCGTTGTGCCGGTTAAGGGCTATCAACGGACCCGGCCGCAAACCGAACACCACCAGGTCTCCCGCCACCGCCGGCGTGGAGCTTGAAGGAAACCCGCTGCGAAATTCCCAGATCAGATCGCCCGATTCCCGGTCCAGCGCCAGTGTGCGGCCGTCTTCGGTGGTGAGGTAAACCGTATCTTCAAAAACCGACGGCGATGTCACCAGTTCGCGGGTGGTGGCTACAGTCCATTTGATTGATTCGGGGAGTGGGGCTTGGTCCGGAGTGAAACCGGCGCTGTCCGGGGTCCGCCGGACCTGGGACCAGGAGTCGGCGCCGGTGTAGGCCGCAACCGTAGTGGTGGACCCCGAGGGCCGCACGATCAAAGGACCAAGGTCGAACATGGAATAAATTGTCCACCCCGCCAAAGCCAAGGCAAGCAAAAAAGTCCAGCGGTTGTTCAGAAAAAAGCGAAGCCTGCGCCGTATGCGGCGCCTGCGGTCAAGGCGTTCACCCTGGGTCTCTGAAATCGCGTCGAATGCCGCCGGCGCCCAACAATTACTGCATCTGGGCGGTCCAACGGTTTGCCCGACAGATCCCGCCACCGGTTCATTGATATGGCCGCATACGCGGCACACAAGGACATCTTCCACAGGCGGTTATCTCTCCCAACCAGCGCCGGCCTTGGCCAGACCGAGTTTAGTGCGCCCCTTCTAGAGAGTCAATCCTAGATTTAGCCAGATTGAGTCCAGAGCGATACGTCCATGATATAGACCAAAGATCCGCCGTGTTGCGTTTTCCATCAATCATTCCCGAAATCATCCCTTGCCAATGATCCCGGGATATTAAGGATACCGAACCGCAGGGCACCTCAGTCCGGTCATCACCTGCATCCAACATGCGATATAGATACGTATTGACAGTTAAACCTCGATACTATATATTACCGCAAATCATTGGTAAGATGACCGCGAGTGCGGCTGTCTGCGATTGGTTTATACGTATCGGAATACGCCTTCGGATGGCGAAGACTATGCAACATCCGCCATAGTTTTCTGAAAAGCGTGAAATCTCCGCCGGCGAAGCAAATCGCCGGCCCCTGGCCCATAACCGGATGCCATCGGCATCGCGACGAATTCACGGAGGTTCAAGCATGGTTTTCAAGCGGTTCAAGAGCCCGGCGATCCTAGTACTGACGCCACTGATTCTTCTTCTGTCCCTGGCTTTGGCCTGTGGCGGGACCGCCGCCGAGCCGGTGGTGGTCGAAAAAGAAGTCATCAAAGAGGTACCAGTTGAGAAGATTGTCGTACAAGAAGTAGTCAAAGAGGTACCCGTTGAGAAGGTTGTCGAAAAGGTAGTGGAGAAAGAGGTCATCAAAGAGGTGGTCAAAGAAGTGATCGCCACCGCGGTGCCCGTTCCCACGCCGGCAGCCGTTGTGGCCGAATGGGTGAAGGTCGGCGAAAGCAAGCACATGTCAGGTTTCCTTCAGTTGATCGCCAGCCGAAACCCGGGTTTCTGGGACGTGCACTACGGCGGAAGCTTGAACACCACCCTGATACCTTCTGGCCCCAGGTTCAACCAGTTGCTGGAGTACAATCCGGTCAATCCCACCGAGATCATTGGCGATTTGGCCAAGACTTGGTCGGTCAGCGAGGACGGGCTAACCTGGACCTTCGTCCTCCACGATGCTCAATTCTCCGACGGCAGCCAGGTCACTGCGGATGACGTGGAGTACAGCCTGAACCGCATCACCGAGCCCGACGCTCTACGAGCCAGGACCGGATTCCTGCGCCGGTTCGTGGAACACGGGGCTACCAGGGCCATTGATGATAAGACCGTCGAAGTTCCCACCAAGTTCAAGGCGGCCACTTTCATACCTAATCTGGCTTCCGACTACATGAAGATCTATCCCAGAGCGCTGGAAAGCGTGAGCCAGGACGAATTTAACTGCTGCCCCGAGAATAGCTTCGGCTCCGGTCCTTGGATGTTCAAGAGCTGGGACAAGGACGCCCAGTATTCTTATGATAAGAACCCCAACTATTTCAAGGAGGGCCGGCCCTTCTTTGACGGCATCGACGTATTCATCGTCAGGGACGTATCCCGAACTTTGGCCGCGCTCCAGACCGGCCAGGTGGTTGGGACCTACCAGCCCGTGACCGGTGGATATCCTCCCATCCAGATGCGCCAGATGGAAGAAGACACTGATGGCGAGGTCCGTGCGCTGATTCTATCCAACGTGGGTCTCCACTACCTGTGGATGACCTGGACCGAGCCTCCTTTTGACGATCCCCGAGTTCGGCGGGCCATGTACCTGGGCATAGACCGGGAAGCGGTGGTTAAGGGCGCCCTGAAGGGCGACGGCACGCCGGGCACGTTCTTCAAACCCGGAGTGGTCGAATCTCTGGCCGAACTTCCCTCGCTGCCGGGTTACAACCCAGACAGGTCCGTTGACATCGCCGAAGCCAAGAGGCTACTGACCGAAGCGGGTTACCCTGAAGGGTTCGATGTCGAGGCAACGGTGGTCACGGGAGTGAGCCAAGCCGTAATGGAGACTTTCGCGCCCCAGTTGCGGAACGACCTGGGTATCGACATTACCATCAATGCCAAAGGGTTGGCCGAGTTCTACGTCGACCTTAGGGACGGCAGCTTCCCGCTGTCGATGGTTGGAACGGGCATCATCCTGCAAGACCCGGGTGACATCCTGAACCAGTTCTTCGACCAGGGCGTGCTCCGCAACCCCCAGGGTTGGAGCGACC
>MUCP01000048.1 GCA_002816875.1 SAR202 cluster bacterium Io17-Chloro-G2
ACCTCCCGGCGGTGACCTATTTTCCCACTCCGTTTCCAAAGCAGTATCGTCGGCGCTGGAGCGTTTCACTACCGTGTTCGGGATGGGAACGGGTGGGGCCACCCCGCTAGAACCACCAGGAAGCACATCTACAAAATCAGTATGCACCATATTTCACAACCTAGCAAGTTCTTTTTACTCCATCAGCCAGCGGGGCGTCGATCAAGGCGGAGGAATTGGTTTGCGTCTTGGCATCTCCCGGACCATTGACCCAGACTTGAGTCAAAGGAGCCCCAAAAGCATCGCCCGCCGTTCGCCCCAGTCTTGCCCGGCGCGGCCTTACCGGCCGGACGAGGCAGGTTTGACTATTTTCGTCGAAATTGTTGACTTTTAGCTCCCATTCCTGCTACATTCATCCGAACCTAATCAGTCGTGGAGGGAGGTACGTAGGGATGGGGCGACGCCTATTCAAGGAACTTGAAAGGTCTTACGGCTTTGACGAAGTAGCCATCGTTCCCGGCCAGGTCACCATCAACCCGGAATTGACCTCTACGAAGATGACCATTGGCGGCCTGGATTTTGACATTCCCATTATGGCGTCAGCCATGGATGGGGCGGTCTCTCCCAGTTTTGCCACCCTGATGCACGAAATGGGCGGGCTGGGGGTCCTCAACGCCGAGGGTCTCTATACCCGGTACGAAGACCCTTACTCCACCTTGGAAGAGATAATTTCCATGCCCAAGGAGGAGGCTACTCACTTTCTTCAGCAGGTCTACTCCCAACCGATTCAGGATGACCTTATCGGCCAGCGAGTCCAGGAAATCAAAAGCACGGGCTCAGTCTGCGCCGTGTCATTCACCCCCCAAAACACCAAGCGGATGTCTCCCGTGGCCGTGGAAGCCGGAGCCGACATGGTGGTAGTCCAATCCACTGTGACCACCGCCCGCCACATGTCAACAAGCTATCGGGGTCTGATCTTCTCCGAGTTGGTCGAAACTCTCAATGTCCCCGTCCTCGTTGGCAACTGCGTGACATATGAAGTCGCCCAGGAACTGATGGAAACGGGCATCGACGGTATTCTGGTCGGCGTTGGACCGGGCGCCGCCTGCACAACCCGGGAAGTAGTGGGCGTGGGCGTACCCCAGGTTACAGCCACTTTGGAATGCGCAGCAGCCCGAGAGGACTATTTCCGGCGCACCGGCCGTTACGTGACCGTGGTCACTGACGGAGGGTTTCGCACAGGCGGCGACGTGTGCAAAGCCATCGCCTCCGGCGCCGACGCGGTGATGTTGGGCACTCCCTTTGCCCAGGCGGAAGAAGCGCCGGGCCGCGGATATAACTGGGGCATGGCCAATGCCCATCCCGAACTCCCCCGGGGAACACGCATCAGCGTCGGAACCAAGGGGACGCTGAAAGAGATCCTGTACGGACCAACTTCAGTCACCGACGGAACCCAGAACTTCGTTGGGGCCCTCCGCGTAGGCATGGGCATGTGCGGGGCCTATACTATCCGTGACCTGCATAAAGCCCGGATGGTGATAGCCCCGTCCATCAAAACCGAAGGCAAGTTTTTCCAGATGGGCCTTTAACCCGCCGCCTCGCCCCCGGGTTAGTATCCGATCAATTGTCCGGGCCGGGCGCCGCGTTACACAGCAACAGGAGGTCGGAACATGGCAGAAGGAGCCCGCATCATACAGATCTTGGATCCCAGGGCTGAGGACGTGCCTCAAGAGTTGGGGTTAAGCCCAACCCTTTCCAGCCTGAAGGGCAAAGTCATCGGATTGCTGGAGAACCGTAAGTACCATGCCGACGCCTTTCTGCAAGAGTTACAGAATGTCTTAGTGGACGATTACGGCGCAAAAAAGGTCATATACGCCACCAAATTCACCTACAGCGCAGCCTGTGCCCAGGAGACCCTAGACTCCTTGTCCCAGGAGTGCGACGCGGTGATCCACGGAATTGCCGATTGAGGCTCCTGCACGGCGTGGGGTCTCCACGACTCAGTTATCACCGAATCCCAGGGTATCCCTTCCGTTAGCGTTATAACCAGTTCCTTCACCCGGGCTGCCCAGGCCAGGGTCACATCGCTTGGCATGCCCGGTGCGCGCATCGTTGTCATCCCCAGCCCCCTGGCCGTCCGCTCCGTCGAAGACGTGCAGCAGATGGCCCGCGACTTCGCCCCAGAGATCGTCAGCCAGATCACCAGCGGTTAGTTGCCGTGGGTCAGGCGATGGTTAACTAAACGCTTGATATAGACGTTAACCCGGCGTCTAAGGCACGCCCAGGGCGCCGGGCCTAGCCCCAGGTGTAACCGTATGAATCCTTTGCCCCTCCAGTCCCGCCGCGTAAACGTGGAAGACTCCTTCGACGCCATCCAGGACTACTGCTGGGAGCAGGGCTGGACCGACGGCCTCCCGGTGGTCCCCCCTACCGAAGACTTGGTCCGCCGCATGCTCATGGGATACGGCGAGGACCCCTCCACGTCCCTGGGGGTCATCCAACCGAGAAACGCCCAAGTGACCCTGGAGAAAATCGCCGTCAACGCGGTCATGGCGGGATGCCAACCCAGTTATTTCCCCGTGGTGGTGGCCGCGGTGAAAGCGGTGTTGAAAGAAGAATTCAACGTGGCCGGCGTCTCCTCCACCACCGGAGGCGGCACACCGGTGGTGATGGTCAACGGTCCCATGGCCAGAGAACTCGGTATCAACGGGGACGCTGGTTGCTTCGGTCCAGGCTACAGGTCCAACGCCTCCATAGGGCGGACCCTGCGGCTGGTCATCCGCAACATCGGCGGGCAGATACCGGGCGAAATGGACAAAGCCACCCTGTCGACCCCCGGCCGCTACAGCTTCTGCTTCTCGGAGAACGAAGACCGAAGCCCCTGGGAGCCCCGGCACGTGGAACTGGGATACCTCCCTGAGACCAGCATCGTAACCGTGGCGGGGATAAGGGGCGTGTACCCCGTCATGGAAACAACCGTGTCTTCGGGCATCGAGATCCTGCGGACCATTGTCGGCACCATGACTGGCAGCGAAGTATCCAACTATTACCAATTGGGCACCAGGACCCAGATTGTCCTGGTAATCTGCCCGGAACATGCTGCTGAGATGGCGGCCTACGGCCTAACCAAGTCGGACGTGCGGGAATACGTCTATCAAAACGCCCGCATGCCCGTGGGCCAACTCCAAGGGGTGGCGCATTACGGCAACCGCAATTGGCCGGCGTGGATCGACGAATCCCTTCCCGGCGCCTTGCTCCCCATCGTACTAACCGCCGATGACATAGTGGTCATGGTGGCCGGCGGCGACGGGCGCCATTCCGCCTGGCTGGCCGGTTGGGGCGTGACCCGGGTCACCACCCAAGAAATCACGATTGCCCCTTAACCATTTCCTGCCACGCCCAACTGCACCAAAATTGCTCTACCCGGCTAGTCCCTCGTCTCGCGATGCATCCCGAAAGATTTCCGTCCTCGTCCATTGACCGGTCACGCCGTTGGAATCTTCAGCGCCGTCCTCAGGCCGTCACGGCAGGTAATTGACTCGAAGATCATCTCGAGCGGTCTATGAATCGATTCCGCCCGGGATTTGCCAATTCGCAAAAAACACGGATGTTTCATTATAGGACAGCGAAATCATTGACGAAACCTGCCTAAAACTGCTATAATCATGGCTCATTTTGGAGAGGTTTAGCGACATGACCCAACAAGAATCCACACCCCCGGCTACTCCCGACGCCAGTATCGCAACGTGTACTCACCACTGGACCATCCAGCCCGCGACGGGACCGGTAAGCCAAGGCGTCTGCCGTATTTGCGGCGAGGTGCGGGAATTCAAAAACTATGTGGAAGCGGCAACCTGGGGGGACTCCAGGCTTTCCAACAAGTCGAACTCTGATGACTCCCAGGGTTCGGTCAAGCCGGTGGCCAAAAAGAACGACACCGAAGACGCCGACAAAGACGGAAACGAGGACGACGAATAGGGGGATATCGCCAACACATTGGCCGGTATAACCCAACTGCTTGACCCATCAAAAGGCCGGTAAAAAACCGGCCTTTTTCTATCTACGGCGAACCTCCGGACCGGTTCCAAGCCCGAATGCCGGTTCCATATCAGCGAGCAGCGGCGCCAGCACGGCGCGTAGAATATTTTCGTCCGCGTCTCGAATCAGTTTGTGCACCACGCCGGTGTCGCTGAACCCGTGTTGGACGATTGGTTTGATCAGCTGGAAAAGCTCCTTACTAGAGTCAAAGGGACCGTCATGCATCCGGATCGAGGGAAGTATTTCCAAGAGCAACTCATTAAGGTCCGGAGCACTTCGCCTAAGCGATGGGTCATGGAGCATCAACTCAATTAAATAATCTTCCATGGAATGACTCATGACACCCAAGGACTCCAACGTAGCGCTGTTGCCCTTTCCCATGGGCAACACCGAAATAGTTCCATCTTTGGCCGTTATTTGACCGGATACATCAAGGTTCCCTTGTCCAGTAGTTCGCGAATGAGAGTAAACAATATCTTCGATTGAACTCAGAACTTGCTCTCTACTGTTGAGGTCTAAATCTCGCGCCACCGAGAAGTCCCATATTCCTTCATCCAAGAGCGCACTAATGATGGCCGGAAATTGGTCTTTGCCTCCGGTTGCTTCTGCACTTGGTATCCTATGATACCTAAACTCGATTTCTCGCTGGGTGCCCTGGCTCGTGAACCCTCTGACGCCTGCCGGCATGTTTCTTCTGCCGGAAACTTGACTGTAAAGCCGCTCATCGTCTCTAAAGTACCAACGCGAAATCACCTCCTGGAAAAAGGTGGCGTCGGTCAGCCCCTCTAGAACCAGGATGTCCGGCATGTATCCTATTGGGCCTTGATGTACTTGTAGTGCAAACGAGGGTCGTGGCCGATATCCAACATCAACTGAGCATTAGGTCTGGTAAATGGAGTGGACATCAGGGTGCCTTCCTGGTCTAAGTTGAGATGGTGGAGTTTCAGGTCAACATCTTTTTCCTCAGCGGCTTCCAGCGCGTAATTAATTAGCTCAATACTGTGCGTCGTCAGAAACAGCTGAAGGTCCTGCTGTTTAGCCAGTTCAAACAACGTTTCGGTAAGCTTGCGCAGGGACTCGGGATGCTGGTGAGTTTCCAGTTCCTCTACCAACAACGCAGTGCCTTGAAGGAACACGCCAAGGGCCAGAATGTTGACGGCGTACCGAAAGCCGTCGCCCAGCCAGTCGACGGCAATTCCTGCCTCAGGCAAGGCCGCCACCAGCCTCTCTTCCCGAGGGAATCTCATCGATGTAATGTAGTTGATAGTAAATCCGTATATCGTTTCAAGAATTTTTCGGATTTCCTCGTCCTTACGATCCTTCACCAATTCCGCCCAAAGTTTCTCAGCAAAGGGAGCGTGGATCCCATTAGGGTCTACCAGGTGAATGCGGGCTAGCCGAGATGCCTCTACTTCACCTATCGTTTCGGTTAATTTGAGCCATTCTCCCGTGGATTGCTGATGGCGCGGTGAGTTGTTGTTGGTTCTAATCCCCCACTCGAGGGAACCACAGCGCATCGTACCGCGGAGGTCTCTGCCCCATTCCTCGGTCAAAGTGGCGCCTTGGGCAAGCGCCGCAGATAGAATGATAGGGACATCAGTGTCCAGCCTGAACCAAAGCTCTTCGAAGTCAGCCCTCTCACGTTGTACCCGCCTTTTGATGACCTGTTCAACTCCGTCTGTCTCCAAATAATCCCGTCCGGCCAACGCACACCGAAATAGCACCAGCGCATCCAAAATGGTGGACTTGCCGGAGTTGTTCCGGCCCACCAGGATGTTAACCTGGGTTAAATCGTCGATCTTCCCTTGCTTGATGCCTTTGAAGTTCTGAATTTCCAGACTACGCAGCATGGTATTCACCATATAAAATAGTAGCCAGGAAATTATAGCATGGGGGCAGTTCAGCAAAGGTGAACAACCTTCTACTGCTGGTATGAGATGTGAGACTAGTTACCACATCTAGTATTTTCCCCCTTGACAGTGTCCTATCTGGAATCGGTTAATATAAGCCCTGCAATATTGGATATACCACTGGGTTGGGAGAGGGTTACAAATCAGTGTTCACTCACCTGCACATTCACACCGAATACAGCATGCTAGACGGCATCAGCCGCATCCCGGACTTGGTCGCCCAAACCAAGAGCCTGGGTATGGAGGCTTTGGCCATCACCGACCACGGCACTTTTTACGGCGTGGTGGATTTCTATTCAGCGTGTAAAGAGGCCGGCATCAAACCCATTATCGGCTGCGAAGTATACGTGGCCCACGGCAGCCACTTGGATAAAACCACCTCCGAACGCAGCCCCAACCACCTGGTGTTGCTGGCTAGGAATAACCAGGGGTACCGCAACTTGATGCAGTTGCTGACCCTGGCCCACGTGGAAGGGTTTCACTACAAGCCCAGGGTGGACAAAGACCTGCTGGAAAAGTATTGCGACGGCCTGGTGGTCCTGTCGGGCTGCCCCTCGGCTGAAGTCCCACGCCTTATCGCCGATGGAAATATGGAAGAGGCGGCCAATTCGGCCAACTGGTACAAAAACCTTTTCGGAGACGGCTACTTCCTGGAATTGCAGAGCCACGCCCACGTGGAAAACCTGGACCAGATCAACCAGGGACTGATCTCCCTCAGCCGTGATCTGGATATACCCCTGGTGGTGACCAACGACTCCCACTACGTCCACCAAGCGGATTCACCCTTGCAGGACGTGTACATCTGCATCCAGACCAATACCACCGTCGAAGACGAAAAACGTCTGCGCATGGAAGACGATTCCTACTATATTAAAAGCCCCGAAGAGATGGCCCAACTGTTTCCGGACCACCCCGAAGCCGTGGAAAACACCCAGGTCATCGCCGCCATGTGCAACGTGGAGTTGGACTTCGGTGAAACCCACCTGCCTAAATTCGATACTCCCGGCGGGATAGACGCCCACGAATACCTGTCCAGCCTATGCTGGCATGGCTTCCGAGACCTTTACCCCGACGGCACGCCTGAAGCCGAAGACCGTCTCAGGTACGAGCTGGAGGTCATCCAGCACACCAGGTTCGCCGATTACTTCCTCGTGGTGTGGGACATCATAGATTTCGTCCGTAAGAACAACATCATGTTCGGGGTTCGCGGAAGCGCGGCGGGAAGCGTGGCCCTGTATTGCCTGGGCATTACGCTGGTGGACCCGCTAGAATACCGTTTGGTATTCGAACGGTTCCTAAACATGGAACGTAAAGAACTTCCCGACATCGACCTGGATTTTCAGGACGACCGGCGCGACGAAGTCCTTCACTACGTCATAGACCGATACGGCCAAGACAGGGTCGCCCAGATCATCACCTTTGGGACCCTGGGCGCCCGCGCCGCTTTGAGAGACGTGGGACGAGCCCTGGGAATGACTTACGGCGATGTTGACCGGGTGGCCCGCATGGTCCCTCTAAAAGCCCGCTTGCTAGAAGATGCTCTGCGGGTCAACCCCGAATTTGAATCCGCCTACCAACAGGAGGAAAACGTCCGCAAATTGGTGGACACCGCCCGGGGATTGGAAGGCATCGTCCACCACGTGAGCACTCACGCCGCCGGAGTTTTGATTTCCGACGAGCCGCTGACCGGCACGGTGCCTCTGCAACGGCCCACCAGGGGTGACGAGTCGAGCCCAGTGCTGATGACCCAGCTTTCCATGGACCCGGTGGCCCGCCTGGGCCTTCTGAAAATGGACTTTCTTGGATTGACCAACCTGACCATCCTGGACCGGGCTATAAAACTGTTGGGGGAGAGCCAGGGCATCCATATCGATCTGAATAAACTGCCCCTGGACGACCCGGAGACCTTCGAGGTGCTCTCTTCCGGCAACACGTCGGACCTGTTCCAACTGGAAAGCTCCGGGATGCAACGCTACATCAAGGATTTGAAACCCTCCAACCTGGGCGATATCTCAGCCATGATCGCCCTTTACCGCCCCGGCCCTATGGAACACATCGACCGGTTCATCAATGCCAAGTTCGGCCGGGAAAAGATCACCTACCCCCACGAAAGCCTGAAAGACTTGCTGGACGAGACCTACGGCATAATCGTGTACCAAGACCAAGTCCTTCTCATCCTCCAAAGATTCGCCGGCTATTCCCTGGGCGAAGCGGATATCGTCCGTAAAGCCATGGGGAAAAAAATCGCATCCCTCATGGCCCAGGAGCGCGAGAAATTCGTGGCGGGCGCCCAGGCCAAGGGCTTTACCCACGAATTGGCCGTGGAGGTATTCGACCTGATCGAGCCCTTTGCCGGATACGCGTTCAACAAGGCGCACAGTGTCAGTTATGCGTTGATATCCTATTGGACCTCTTACTTCAAGACCCACTACCCGGTGGAATACATGGCCTCGGTGCTAAACGCCAGGATGGACAATCCCGAGAAGGTGGTGGGATCCATCAACGAATGCTTCCGTCTGGGTATACCGGTGCTGCTGCCGGACATAAACAAGTCTGAAGAGATGTTTATCATCTCTCGCGAAGAAGACGAACCGGTGGGCCTGCGAATGGGTCTCAAGGCCATCAAAACGGTGGGCGAGGGCGCCGTAGCCCCTGTCGTGGCCGAACGCAAAGAGAATGGCCCCTTTGATTCCGTCGACGACTTCTGCCGCCGGGCCAACGCCAAGGGCCTTAACCGCCGGACCATGGAAAGCCTGGTCAAAGCAGGCGCCTTTGACGCGCTGGCCGCCCGCGGGCCCATGCTAAATGCCCTGGACCAGGTAATAGCGACTGCTCAATTGGAGGCCAAAGCCCGGGATTCGGGGCAAACCAGCATGTTCAACAACCAGGTTGAAGCTGGATCGGCCTTCGATCAAGCTGGTATCTCAGGGATCGCCTTGGACGGTCCCGACGCCACCGATCAAGAAAAAGCATCCTGGGAACGGGAACTGCTGGGCCTATCCCTATCCCACAACCCTCTTAAAGCATTGGCCGCCATAGACGCCGGAGATGCTTTCACATCTATGGACCAGCTTGACGACAAGAGGGACGGGGATGAGGTGACGGTGATAGGCCACCTGTCGGCCATCGTGGCCAGGGAGACCAAGGAGGCTCGAAGATACTTGATCGCCACCCTGGATCTCTTGGCCGGGGCCATGGAAGTCATGGTCTGGCCCGACACATTGGGGCGAACCCAAGACCAGTGGAAAGAAGGTGAATTTTTAAAGGTTACCGGAAAGCTCAGGGCGCGGGGCGACCAGCTTTCATTGGCATGCGATCAAGTGGAGATATACGCTTCCAACGGCGCCGCACAACCTTCCCCCATGCCGTTAACCGGCCAAGCGGCAACGCATAGCGCCAATGGCCAACCGCCAGCGGCCAACGTTGCGATTCCCCAGCAGGCGTCTCCTATTGAAACCCGGGGCCAAGCTGAAAACGGCGCCCAGGATTGGGGACAAACATCATCCGGCACGGTTGGTGGGCGCATCGTGACTCTGGGGGTGACCGAAACCGGCGACTCCCAGGGCGACGCTCACCTGTTGCGGGAAGTCGTGGGCGTTCTGCTGGAATACCCAGGTAGTGACCGCATAAATCTGAAGATTCACACTGGCGGCCACCGGGTGGTGATGGAATTGCCCATGGTTAATACCGCCTATTGCCCCCAGTTGCAAGAGCGGCTGGAATCCCTGTTAGGAGCGGATACCGTTTATATCAGCGGCGAGGCTGGTGTGAAAGTGTAGGATCTAAGGCCCTGCCGTCTCTTCCGCGGTCCCAGCCGCCGGCAGCCTGATCAACCCCACCAGCGTAACGCCCGTGGAAATCCCCACAATGGCACCGATGACCATGGCCAACAGCGCCACAGCCACACCCTTGCCAATCTCTTGAGCCCCTGGCCCCATCTCCAAAAGGGTCCAACTGACCCAAAATATAGCCAGTCCCGCCAATACCCACCATGTTGCTCCGGGCAGTAGCCGTCTCAACGCAAACCATGCCATAGGTGCCGCCACTGCCCCCGCGGCAAATGGGAGCAAAACCATAGGGGCCCAATTGGCGGCGTTGTAGATCCCGGAGGACAGTCCCCGCACCAGTGGATCTCCCACCGCGAAGATCACCAGACCGTGAACCACCAAGGCAACGGCATACCCCGCTGTGCTACCCACTATCCACCGGAAACCTTGAGGAAACGTCCGGCGTATCACGAACCACTGGCAAGAACCAGTTATCACCCCAATGATGGCTCCAAGCAGGGCTCTCTCAGCCACGAAATTTGCCGAAGGGCCCAACCACCAGTTTGCCGCCATTTGGCCGGCGAATACCCCCAATGTCCAGCCAAAGACACAGGTTACCGGCCACCAATTGGCGTGGGAAACCCTCCGGCGGATCACAATCCATTGGGTAAGTCCAAAGCCGGCGCCGACAATCACTCCGAACAACAGGTCAAAGGCGGGGCGGTAGGAAAAACCGACCCCTACAACTATGGCGAACCCCAAAAGATACCCCAGCGACCAGCCGGCTATGCCGGCGGACGTCCATTGGGCCAAGAAAGCGGATGGACGGAACGCGGAAGCCGAAAGGCCAGCCTTTAGCGTCGTTGCCAGGGTGGTTTCAGGCCTTATCGTTGGGATAGAAAATCGACTATGACTCCAGCCAATTCACCTGGTTTGTGATAGCCGATGTCGTGCATAGTATTGGGAATCCAGTGGATCTGGCAGTCTTTAATGATCTTGGCCGCGGCCTCAACCATCTCCTGCCGCATTACGGCAAACTCGGTGCCGGCCCTTTCCGGTCTGGGACCGGCGGGGATCATTATCGTCGGGCAGCTAACCTGGGGCAATGTGGAAGCCGGCGGCTCGTTCCACATTGCGTGCATGACCTGGGCGTGATTGTCCGGCCGGAGTATGTCTTGGATCTGGCCTTGGTCGTCCTCATACACCATGGTCTGGACTATGCGCTCCAATTCGTCGCTCCAGCATTCCGCCAGCTGCACTCTCAACCTATCCAGAAACTCTTTCCGCGTTCCCGAAACGTCCCTGGGACGTGCCCGTTCCCGGAATGATTCCCAGGATGCTCCGGGACGTTGCCGGGCGCCCATGAAACCGCCGTCGATCAACACCAGCTTTTGTACCCGTTCGGGAAACCGGGCCGCCAAGTTACCGGCAACATTCCCGCCCCATGAATGGCCTAAAACCGCCGCCTTTTCCAGCCCCAGGTGGTCCATCAAACCCACAATGTCCGAGGCAAGGGTTTGCCAGTCATATCCAGATTCCATCTGGGAGGTTTGCCCATGTCCCCGCTGGTCAGGGGCGATGACCCGCCACTGTTGTCTCAACATCGGCGCCACCAGATCGTACCAGTGGCCTGAGGAGGCCAGCCCATGCAACGCCATTATGGGTGGGCCATCTCCCCCCCAGTCCAGGTAACGGACCTGCAGGTCGCCTACTTTGGCCCATTCCTCCGTTGGCCTTGCTTGAGCCGAAGCTGGGTCGGTCAATTCAATACTCCTTCATTTGCCGGGATGTGCCGGCGCCAAGGCATGGGCGGGTTCACCCTACCCAGTTGGGCTACCCATGGGATTAAATGATTGCTCCATTTGTAGTAGCTTGGCCTTAACGCGGAGCCCGCCGGCTCCATAACCCCCTAGAACGCCGTCGCTGCCAATCACGCGGTGACATGGGATTATCAGCGGCCAGCGGTTCCTGGCCATGGCCTGTCCCGCCGCCCGGACCGCCAAAGGGCTGCCCGCTTCGGCCGCCAGCCACGCGTAACTACGGGTTTCTCCCGCTGGAATGGTCCGGCAAGCCTCCCACGCGGCGCGGAAAAATGGCGGCGTCCCTTCCAAATCCAACACCACACCGTCCAGCGCTCGCCGGTCTCCTTCCAGGTATCTCTCCACACACATCTGCACTGGTTGGAACCATGACGCGTCCAGCGTTGCCTCATCCAGGTCTTGGCCCGTGTCCTCGATGGCCTCTTCCGGAGTCGGCTTCAGGCTCAACCGCGTGAGACCCTTCTCGCTGCCCAAAAAGACTACCCACCCCACGGAGCATTGAAACATGTAATACCGGCGGCCGTCCATCAGTCTCTCCTGCGTAGCACATGCAACAACAGCGGTAACCGCAGCTTGAGCCACGCCTGAACCATCTGCTCGCGTTCACTGTCGGAAAGGTCCTTTTTCCCGTACAGGGCACGCACATAGCCTCCGACGATCGTGGAAAGACTGTCCCGTTGACCAGGCCAGACTTCTTCCAGCCGCCGCCGGTACTGGAATGGTGTTTGGTAGTAGGCCGGAGCCACTGAATTCAAAGACCCCAGGAATGCCAATCTACGGTAGGCTGTCTCAGGGTTGACCGAGGGCTCCATGAATCTCCACCACAAGAACCTGGCGATCGCAAGGGCCAAAACAACCGCGCCCAAGACCGCCAATATCCAAGGTAGCAAGTCCCGTACCCTGCTGTTCCAGAAAATGGTGTTGGAAGCGGCGCCGTCAATGTCCGACAAAGCGGGCAGGAACTCGCAGTCTTCTAGCTGGGTCTCCGGGTCGATCAAGCAGTCCTCGTCCAGATCATCGTCGGTGATCAAGTCCAACCCTTCCTCTACCGGCAGTGGGCCGGGAACGAAAGTTCCAGGCAGCAATTCTCCAGGAGTCGGTTCAAAGGGTATCCAACCAAATTGGGGGAAGAAAACCTCCACCCAGCCATGGCTGTGGCTGTCAGTCACTATGTAAATGTCCTCGCCGCTAATCCTATCGCCCGTCGCATAACCCGTCACCATCCGGGCGGGGACCCCCTCCGAGCGCAGCATCACCGCCATTGCCGAGGAGAAATACTCGCTGTACCCCTCGCCCAGGGTGAACAAGAAATGGTCTACCCCATCGGCCTTAAAAGGCGGAGGTTCCACGACAAGGGTGTACGGCAGGGTACGGAGATGACTCTCTATGGCCTTGGCCTTTGCATAGGGTGTGTCCGCCGAGGCGGTAAGCCGGCTGGCCAAGTCACTCACTCTCTGGGGAAGGCTCGCGGGCAACTGGGTATATTTGACCAAGACCCAGGTGGGGTAGTCCTCTCCCGCCCGGCTCAATTGCTCGGGGGTGGCCAACGACACGCTGGAGGTTAGTTGATAAGCGTGTCCCGCTTTTACCCGCCCTTCGGCGCTTCTCACGGAAACCACATCAGCTTGGGGTGGTATCGCCTCGGCAATGATCGCTTCGGTGGCCACACCCTGATCCCGGGAAACTTCGACTAACCGAAAATCGGGCGGCAGACTATCGGCCAAACTCGAATCTGTGGCCGTACCGCCTCTTGCCGCACTCACATTGGCCAACCTGCCGGCAGCGTCAGCCAACTTGGGAGGCAAGCTCCCAACTCCACCCAGGTCCGTTAAATCATTGGCTAGATTCACCGCGTACAACGGCGAGTCGTAGGTCTCCACCTTCACTTCCCGGCTGGCGGCCAGCACCTGTCCGCCGCCAAACAACTGCTGAGTCTCGTAGTTGGGCACCACCACGTAGCTGATCTCCAATTGATTCTGGTAGGCGTCCCCGTTGGTATAAGAGGGGACCCATCCCAAAGGCTGAAAGGAAGTATTGTTCGACGTCCACCCTTTGGGGGTATAGGTGTTGTAGGTCCTCGCCTTCCAATACATGGGCAACCGCGACTCGACTTGAAGCACCGGCACATCCGTGGGGTTGATCGTCCCCTGGAAGGGCATGACGTCGCCCCAGATACGGTATCCCAGGGCGCGTCGGGCGGGAAGCCCCGCAAACAACCGGTTGAAATCGTCCTCCCAACCCTGCATAGGCGCGCGTATGAATTCGTACACGTCGTTGGTGGGCTGCCACTTGCTTCCCTGGGGTATCACGAAAAATGCCACTAATAGGACCGCCATGCCCATGAAAAAACTATCGGAGAGGGACAGCCAACCCAGATGGCCGTCGAATCCCATGTTCCGCTCCCGCCACAGGCTGCGGCGGCGCACCGATTGAACCCGGGCCACCAAAAGCAGCGCCGTGAATAGGTAAAGCCCCAGGTGCACATCGGCCTTGGGGGGAAGATAGGTCAGATTGGATAGCAACCCAGCTCCGCCCAAGATGAACACACCCCAGAAATTGCCGTGCCGGGCAAAAAGCCAGACTGCCGTCAATCCGGCCAACCACGTCACAACCATCAGGGCGAAGGCGAAGGGCACCGTGTCTATGTTGATCGAACCGGTCTTCGCCGCTTGAACCCACAGGCCCAGCCGTTCCCATAACTCAGCGGAATCTACCAGGGAGAGGGTTCTGCTTTCAAAATTCACCAGTTGCCAAACCACCACCAAGCCGCCGATGGCGATGCCGATGGGCAACAACAACACGCCCCACACCGGTATCCGGGACAGAATCAACCCGGTCATCATGGCAAAGAATACCAGCGAGACCAGGTTGGGGGTATCCACCCAATTCGCCGTTCCAACCGACCAGACCACGATCATCAGGTTCAGCACCATCAGAATCATGGCCAGCCAGCCGTCGGGTGTCCGTAAGACCAGGTGGAATTTGGCGAGCCTCTGGATGGCCGGGTCTAGATCAAGCCCGCCGGCGAATGAAGGCTGTTCCGCTACGCCGTTGGGTGTCATGCCGCCGCGTCTCTGATACGGGAGTAAGAACGGTCGCGGCCGCCCAACGTTCCCTCACGCAGGTCCATGCCAAGCGGCGCGTGTAGAGCCTGGTTTAAATCCTGCCCGCGGGATACCAAGTAGGTGGCGATATCGGCTTGGAACAATGCGTCCAGCGATTCCTCTACGTCCGAGGCGCCGCCGAAGCTTTTGGGATCTATCAAGACCACCGAAACGCTGACGCCTTGGCGTCTCAGGGCCGACAGCGCCGGGACCCAATCGGTCCGGCCCGAGGGAGTGATTAGGGTTAGGGTGTTGAACCGGCTCAAGTTGGGTCTTAGGTCGTATAGGAACCGCTCGATGGGAATCAAACCCTCGGCTCTCACTTCCGCCAAGGCTTCCATCAACCTACCCAGGTGCTCGGGGCTGCTATCTGGACGAGATACGTAGTCGTTGTTTCCGTCCATGGCCAACCCCACCGGCAGAGACAACTCAACGAGCCGGGTGACCAGCGAGGCGGCGACCGTCACGCCGGTCTCTTCTGTATTGTCCGGAGGTTCTCCGAAGTGGACCCCCTGCTGCATATCCAAAACCACCCACGCTTCAGCAGATATGCCCATATCGAACTCTTTTACCATCAAAGAGTTCATCCGCGCGGTATAGGGCCAATGGATCCTTCGGAAACTATCGCCGGCAGCATATTCCCGTACCGATGCCACGTCGGTGGTGATGTTGTCCCAGTGCCGGGTGGTGCGGCTCTCGCTGGGTAGCCCGGCCAACCGAGGGTCCAGGTCCGGCAAAGTCAGGGCGGCGGGAACCACTATGTATCCTTGGGGTTGCAGGAAATGCCGCTTCAACCGGAACAATCCAAAGGGGTCCTGGCTAACCACTTCCACCTGCCCGGTATGGAACACCCCTCTGCGGGTCAGATAGGTTTCGATCTTCCAGGTCCTGCTCTGGTCCCGGATAAAGGCCACTCCTCTTCCGGGGGACTCCACAGGCAGGTCGGTGACTTCCACCACCTCCAGCCAGGATTTGGGGATCCTGGTGCGGTTCACCACTTGCACCCACCCCTCCAGGTAACCCCCAACCTGGCCCCGGGTGGCGATACGCCTCAACGTCACGTCCAAGCCCCGGAGGTTCAACCATGCCCAGACCAGCCCAATGCCCAAGAGCAGAAGCAATGCGTAAAAAAACCTGAAAAAGAAAGTGAATCCAGTGCCGAAGGTGTAAAAACCCACCACGGCCAGCAGAATCACCATGCCAAGGGTTCGCCTGTTCAAGCTATTTGACTCCCGCGGTCATCTGGAATCTCTAGTTCCCGAGGTCTTGGTTCCAGAGCGGCAGGCCTCTCACAAAGGACCGGCGTTGCCGCCCTGATTGACTCATCCAGCGGCTCGGCCATCAGCAATCGGGGGACAGGGCAACACCAAGTCCAAGGCCTCAAGGCCAGTTCGGAAACACACCTTGGGCGCCGGGTCAGCGGGTCGCACCGGGAACGGCAACCTGGTTTAGCAAATCCCCAACTACATCAGCGCTCCCTACGCCCCGCATCCGGGCGGAGGCCGACAGGATGAGCCGGTGGCCGATGACCGAGACAGCCAATGTCTTGATATCATCGGGTATGACGTAATCCCGGTCTTGCACCAAGGCCAAGGCCCGGGAAGCCCGGAATAATCCCAGCGATGCTCTGGGTGAAGCCCCCAATGCAACGTCGCGATGCTCCCGGGTTGACTCGACCAGGCTGACGATATACCGCCTGACCACCTGGTCAACGTATATCTCTTTGGCCGCCTCCTGCATTGCGATGACGTCTTGGGGCGTAGCCACCGCCTCCAAGCTGTCTATTGGGTGCGCGGTCTCCTGGATCTCAATCACCGACAATTCCTCGGTAAAGTCGGGATATCCCAGGCTTATGCGCATCAGAAACCGGTCAAGCTGGGCTTCCGGCAACGGGAACGTGCCTTCATACTCGATGGGGTTCTGGGTAGCCATCACAATGAAGGGATGCTCCAGCATGTGGGTATCGCCGTCCACCGTGACTTGAAGCTCTTCCATGGCCTCGAGCAACGCCGACTGGGTCTTGGGCGTTGCCCGGTTTATCTCATCCGCCAGGACCACTTGCGACATGATCGGTCCCGGACGAAACTGGAACTCGCCGGTGTTTTGGCTGTATATGGAAATCCCCGACACGTCGCTGGGCAAAAGGTCGGGGGTGAATTGAATGCGTTTGAATGAACACCCGATGGAAGTGGATAAGCTTTTGGCCAGCATGGTTTTGCCGACGCCGGGCACGTCTTCCACCAGCAGGTGTCCCTGGGCAACCAACGCGGCCAGGGCCCGTTCGATGACATCGCGTTTGCCAACGATAACCCGGGATACGTTGTCGATTATCCGGTGTGCGATTTGTGTTGGAGTGCTGTTATCCTGCAAGTAATACTTCCCGATCGGGGCTGCCCGCGACTGCTGTATTTGAAGTTTAACATAATACTATTCAGATATGGCTCAAGGGTAGCATAGGTCCGAAAATTCCCGGCTTTTGCATCCGGCTTAATAAGTTCGGCGTAAAAATATAGTGCCGGCGCCGGTTGACAATGATCCAGAGTGTGAACAACTCAGGCTAATCATGATCTTGGAGCATATCTTGAAACCCTCATGGAAACCCTCCCGATACATTTCTGATTACCCAGTCCTGCTGGGGCTGGTTTTTGTGTTATTTCTAGCGGCATGTGGTGGTTCCGCACCCGCCGCTCCTGCGGAAGTTACCACCGGCATGCAGGGGACCCCGCCGGAGCAAGCGCCAGGCACCCAAACATCTCCCCTTAAGCCGGCGGCGGCCGTTGATTCCGGGTCTTCCGGCGATCCAGCAAGTTCAACGGCCGGCGGTCAAACGGAAGCAGCATCTGACGTAACGTCAGAAGTAGCGTCAATCGCGACGGCGGTCCCTTCCCAACAACCAAGCGTCCCGGAAAAAACCTCTGCGCCGTCCAACTCCCTCCCGCCAACTCCCACGCCGGTCCCGCCGCCGGCCGACGATTACAGCGGCCCGGTAGGCGGCAAGGTGGGCGACCGGGCGGCTGAGATCAAAGGCATCAAAGCTTGGCTCAATAGTGAGCCCCTGACTTTGGCCGGGTTAAGGGGTAAGGTGGTGCTGGTTGATTTTTGGACCTACACCTGCATCAACTGCATCCGCACTTATCCATTCCTGAAATTATGGCATTCGCGGTACGCCGACGACGGTCTGGTGATAATCGGCGTGCATAGCCCCGAGTTCGAGTTTGAAAAAGACCAGGCCAACGTTACTCGTGCAACGCAGGATGACAGGATTGTCTGGCCGGTGGCCATGGATAACGACTTCGTCACTTGGCGGAACTATTCCAACCGCTTTTGGCCCGCCAAATATTTGGTGGATCAACACGGAGAAGTCAGGTACACCCATTTCGGAGAGGGAAAGTACGCCGAAACCGAAAAGAAGATCCGTGAACTACTGCTGGAGACGGGCGCGGAGTTTATCGGCGGCGACATGCCTCTTCCATCTGACCAGACCGTCGATCCCACCTACCTTGATAACCGAAGCGCTGAAGTGACCAGGGAGTTGTACGGCGGGTACGAAAGGGGGTACAACGACTTTCTTTATGGGCGGGGAGGCTACTTTAAACAGCAAGCTTATTACGATAACCCCAACAAAGTGGTGGATTTCGAGTCTAGCGGCAGCTTCGACCCGCACCAGATTTATCTGGACGGGCCGTGGCTGGTTGGTCCCGAAAGCATCAAGCACGGACGGGCGACGGACGGCCACCAAGACACCCTGTCTATAGTCTATTCCGCCGTAAGCGTGAACGCCGTTTTGACCTCGGAATCTGGGAACGATTACAGCGTCCGAATAACCGTCGACGGCGAATACCTGACGCAAGAAAATAAAGGGGAAGACGTCATCATCGGCAGTGACGGCGAAAGCTACATTATGGTAACCGAGGACCGGCTATACCGGGTACTGGCAAACTCCGAATACAAGCTCAGGGAGCGCTTGGCCATGAGCTCTGATTCACCAGATTTTGGGTTGTTCGCCTTCACATTCGGCATTTACAAGAAAGGGCTGTAATGCCATTTAGGCTTCCGGTTGGGCTTTCGGGCGCTGGCTACCGCCCCCACACCCTGATCCGCGTGAGCCTATTTTTGGCGGTACCCGCCATAATACTTTGGTGGGTGGCTTCCTCATATTTTGGCGGCCCAAGCAGCCTGTCGGGAAGCAAAGCACCCGAGTTTCAGGGCATCCATCAGTGGCTAAACTCACCGCCTCTGACATTGGCGGAGCTCCAGGGGAAGGTCGTTCTCGTGGATTTTTGGACCTACACCTGCGTCAACTGCATCCGCACCTTTCCTTTTATTAAGGATTGGAATGCCCGATATTCGGGAGATGGGCTGGTTATCGTCGGAATGCACTCGCCGGAGTTTGGGTTCGAGAAAATCACCGAAAACGTCGCATCGAACGCCCGAGACGCAGGGTTGGTGCACCCCATCGCCCAAGACAACGACTTTGCCACTTGGAATGCCTATGGCAACCGTTTTTGGCCCGCAAAATATCTAATAGACAAAGACGGTGTGATCCGCTATACCCACTTCGGCGAAGGAAAATACCGGGAGACGGAGAAGAAGATACGGGAACTGCTTGAGGAATCGGGGGCAAGCGTTGAGGACGTTCCATTAGGCGCTCCTTTGGTCGCGGCGGTGAGATCCTCTCTGGCCAGCCGGGGCTCCGCCTTCGGCCTCACCCGCGAGCTGTACGGCGGATATCTCAGGAACAACTCCCAAAGAGCGGGGTACGTATCACACTCGGAATACTATGAGGGTCCAGAAAGGGTGGTGGAATACCTGGATCCCGGCGGGCACAAGAACCACAAGATATACCTACAGGGTTTGTGGTTTAACGGACTGGAAGCCCTTCAACACGCCAGGCAAAGTCCGGGCTTCGAAGATTACGTGGGCATCAAGTTCTCTGCCGCCAGCGTAAACGCAGTGGTGAATCCCCAGGGAAATGAGCCTTTCCAAGTGAGGGTCACCCTGGACGGGCGGCCCCTGACCCAACAGGAAGCCGGAATGGACATTGAGATAGAAGATGGCCAAAGCTTTTTTACCGTGGATGAGGGCCGTTTGTATAATCTGGTTTCCTTACCCAGGCTTTCCGGCCACGAATTGCGGCTGATCCCTAGGTCCGCCGGCTTCGCGCTATTCGCATTCACCTTCGGCAGTTGATTCCCGGCAGATCATCCAGCAGCTCTCTATAGAGGAACGAACATAGTGGTGAACATTACATTCAGGTCTTTGATCAACAAAGCCCTTTGGACCGGCGTCTTGGGGGTGGCATTCCTTGCCCTTGGCTGCGGGACCGCCGCCACGGCCACACTGATTCCCCAGCCTTCGAACCCCGGAGCAACCACCTCAGATCCAACCGATTCAGGCGAATCCGGCGTTACTCCTATCCTAGCTACCACCGTGTTACGGGTGGGCGCCCAGAGAGTGGCCTTTTTACTGGAGGGGCCCCAGGGCCTCATAGATTCGCCTTCAGCTGAAGTCACACCGGTATTTATCGGAGAACATGCCGGGAGTCTGGAAACGGAGACCCGGCAAGCCCGATTTCATATTTGGCCCTATGGCGTGAGGGGAGCTTACAGCACCGAATTGGATTTCCCCAAGGCGGGAGATTGGCGGTTGGACATAGCGGCCGAAGACAAGACAGGACCGGTGCAAACAAGCCTTAGATTGAAAGTTGCTGAGGAATCGCCCATTCCAGATATCGGCCAAATACCACCTCTCACGCGAAACAAGACGCTGGCCACGGTAGCCAACGTAGAAGACCTGACAACCGACTACACGCCGGACCTAGACTTGTACCAATTGTCCCTAGACCAGGCAATCAAGACGGACCTGCCAACGGTTGTGGTATTCGCCACCCCCGCCTTCTGCACCAGCCCCACCTGTGGTCCCCAGGTGGACGCCGTTTCGGAATTGAAAGACACGCATAAGGAAGATGCCAATTTTATTCACGTGGAGTATTATGACAACCCCAGCGAAATCCAGGGCGATCTTAGCAAGGCGCAACTGGTTAGCCATGCCGATGACTGGGGTTTTTCCACAATACCCGGGTGGTTGAACGAATCCTGGGTGTTCGTGTTGGACTCCAGCGGAAGGATCCACCAACGCTTCGAAGGCTTCACCACGGTTGAGGAGATGGAAGAAGCCCTTCGGTCAGCGCGAGCTAAACCCTAACCGTCTACTGTCATTTCCCTATTCCCGGCTTGGGCCTCCACCCTCATGAGAGCGCCGCCTCCCCGCCATGATAGCCCAGCCGGCGACTTCATGATCCACGCCCGCATACCGCCACGGGCAGACACAGGCAGAGGCGGTTGAGGATTCGCCGGGTTCCCCGATCAACCGCCACGCTCGCTAACAAGAATGTCTGTTATCCACGAGACCGGTGTACAAACCTCAAACCCCCAACGTTTCCGGAACCCCCCAACCGCGATTCCGGTTAATCCTGCTCTACCCCGGTCAAGCACCCGGGTTGGCGCTGAATCAACCCGGCCAGTTCAACACCCATCCGTTAGAAACTCGCCAAAACTCGCTTGGAATTGCAAGATTTTTTTAAAATCTTTTTAATATAATTACCAAATATTCAGGCTATAAAGCCAATTGCCGCAAGAAATTAGAGCGTCCAAACCCCGCGGGCGAGTCAATCCCGGAACAGACATGGCAAGTTACGGTCACGCTAAGCTGAACGTGCCGGCTAAGAGGATTGATTGACATAATTCGCAACAGCCATGACGGAAATAAGATATATTCGCCGAAACTCGTATATTTTACGTGACTATAGGCGTAGCCAACCGTGCATATAATTGTTCCTGGCATAAATTACCTTGTGGTCAAACCTAATTGAATAGGCACCGAATCCCTCGCTTGTGAAAGCGGAGCGCCCGAACAAATTTATGCCGTTGATCACCGGGTTGAAAATCCCGCTGACAATTAGGTAAATGAGGAGCAGGCAATGAAGCTAGTCGTGGTCGGGGCCGGACAGGGCGGATCCAACATCGCTGATGAGTTCGTCGCTCTCAGCAAATGGGTCTGGAAAAACAGGCATATTCGTATTTTTACCGGGGAAAAGACCGATTCTCTCGCTACCGGAGTGTTTGCGATCAACCTGGGCGCCGCTGACCTTTACGGTCTGCAGCACATCCCACAGACCGACAACCACACCATTCTGCTGGGAACCACAGACGAGTTCCGAGGCAGGGGCGCGGGTAAGGTCAACGCCGACGGAGCGGAACAAGCCCGGCGGGGCGAGAAAAACATCATGGCAACCATCCGCGATAACGGCGACGTTTACAGCGCCGACGCGATCTTGGTCATAGCCACCACGGCCGGCGGCACTGGATCAGGCTCAGTGGGCGTCATCGTCGACTTGCTAAAAGACGCCTTCAAAAAGCCGGTTTGGGCCATGCTTGTCCTTCCCTTCGAAAACCAATATGACGACCCGGACAGCATGGTCAACACGGCTACCTGCCTCAAGCGGGTGTTACACAATTCCAAGGCAGACGCCGTTTTCCTGATCGATAACCAAAAATTCGTTCGGAAGAGCGCCGAGGTGGGAGTCAACCTTTCACAGATCAACCGGCGCATCGCCGACTCCTTCGTAGACCTGCTGTGCGTAGGTGAGGAGACCGACCGGCGTTACATCGGTGAGGTGCTAGACGCCAACGACGTCATCAGGATCGTCAGGGGCCCTTGCGCGATCGGGGTGAGCCATACCACCGTGCCAAAGAAGCCGGGGTTCCTAAAGTCGTTGCTGACCAATAAAGAATCCGCCAGGCATTTTTCGACCTCCAAAGCCAGAGTCGAACGCGCCCAGAACGTTGTCCACCAGGCGTTAGCCGAACTCTCTATAGATTGCGAAGTGGACCGCAACGGACAGACATATTATGACGCCGCCAACGTGCTTGGCCTTTTCAGCGGTCCCGCCCGGGAAGCTACCGAAGAGATCATAGAAATGATGGATAACTGTTTCGCCGACCGCGTGCCCGGCGCCGGCCGCCGAAAGGGGACCTATCCGGGCCGGACCTCAGACACCATCGCGGTGACTGCCATAGTCACCAACGTGGGGGAGGGCGCGGCCATGGAAAGGATCGAGTGGTTCACCGAGCGGGCAACCCATATGTTGACTGCGGTCAAGGAAAAACGGGAGACCAGAGAAAAAGCGTGGGAAGTCGCCACCCGCTTGGCCGATGACGTCCCCTTGTTGTAAAAGCGCCGTACCCGGCAAGCCCCACAATATAACTTAATAAGATTTACGCGTAAGGGAGAGGAAACATGCGAACCACAAGGGTGTCGGAAGGCCGTGGCACACTCAAGAAGGCTGGCTTGCTAGTTGTTTTGCCTGTGACTGCCGTGGTGGTCGTTGGCCTCATCGTGTTCTTTGCCGGAGCTTTCGATTCCACATTGGCCGAGGATGAGGGCACCGGGAACCTGGCAGCCTCACAACTGATTGCCGGACCGGGGGATCAACCTTCCGCTCCCGAACCCACTGCCGCCCCGAAACTAGAACCAACCCCAATGCCTACCGCCCAACCTACCGCCGTACCGGTGGCAGTGTCCAACGTTGCTCCTGTCGAGGAAAAGGTGGTCACCAAAGTCTTGCCAAACGCCAAATTCGGGGAAGTCCTCGACGAAGGATGGGTAAACCTGGCCCTGCCTGCCAACCAGATGGCCGAAACCTGGTACACACTTCAGGTCGACACGAAAACCCGGGGCATCACCAATTTCTTTGCGCTGTATAACGAAGATTCCCAAATCATTAGCAGCATAAAGATAGATGATTATACTAAGGGCGAGCCCCTGGACAACGCCGAATTGACCTTGTTCTACAGCGACGGCTCAAACCGAATGCTGTACTTCGACGGGCAACAAGGCACTATGAGCTTGACCCAGCATTATCTCCAGCCCAGCGGGCCCAGCATGTTCTCGGCCGATCTGCGGGTCGCCATGGTCTTCTACGGGATGGAGTTAACCGACGATACCGGCAAGATCAATGCGTTGCTGAATCTAGACTTTACCGGCCTATCCTTGGGTGAGGTGCTCATCATGCAGCAACCTGCGGAAAGGATCGTAGCCGATATGCTTAGGGAGATCGGGACTCTCGTGGAACAAGTCGAGGAACAAAGAGACAACTAGCTTCAGTTTCCCAGGCAATTTCCGGGCGGGCGCCCGGTGGCTAGAAAATTTCGGTCAATCCGCGGGAGCAGCATAGATGCAGCTCCCGCGGATATTTGTTTCCCACCCCTGGCTTTGCCGCGTTAGCCAAGCAGCGAACCGAACCCGGGCTTGGCGGCCACCTCCAACTTTCCCATAGCCGCCCACATTGTCACCTGGTTGGCCGTGAACACAGGTAATCCCAGATCTGCCTCCATGGCTGAGATGACTTCAATGGTGCGCCAGTTGGTCCCGCTCAGGAACAATGCATCGGCAGCGCTTGTGTCTAATTTTTGAGCCTCCCGGTAGGCCACCTGGGGCATCAAATCGCCGATGGCCAGGCCCGTGGCTGTACCCAACGATCTTTGGCTCACCACCTCCAAGGACGGGACGGTCTGCTGGAGGAAATCTGCTTCTTTGACTGTCATCTCCTGGGGATACGGGGTCAACAGTGCCAGCCTGCGGACGCCGGCGGTCTTTAAAGCCGCCACCACCGCCGAGGCGGTGGTCACCGCGGGGCACCCAACCTTCGACTCCATCAAGGAAATCAGGTTTTCATCGTACTTCACCCCGCCCAACATACTTCCCGCCGTATGGGCAAAAACCACCACGTCCAGCCTCAGCTCCGCCAGCGAGGAAGCCGCCCTTGGCAGGTCGGCATTGGTTTGAAGCACCACGTCCTCGCTCAGGGCGCCCTCCGCCCCTTCGGGCCTGCCCAAGCGGGCTGCGTGCACCGACACGCCTTCCGGCGCCATTTGGGCAAACTCGCACTCCACCACCGTATTCGGCGGGGAAACGATGACGCCAATCCTACCGCGCCAACCGTACATCATTCCTCATCGTCGGGGCCCATAGCGGCTTGTAAGGGTCTCTCTGGGCTAGCGCCTGGGCCGCCCAATTGTCCCAGGGTCCATCGGCAACCCTGCCCAACCACGCTTGTTCCACACCGCGCAAATGCTTGGGGACCTATGGGAGCCATGTTGCACGCCCAGGCCGGTCTGGTCAAGACATCCTGAATAGCCATGTTAGGTTGGATGCTTGATTCAGCTTGTGCGGGGCCTGACCCTCTGCTAAAATCGGTCCGAAGTGCACCCATTCGACCATATGGGGAACTTAATAAGTGATTTAGTATCACCGGATGTTGGGTGGGGCCATAGGAATTTCAGGAGGTTGAATAATGCCATCGTTTTGGGAAAATTTGAGGTTCGCCGGTGACTCTGGGAGTGTCCGGTACGACGAGGACCTGCACGGCCAGGAGGGGGGGGACATGGTCTGCTACGTCAGCCATCCACTACCTTCTGCGGGAAACACCTTTCCAACCATTATCGTAGTTCAGGAGGCGTTCGGCGTCACCCGCCACATCGAGAAAGTCTGCGACCGGTTTGCAGACGCAGGCTACGTGGCCGTGGCTCCGGCCCTATTCTGGAGGGAGCACCCAAACCCCAAGCTGGGATACGGAGATGAGGACGTCGCGCGCCGTAATCAGTACATGGGAGCCCTCAGGGACGAGGATTTGGTAGCGGACATCAACGAGGTCATCAAATGGACCCAGTCCGACCAGTTCCGCCGGACCAACAACCAGAAGATCGGCATCGTCGGTTACTGCGTGGGCGGCCGCATAACCTATTTGGCGGCCACCAGCTGCCCCGGCCTAAGCGCCGCCTCGGTATATTACCCTGGCAGGACCCTCCTGCCCTTCGGCGACGGCCCGGCGCCTATAGACCTGACCGGCCAGATCAAGATCCCGGTGTTGGGAAGCTTTGGAGACCAGGACGCGAACCCTACTCCCGACGACGTCAACACTATCGAGGCCAAGCTCAAAGAGGCCGGTGTGACCTACGATTTCAAGATGTATGCCGGCGCCGGCCACGGGTTTAACTGCGACGAGCGAGATAGCTACCACGAAGCTTCCGCCAACGACGCCTTGTCGCGCACCCTGGCCTGGTTCGACAAATACGTTAAGAACTAGGTCCGCGGGTTAACCCTACCAGCCTGTCCAATAGGCAACAAAAACTCCGGCGGTCCCTTGAAGGGACCACCGGAGCGATTTTTACCATTTTACCTGGACCGGTTGCTGCCCAATTCAGCCTTTGCCAGCTCAGGTTTTAAAAGACTCTCTGAATCTGTAGAGGGTGAACTCAGGCTCAACGGGAGCCACTTCAAGGTATTCGGTCTCTTGGATCTTGGCCACAATGAACCAGGGGCCGTCTTGCTCCAGCGCCTGGCCAAAGGCGGACTTCAAATCTTCCAGGTCATCCACCACCGCAGTCTTCTCGATCCCGCAGCTCCTCGCCACCTGGTCCAGGTTTGTGCCGTAGGCCGTGTGGCTCGGCTGATGACCGGTCTGGGCCCACTGTTCATTGTCCCAAACCACCACTATCAGATTTTTGGGCTGCTCCCTGCCGATGGTGGCAATGGTCCCAAGGTTCATCAACAAGGAACCATCACCGTCCAGCGATATGACCTGCTCCTGGGTGGAAAGGGCCATTCCCAAGGCTATGGAGGAGCAGAGGCCCATGCTGCCGTAGGTGTAGAAGTTCCGGTCCCGGTGGCCGGCATGCCACAACTCATCGCTGGTAGGCCCCAGATTGGCGACAATGGGCCGCTGTCCGGCCTGATCCAATATCTGCCGGGTGGCTTCCAACCTAAGCAATTTTTCCTCCATGAAGCATCTGGGTCACGCAGATGGCCACGGGCTGGCGGTTGGCGTGGCAAAGCTTAAGAGCTCCGTTCACCAGCGTGTCCATCCTGTGTTCATCTTCCAGGGTGAAATGCACCAACCCCAGCAGGTCCATAATGGGCCGGGTGGTGCGGCCCATGGGCACCTGGGCGAGATTGAACTCTCCAGGCCCTCCTCGAAGGTTGATGAATATGGGGATGGGCGTCCTGGCCGGGATGCAAAGGCTGGCCAAAGCGTTCACGCTGTTGCCAAAACCGCTGGACTGCATGAAAACGGCCGCGTTCCGCCCTACGGCGTAGGCCCCCACGGCAATGCCGATGGCCTCTTCTTCCCTGGTGGCTGAAACCAGGTGGAAATACGGGTCGGCGTCGATGAGGCTGGTCACCTGATGGATCGAGATGTCGGGCACGTATGCGATCAAGGACGTGTCCCAGTTTTTCAACGCTTGTACGATGGTTTCGGCCCAAGCCATGGACGAATCCCCCCAGCAGCAAAATCGGTCCAACCTTAGCAGCGGCCTGTTTGAATGTCAAAAGGCCTGAACGCGCCGGCGGGGCAATCGCGTCTTATTTGTGACCGGTTGGCCCAGCTTCGTCCCTCCGGCGAAAGCCGGAGTCCAAGCGTGCCATTATTCACCTGCGCAACATTCGTAGCTTAAGCGGGCCTCTGGATTCCGGCCTGCGCCGGAATGACGGTCTAGGCCGGATGTGAGTGGCTTAGGTAATCCTACAGGCTTGGATTAAGACGCGATTGCCCTGAACGCGCCGGCGGCTGGCCACCCGGCCAACATCGAATGGCGCGGTTGGCGGCGCGGGACATTCCGCTTATAATCTGGCCAGGTATTACGGAGGTAACCCATTGAAAATCGACCCTAAGACCTTCGAGGGATTCAACCGGGTCCTCACCGGCGTGGTGGTGCCTCGTCCCATCGCATTTGTGTCCACCATTTCTTCCGAAGGCGTGTTGAACGTGGCGCCCTATTCTTTCTTCAACGTGGTCTCATACAACCCGGCTACGGTGATCTTCTCGTCATCCCGCCACGCGGGGGACAAGCGTAAGGACACCCTGGCAAATATCGAGAGTACAGGCGAATTCGTGGTCAACATAGTGGTGGACGACATAGCCGAGGCCATGAACATGACCGCGGCCGAATACCCGGCGGAGGATAGCGAGTTTGACATCGCCGGCCTCTCCACCGCGCCCTCAGACCTGGTCAAGCCCCCCAGGGTGGCCGAATCGCCCGTGAACCTGGAATGCAAGCTCAACCAGATAATCCCTCTGGGCGAGGGTGACCATCAGCATGGTTTGGTTATCGGAGAGGTGGTCCTGGTCCACGTCCGCGACGACATCATCGACGGCCACCGCATCAACCACCAACTGTTGAAACCCACTGGACGCCTCGCCGGCAATATGTATTGCCATACCACCGATGCGTACGAAATGGTGCGCCCGGTCTACCAACCGGAAGCCAGCCTGCCCACTGAACGGTGATCCGATCCAAAGCCCGGCTGAGCGCTATCCCGGCCCGGCCGGGACCATAGCCAATGATGGCGGCGCCATCAATGGCTGAATTGACGTTGCGGCGAGGAAGGCCATTGGTCAGCGCCTTGCGCAGCCTCCAAAACCTCTGGTCCTGAATCATGCGTTGTTCCCACTGCGGGTCAGACAATCCCGAAACCGCCCGGTTCTGCGGCAATTGCGGGCTGCCCGCGGTCACGCCAAATGAAGCGCCGGAGGTACAACCAGGAGTACAACCGGAAGAAGACGGGCAAGATCTCCGGGAGGCTGTAGCTCTTTCGCCGGTGATCTGTCCCAACTGCGGCGCCACCGGCATCCCCAAGGGAAACGCCTGCGCCCACTGCGGAAACATACTCACGAATTACGCTCGGGGCGCCGTCCCCACCCGGACTCCGGATTCCGATGGATCGTCCCCACCGCCTGCATTCGAACCCCGCCGTCTGGGCGATTTCATTTCGGAGACCATCCGGCTTTACCGCCTGCACGCACGGGTTTTTCTTTCCATCGCGGTGTTGCCCCAGTTGCCCGGCCTAGCCGGTCTAGCAATTCCGTACCTGGCGGCGGAAGTAGCCTTTACGATCATCGGGTTGGTGCTGGCGGCCATCGCCCAGGGAGCAGTGGTATTCGCAGTAGCCGCCGTGTACTCAGGGTCTACTCCTTCAACCGGGGAATCTTACCGGCGGGCTTCCCAACTCGGGATCACTCTGGTGGTTAGCCAGCTCTTCCTGCTGATACTATTGATATCCTCCCTGGCCCTCGCCGTTTTTCTGATAGGTATACCCTTGTTTTTCTTCTTCCTGGTTCTGCTTGCCTTTTATCCCCAGGCCATAATTGTGGAAAAGATGGGAGTGGTGGCCTCCTTCCGGCGCAGCGCGGCCCTGGTCAAGGGAGATTGGTGGAGACTATTTGGCATCGGCTGCTGCTACGGCCTTGTGCTCGCGGTTCCGTTGGTTTTGGCGCTAATGCTATCCGGAGGGGCCAATCCAATGTTGGGGGTCCTGGTTTCAGCCCTCATTGCAACGGTGGGCATGCCATGGATGTTCATCGGCGCTACCCTGGTCTATTTCGACCTGCGGGTGCGGAAAGAAGATTTCACATTGGCAACCCTCGCCGGGGAAACCCAGAACGGTGAAATAACCAACCGGCCGGGCTGAGACGGCGCAGATTGAATGAGAAAACCCCGGGGCTTATCGCCGCCGGGGTCGAATTCTGTAGGACCCACTAGGTATCATAATCACCGGGATTCGATCTGAAGGCCAAGCGCTTTAGCTCTGGGTTGAATCCCCGGATGGGCCCTCGTAATCAGGCCCCCCTCCTGCGTCGATTATACGGCCCCCCTGGTCATCCTGGGTTCCACTGTCCTGCCCTCGCCCCTGGGGATTTTGGCTCTGGAATTTTTCCAGGGCCTCGTCCAGCCTTTCTCTAAACGTCTCCAGGTTTCTTGACATCACCATGGTCCGCCTGCCGTTGATCAACACCACCCGCAGCCGTTCGCCAATACCCAGGCTTAGGGTTTCCACGTGGGAGATGTTTGAGAAATCGATGACTTTTACCCTGGGGCGTCCGTATTCGATCACCAGCGCGTTTTCAAAGATCAAATACCGCCGGGGACTGGTCAACCAGGTATACGCGGCCACGCCCACTCCGGCGAAAAATAGCGGAGAGCCGGAAAATATCCCAAGCACGGCGACGGCCAAGGCAAAGATCATGGTCAAGTTCACCGAAACTCGGTGATTGTCCCAATATAACGGCTGGGCTTCTGGCTGCTCTTGCTGCATAGCCGCCATTTTATCACAAGGGGAATGACCACGACACAAGCCCGCAAGCCCTGGGCATCCATTCCACTACCCACAGGGGAAGTTGACCAATATGGTAGGCAGTGTGTAACAGCCGGGAGGAGGTTCAACGCCAAGCTCGAAGCCTTATCAGTTCGCGATGACTCGGGCGTGCTTGGTCAGATATTCACCCGCCGATTTTCTATGGAGAGGCCGAATCACTCGTTGGGTCCCCAGGTAGGTTAGATTTCAAGACTTGCCGGCTCAACCCAAAATCGTCCGTAGGTGGCACGAGCCTTAGGGCTGGACGTTCAACACTTGTTCCCTGCCCTTTACCAGCAACCGCCAGGTAAGACCCGCATCGTCACTGCGGTAAAGGACATAGCCATCGGTTTCGGCATAAACCACAGTTGGGTTGGACGCGGAGAAAACGATCTCCCGCACCGTGCCTAGACCGGACGCCACCACATTCATAGAAGCCAGGCCGTCGGTGGATCTCCGAATGTCGCCTGGGGAGGCAAAGATCACCAGGCTGGGGTCCGCCGGAGAGACGGCGATGGGACCGTTGACCTGCAAGATGGGGCCTTGGCTCCAAGTCGCCCCGGCATCCTTGGAAACCCAACCGGAATAAGTGCCCCCTTCGTTCGCGTAGATCGACTGGCCGTCAGCCGAAAGGTCAAACCCGTCGATGGACTTGGTCTGTAATTCGGGAGCGAAGAATTCCCAAGTTAGTCCCATGTCGTTGCTGCGCATGAATCCCAGGTTCTCGTTGAAGTCATTGCGGTTCATGCCGAAGGTGACCAGCTGCGGCGGGTTGCCCTGGGTCATGCGCATGATCACATAGCCGTTGCGCCCGTCGTTAAGGCCAACGGACACGCGGCTCCAATTCTGGCCACCGTCCTCGGTGCGGTAGATCCCGCCGGGGTAATACTGGCCAGAGCCGGGACCGGTGAATGAAGGCAGTCCTCCTTCCAGCCCGGCCACCGCGACGTTAGGGTCCGACGGGTCGATCCGGACTGAGACCACCCGCGAGGTGGAGAAGCCGCAATTCAGTTGAGTCCAGATCTGGCCGCCGTCGGTGCTTCGGTAAAGCCCGGCGCCTGCATCGGGACCGGCGGCAGGGCCCGGCGAATCCAAGGTGGCAGCCATGATGACGTCTGGGTCACTGACGGAGAAATCGATGTCCCAGATCTCCGAGTAGCCAGAGCGGTCCGAGCGCAGTCCAGCCCTGAGCCGGGCCCAAGAAGCGCCGCCGTCCTCGCTGCGTAGGAAGCCGTTTCGCTCCGTGCCCAGCAACACAATGTCTGGATTCAATGGGTGAACGGTCAGTGAGCGGAACACGCGGTCGTCGTCTTGCGGGCGGTTCGGTATGGACGGCCCCGGCACAATAGGCGTTTGGTAAGAAACGCGGCAGGCCTCGATTGCCGGAGTGGACGTAGGCGCCGGCGTAGGCGTGCCGGTAGGCAGAGGTGCCGGCTTGGGAGTGGGAATAGGTGTGGGACCCGGAGAAGGCGTGGCAGTGTGAGCAGGCGCCGGGCTCGGGAGGGCCGTCGCGGCTTGGGTAGGCATGGGAGCCACCGTAGACGGTGGCATGGTAGCAACGGTTGGACCGATGGAAGGTGCGACTTCTGTAGTCCCCTGCCGCTCAGGAGTGCCGATGGTGGGTTTCAGGCCGGCTGTAGGCGTCGGGCTCGGCAATAGGGATGGGGCCGGCATCGGCTTCGAGGTCGATATTGGGACCGGACCGGTTGGCGTCACGCTGCACGACAAGGCCCAGATGCCTAAGAGGAAAGGTAGGAAGATTGCGAGCCGCCGTGCCATTGCCGGATTCTATCAGGTTATCGAGGCGCTCAACCTTGAGGTAATATATTCTCACTGGCAGGGGCCGCCCCAGCCGGGCAAGGAACACCCGTTTGCATCACCGATTCGACCGCAGGCTACCGGACGCGCTTTAGGCAACCGCACTTTATCGAATGATTCCCCAGTGGACGGGGCATCCATTGGTTTTATTCGGGCCGATCATTACGATGGGA
>MUCP01000049.1 GCA_002816875.1 SAR202 cluster bacterium Io17-Chloro-G2
AGTTGATTAGCGTTGAGGTGAAGTTCCCGGAGGGAGGCCAGTTGGCCAACCTCTGGGGGGAGGGAGGCCAGTTGATTATTGTTGAGGGTTAGTTCCTGGAGGTTGGCCAGTTGGCCAACCTCTGGGGGGAGGGAGGCCAGTTGATTCCTGTCGAGCCATAGTTCCTGGAGGTTGGTCAGTTGGACTATCTCTGGGGGGAGGGAGGCCAGTTGATTCCTGTCGAGGGTTAGTTCCTGGAGGTTGGCCAGTTGGCCAATCCCTGGGGGGAGGGAGGCCAGTTGATTATCGTTGAGGTCCAGTCGCTTTAGGTTGGTCAGTTGGACTATCTCGGGTGGGAGGGAGGCCAGTTGATTATTGTTGAGGGTTAGTTCCTGGAGGTTGGCCAGTTGGCCAATCTCTGGGGGGAGGGAGGCCAGTTGATTATCGTTGAGGTCCAGTCGCTTTAGGTTGGTCAGTTGGACTATCTCTGGGGGGAGGGAGGCCAGTTGATTCCTGTCGAGCCATAGTTCCTGGAGGTTGGTCATTTGGACTATCTCTGGGGGGAGGGAGGCCAGTTGATTATCGTTGAGGTCCAGTCGCTTTAGGTTGGTCAGTTGGCCTATCTCCGGTGGTAGGGAGGCCATCTGATTATCGCTGAGGTCTAACTCGGTTGCTCCTTCACGAACTGCCGTGTCTATAGCCTGGATTAATTCAGCGTGGTCCATTGGCAGACCTCGGTTGATTTTTTCGAACCTGGTCCTACGAGGCGTCACTATTCTTCCCAGACACAAATGGCATTCCAATTGAACATCATGTTACCAGACTTCAAAGCTCGCCAATTAGGTTACCCGTACAAATCCGTCGTCAGTCGCCTGCCACCGTTATGCCCTAACATCCCCCCAGCCCCCTGTAAAGCGGGACGAGGGGGATTTGGTTCCTGCCGCGAATCCTATGCTGGGCCAAGGCGTAATGCTATGCGCTAGCCGGCCGATGCTCCGTTGGAGGCTTCGGGCGGGATGGGTTGGTTCGTGGCCGGGTCCACCTCGAAGGGGCCGGGCAGTTCCAGGTCCTTGGCTATCTCCCGGACGGCCGGAATGACCTCTTCTCCCATTAGGCGCAGGCTGCGCATGGCGTCTTCGTGGGTCATGGCCCCGTCGCCGTCCCAGAAGAAGATGCTTCCCGGGCGCAGGTATTCCAAAACGTGGCGTATCTTGGGAATCACCGTCTTTGGAGTGCCGCAAATGATGGTGTGGTCTTCGATCTGCTGCTCGTAAGGACGTCCCAGGACCCCCGCCACACCGCCGCCGCCGCCCCGGGCAGCAGTGGCCACCGCCTGAGTGGGCAACACACGGCGGCGTGAGGTCAGGCCCGGCAAGTTGGCCAGCGCCGGGTTCACCGTGCCCTCGTTACCCGCCAGGAAGGGATTGCTGGGTCCTTGAACGTATTTCCGGCCCGCCTGCTCGGCCAGTTCTTCGGTCTCGTCCACGTGCACTTTCCATAGATACCCCAGGTTCTGGGGGCCCGACTCGTAGCCTTGCTCGGCCGCGGCGTCGTGATAAAGCTGGAAGGCTTGTTTGGTGGGGTCCATCTCCGTGGCCAGCATGATATATGGAATGCGCTTTTCGGCCGCCCACATCAGGGAGTCCCGGCTGACCACTCCGGGCAGCCAGATGGGCGGATGGGGCTTCTGATAGGGCTTTACCCACGGGTTTACGTGGCGGTAGTGGTAGTGTTTCCCTTCCCAACGGAAGGGACCGGGGTCGGTCCAGGCCTTGACGATGAATTCGTGGGCTTCCTGGAAACGCTCCCAGTTATGGTGGGGCTCTATGTTATGGGCAACGCTCTCCCGGCCGGTGCCACGTACCCACCCGGAAACCAGCCGGCCCCGGGAGATCACGTCGATCATGGATAGCTGTTCCACCAGCCACAAAGGATCGTCCCAAATGGGCAAGATGTTGCCCAGGAGGACGATCTTGGCCCTCTTGGTGATTCGGGCCAGGATGGAGGCTTCCACGTTCATCGCGCCGCCCATGCAGAACGGGGTGCTGTGGTGCTCGTTGAGCATCAGACCGTCGAAGCCCATTTCCTCGGCGTAGAGCTTTTCGTCAAGGAACCGGTTGTACAGGTCGGCGGCCAGATGGGAGTCGTAGACATCATTGCTAACCATCAAATCCATGATGGGCTTCCCGGTGGCTCCGAAAAAGCCGGACGCCTGGTCCTGGTAGGGCCGCTCGGTGAAATATCCGATGAACATTTCCCTTTCCTCCTGACGGACAACCTGTGTATTGCCCGCCAACTGAATCTATAAAAGCAGAGATTTCTTTAGGATTATTATATCTGCCATCGCTGCAAAGCCTCAGCGCCACATTGGCTAGGGTGAAGATAGGAACTGGTGAACCTCACTGAGGAATTCCTCTGGCTTTTCCACCTCGGGCCGGTGGCCGCAGTCATCGATGATGGATAATTGCGAACCCGGGATCGCCTGTTGAAACCCTTCACCGGCGCTAAGGGGAATGATGGCGTCTTGCTTCCCCCAAAGGATCTTGGTTGGCGTGTTCTTCAAGCGGCGAAGCAGATGGGGCAAGGATGGATTGTGCATGTAGGGCCGCCAGCTCAACCGGCATGCCTCTTCCCGCGCCACCTCCCAGGCTTCCATCTGTTCCGGGGTGGGCTCGTCGGGGCATATCTGTTGAAATTCGGCCGTTTTGGCCGGGTCCAAGAAGCAGGTGGTTATGAATTCCTTGGCCACAACCAGGAACATGTCGTAGATCTCGCCCTGGGTAGGCCGGACCCCGGCCGGTCCCACCAGGACCAGTTTTTTAAACCGGTCGGGGCACATTACGGCCATCTCGGCGGCCAGCCAGCCGCCTAAAGAGAAACCCATCACGTCAATCTGGCCCAGGCCCAGGTCGTCCAGCACCTCCAGGTACCAGCCCGCCAGGTCCCTCATCCCCATGATCCAATCCAGCCGGCCGGTCCCCCCGAATCCGGCATGGGAAGGTATATACAAGGTGTGGTGTTTAGCCAGTTCTTCGTGGAAGCGGAGCCAGCCCGGATGGCCCATTTCATCGTGCAGGACCAGCAAGGGGCTGCCGGAGCCCCCCTTTACCATTTGGACCTTGGTTCCTGCCAACTCCAATATCTCTTCGGTCCAGGTTCCAGATGTGGTGGTCATCGTAGTACACCCTCCTTAAGGGCAACACCCCATGCATGAGGAAGCCGCCGTGCCCTCAACGTGCCTTAGGATAGCGCATGAGGCACCGTGACGCCAGTGGCGCTTGCGCATCGATAGCTGCCGCGGGGGCATCACACCGGAATAGGTTGGGTGCAACGCGAGGGGCCAGGAGAGGTATGCTGGTGATCCGGGCACACTGCCGGCTTAAACTAAAAGGCGGATCACGGGGAATGGCGCTTCACTGTTGGTGGCTGGCGGCCCTTATTCTGATGGTTTTGGCGGCTTGTGCGCCGTCAGCCGGCCTAACTAGCCTGCCGGACCAAAGTCCTTCCCCGGCGCCCGTGGTTTCCTCCCAAGAGAGAACCACAGGCCAACCGGCTAAACCACTAGCTACTCCGACGCTTGCCGACCCGCCTTCGTCCAGCCCCGCGCCCGTGCCAATGGTCGACGTCTCCCTCCACGACGTTCCGCTGGAAGATATCGTTTTCGATACCTTTGGCGGGAGTCCCCGGTTCGTGGCCTTGAGCGCAGCCAGCGAAGAGTTGATCTTGGACCTGCGGGACGCCATCGCGCCGGTGGCCCAACCGGTGTACGGCGGACCGGGGGCGCTGCCCTGGCTGGAAGACACCCATCTGGTCATGGGCTACCGCTCGGACGATTCGGCCTTCGCCTATCCGATAAACGTTATGAATCGCCACGAGATAGTCAACGATGTGATTGATGGCGTTCCCCTGGCGGTGACCTATTGTCCGTTGTGTTTCAGCGGAGTGGTGTTTAGCCGGGAGATGGATGGGCGCCTGCTTACCTTTGGCAACACCAGCGCCTTATACCAATCGGACATGGTGATGTACGACCACCAGACCGGGTCTTATTGGTTTCAGGTGGGCGGCGAAGCGGTTGTCGGCGCAATGACCGGCGCCCGGTTGAGCCTGCTGCCCTCAACCACCATGGAATGGGGAGATTGGCGGCGGCTGAACCCGGAGACCCAGGTTCTTGCCGGGACAGCCCGTGATCCGGAACGGTTCGCGGCCCCCACGTATCAAAGCGGAATACCCGCCAGCTATCAAACCCAGATCAACCGGGAGCGATTCGCTTTCCCAGTCGACGAAAATAAGTTAGATACCCGCCTTGCCGCGGGAGAGATCGTGGTGACAGTGGAGACCGGGAACGGAGCCAAGGCGTATCCTTTGGGTCTGATCGGCGACGGGGCGGTCAACGACTCGGTGGCGGGGACCCCGGTGGTGGTGTTGGCTCAGGACAGCCGGCGGGCCGCGGCAGCTTTCTCCCCTGTGACGCCGGGGCCGGACGGCTTTGCTTTGCTCTTTGATTATTCGGAAGACCGGCAGGCCTTCGTGGACCGGGAGACCGGAAGCGCATGGGACCTGGGCGGCATGGCCACCGAGGGTCCCCTTGCCGGCGTCCAATTGAAGCCGCTGAATACACGCCGGGCCTTCTGGTTCTCGATCGCCATCGCGTTTCCCGGAATTGACGTTTATATACCTTAAGCAATGATCGGCTAAAGCCAGCGGGTTGGATTTACCATAAGGCTGGTTGAATCGTGGCGCCGGAAAACTCAGGTCAACCATGTCAGCCTGGGCCGTTTTTACGGGAGCAACCAAGGTTGAAAGTCAGCGTAGGGGCGGGTTTAAAACCGCCCCTACGTTGTTAGTTGGTACGGCAACTAGGGGGTCACCGAGTGTCACCGCCCCCCGCCTAGATTTCTTGACACCCCATAGCGGGTGTGATAAGTTTCGCACGCCTAAAATCCAGCCCATTTTACGGGTTTCGTTAACGCAAAGGATCTAATCATGGAATCGATAATCGTAGCTTTAGCGGCGGGGGTAGCAGCCCTCGTTTTCGCATTGATCATGGCGGTCAAGGTGGTTCGCGCCGACGCCGGAAATGAAAAGATGCAAGAGATCGGCACCGCCATCAGGGAAGGCTCGAACGCTTTCTTGCGGCGGGAATACACCTGGCTGGCGCCGTTCGTGGTCGTGGTCGCCGTGGTTCTGTGGTTATTGATCGATTGGTACACATTGGGTTCCGTGGTGCCAAAGACGGCCATCGCTTATCTGGCGGGGACCATTGCCTCGGCAACCGCGGGATTCATCGGGATGTACGTGGCGGTAAGGGCGAATGTCCGCACCGCGGCGGCGGCGATGAACGGTTTGAATCCGGCGTTGCGGGTGGCGTTCTCCAGTGGCTCGGTGATGGGCATAACGGTGGTGGGCATCGGCCTCTTGGGCGTGACTATTCTGTACCTGATCTTCCAAGACATCACCGTGGTGGCTGGGTTCGGCTTTGGCGCCAGCTCCATCGCCCTGTTTGCCAGGGTTGGCGGCGGCATCTTCACCAAGGCCGCGGACGTGGGCACCGACCTGGTAGGGAAGGTCGAGGCGGGGATCCCTGAAGACGACCCGCGGAACCCGGGTGTGATTGCCGATAACGTGGGCGACAACGTGGGCGACGTGGCCGGAATGGGGGCCGACCTGTTTGAGTCCTACGTCAGCTCCATCATCGCCGCCATCGCTCTGGCCGCGGCCGCCACCGGCGTGGCTGGCTCACAGTTGGGATGGAGAGCGGATCAAGTGGTCCTGCCACTGATGCTGGCTGGCGCTGGGATCGTCGCCGCCATCCTGGGCACATTCATCGTACGCAGCGGCGAGCAGGCGGATTTCGGGAAACTGTTATGGGCGCTGCGGCGGGGAATCTACTCATCGGCCATCTTGTTGGTGGTGTTCGCCCTGGTGGTGGTTCTGGTGATGGACCTGCCCTTCGAGTTGTTCTGGGTGATCGTGATAGGATTGGCCGCCGGGCTGATCATAGGGACGTCCACCGAGTACTACACCTCCTACGAATACGGACCGGTGAAAAAGATCGCCGAGACCTCCCAGACGGGAGCCGCGACAGTGATGATCAGCGGCATCGCCACGGGAATGATCAGCACCGTGATACCCGTCGCCGCAATTGGGGTCACTATCCTGGTCGCCTTCCAATTGGCCGATTTCTACGGCGTGGCTCTGGCGGGCGTTGGCCTGCTTTCGACCCTGGGCATCACGTTGGCCACCGATGCCTACGGCCCGGTGGCTGACAATGCCGGCGGCATAGCAGAGCAAGCCCAGTTGGATCCCTTCGTCAGGGAGCGAACCGACGCCTTGGACGCTCTGGGAAACACCACGGCGGCCACTGGTAAAGGGTTTGCCATAGGATCGGCCGCGCTGACATCTCTAGCCTTGCTGGCGGCCTATGCCGAGGCTTCGGGGTTGCGTGGGGCGGCCATGTCGGAAGGCATCAACCTTTTGAAACACACCACATTGGTGGGGTTGCTGATCGGCGCCATGCTGCCGTTCCTGTTTTCGGCATTCACCATGCAGGCCGTGGGCCGTGCGGCCTTTTCCATAGTGAACGAAGTGCGGAGGCAGTTCCGGGAGATCCCGGGGATCATGGAGGGCACCGCCCGTCCTGACTACGCCCGGTGCGTGGACATCAGCACCACCGGAGCGTTGAAAGAGATGGTTGTTCCCGGTTTGATGGCGGTGGTGGCGCCTATTGCCACCGGTTTTATCTTGGGCACCCAAGCCTTGGGAGGATTGCTCATAGGCGCGGTGGGCTCCGGATTCATGCTGGCCATCATGATGGCCACCGCTGGAGGCGCCTGGGACAACGCCAAGAAATACGTTGAGTTAGGGAACTTTGGAGGCAAAGGTACCGATGCTCACAAGGCGGCCGTGGAGGGCGACGTGGTGGGAGACCCGTTCAAAGACACGTCTGGTCCATCGATAAATATCTTGCTCAAGCTGATGGCCATCGTGTCCCTGGTCTTCGCGCCGGTGTTTGTGCAGGTAAGTCCGCTGATAGACCGCATCTGATTCGAGTACAGCCCAAGGGTCTGGGAAGCATAAAAAGGCGAGGCACACACCTCGCCTTTTTGTTTTCGGCTTCCCCGAAGAGGGTTCGGCCTCGGGGAATGGAACCACCGGTCAACATGAGCTTTGGCTCAATGACTAATGCTTGCCCAGAGCGTTTCCAATGGCATCGAACAGAACTAGGATATCGAATGGTTTGATCAAGATTTCCAGTACCTCAATTGATTTAGTCATTCGTAGGACCTCTTCCCTGGGCGTGGCGGTGGTGATTATCACGGGTATGCCCGGTAGAATGCCTTGTTGCTGGAGGGCTTGCGCCACGGTGATCCCCGAGATTCCCGGCAGTTCCAGGTCAAGGATGAGCAGGTCCGGCCGGTTCTGGCGGGCGGCGTTCAGGCCTTGTTCACCCGTATTGGCGATGACCACGTCATACCGGAGGTGGCCGAGGACCGCCTCGTACATCCGGCAGAGGACATCTTGGTCTTCAACGACTAGGATGCTACTCATGACCTTGGGTGATGAACTGGTATCGGGGGCGCTGCTTGGTGACGAAAAGATCCATTTCCTGACATTGAATCATCTGAGTCACACGTTTTGATCACACCGGGAGCCGGCCATAGGCTTCCAGGTTGATGAGCTGGGCGTTGACACTTTCGCCTTGGACTTCCAGCATGCCGATGGTGCCCAACTCGCCGGATGAATGGCGCTTAGCCGGATAGGTGGGGCTTCCCGGGTTGACCAGCAATACGCCGCCGTATTGCTGGATCAATTCGTGGTGTGTGTCGCCAAAGATGACGGCGTCAACCTTTTGGCCAAACTTTCGCGCCATCAGTTCGTCCGGGTCTCCAGGAGGGAAGGCCAGGGTGGAGCCGTCGCCGGTGGGAACGATCCTGGGACCGGGCCACTGGATGTCGTGGATCATGCCGATGGATACCCCTTCCGCCTGAACCACCCTGGTTACGCGGGCCAGCCGGGTGCCGGGCTCCATGGGGTCTTCGTATCCGCGCACCGCCAGCACCGGCGCCACCGTTTCCAGATAATCCAGCACACCAAGACATTCCAAATCACCGCAATGGAGTATCAGGTCAACCCCTTCCAGCGCCCGGAGTATTCTCTCCGGGATGTTGTGCCCGTTGCCCGCGGCGTGGGTGTCGGAGATAAGGCCGATCTTCATGAGCCGGCGCCTGCGGGAGGTTTCGATGGGTCTAGGGCTGGGGCCAGGGCCTCCAGTGTGCGTTTGACTCCGTCCACGGATGAACCGTGGGGGAAGGCAACCACAGGCATGTCCGCGCCGCTTTTACGCAGGCGTTCCAACCGGCTGCGGCAGGTGGCGGCGTCGCCCAGGATAGCGATGCCTTCCAGCATCTGATCGGAGATGGCCTGGGCGGCTGTGTCCCTTTCCCTGGCCGCCCAGGCTTCCCTCACGGCGTCGGCTTCCGTCCGGAACCCCGACCGGCAGAAAAGGTCGTAATAATACGTGCCCATTCCAGCGATATAGTAGGCCATGTGCGCCCGCACTTGGCCCTGAACCTCCTCCAATTCCTCTGGGTCTTCGGTGGTATAGCACATGGTCTGGGGGGCGACCGTGATCTGAGAGATATCGCGGCCTGCCTCCGCCGCTGCGATGGCGATGGGCTCCGTTAACTCGGGCAGCCGTTGGTGATGCATCCAGATGGGCAGCCAGCCATCGGCCAATTGTCCGGTCAGTTCCAGGTTTTTTGGACCCAGGCTGGCCAGATATATGGGGATACGTTCTTGCACCGGCGCCACGCCCATCCTAAACCGGGACAGTTGGAAGAAGTTTCCCTGGTGGTTCACAGGGCCCCCGCTCAGCGCCTGGCGGATTATATCTATGTATTCCCGGGTTCTCTCCAGAGGCCGTTGGAAGGGCAAGCCGTGCCAGTCTTCTATCACGATCTTTCCGCTGGTCCCCAAACCCAGGGTCGCCCGGCCGTTGGAGATGAGGTCCAGGGAAGCGATGCTTTGGGCGATGAGGGCCGGGGTGCGGCTAAAAACTGGAAGGATGCCGGTACCGACGCGAAGATTGGTGGTATGGCAAGCCACCGCCGTCAGGATGGTCAAGGCATCGCGGCCCCAAGACTCGCCGGTAAAGAAGGTGTCGTAGCCCAGTTGGTCGGCCATCTTGGCTACCGTTATCAGATCGTCATCGGTGGCGCCGGAGCCCATGCGGGAGGGATTGAAGGTTAAGCCGATTCTTTCCATTAGAAACCTTTATGCTGGGGTCAGGTCCTATTGTTCAGTTCCGGGTGATCATTTCCGGGTGCTCAGTTCCTGTTTTCCCAGAGGGTGAAATAATCCGGTGAATCGCTTTGAACGGCCTCGGTCAGGTCCTGGCGGTTCAATTCCTGAAGGATTCGGTTCTCCTCGCCGATGAGACGGTTGAGCACTTCTTCCCAATCTCCCGCAGCGGGGTTGCCCGACCGGTCTTTTAGCAAGCTACGCAGACCTTCCAACACCTTGTCTGAGTGCATGGCCAACGCGCCGCCGCTGATGATGTACACAACGACCGTAGGGAATTCTTCGTCGTCGTCTAAATGCACTCCCAAATGTTCCAGAATAAAGGTCATGGCCGTTTCTCGGACCGCTTCCTCCAGCTGCATGGGGAGGTTGATGAGATGGGCGAATGGGTAATCTCCCTGGTCCTTCACCGAAATAGATATCTCCTCTTCCACGCTGCTAAAGAACCGGTCGGAGAAAATATCGTCGGTGTTCATAAGTTTGACCTGAACGCCGTTTTCCCGCAGGTCTACGGTGACAAACTCCTTGAGATGAGGAAAGATGCAGATCTGGATGTCTGTGCGCTGGCCGTCGGGCAGCGGGGTGTCGAAAATTTCGTCCATCGTTGTGCGGCTCCGGGTGCAGGACGGGATATAGCGTGGTGAGCCCCAGCGCATTTTCCAGCCATCGCTGCGGCCGTGGCCATCGCCGGTGGGAAGCGGTCGGGAAGTTACCTGTAAGTTACTTGGAAGTTACTCTACAACAGTTTGGCGATGTCTTCCAGTTGGCGGGATATCCAGTGGGTGATGTCCTCGCGGCACACGGACTCAGCCAATGCCGAGGCCATCTTTTTGCGTTTCTCTTGGGGCATCGTTATCGCTTGGTAGAGGGCTTCCATAGTGCCTTCTATATCAGTCGGAGACACTGAAAGGGCCCCCGAGGCGAGTTGATGGTGCACGCCGCTGGTTTGGGAGATCACCAACACTCCGTCCCGGGTATTGATGACCGGTCCTTCCTTGGCCACCAGGTTCATACCTTCTATGATGGTGTTCACCAACAAAGCGTCGTATAACTTCATTCCCGCCAGCGCTTGGGTGTAGTTGTTCTCGATAAATGTTTGTATCGGCTTCCATTCGTCATTGCCGTGGGTCTGATTAACCTGGTTGATGGTTTGCTGAATATCGTCCATGTACCGTTGGTATTGTCGAATATGGGTGCGGGAAGGAACCAGGAATGCCAAGAAGTTCACCCGCCCCCGCAATTCGGGGTACTTGGAAAGCATCAATCCGAAGGCTTTGAACCCGCGGACGATATTTTTGTTGGGTTCCGCACGGTCGATGCGGACGATGTTCATTTCGTTGGTTTGGGCTGCCAAACGGGTCTCATACTCCAAGGCCCGGGGGGAGTTTGCGATGCCTTGCACCTCTGCCACGTTGATGGATAGGGGGTAAGACTTCACTTGGGTGCGGCCGTCACGCCAAGCCACCGTACACTCTTTTCGGTCCACGCTGGCTTCGGGCAGGAACTCCTCCACGGTGTCTATGAAGCTTCGGCAGTCCATGGGGGTTTGAAACCCGACGACGTCGGCCGAGCACAATGACGAGCAGATCCGCTGGACGATGTAGGCTGGAATCATCTGCCAGAACCGGGGTGAGGGCCAGGGAATATGGATGAAGTGCTGAATTATCGCCCCCGGCAGTTCCTGCCGCACGAACTCGGGCAGTAGATACAAATGGTAATCGTGGCTGAAGATTATTGGAGGCTGCGGGTCGTCGCGGCACTCATCCACAATGGCCTGGGCAAAAGCCTGGTTGACCGGTATGTATCCCGTCTCCCAGGCGTCGTGGACGTTGGCGTCGACGTTGGGGTTATAGGGAGGGTTCCACATATAGTGTTGAAGGAACCACAATAGAGGGTTGCACAGAACGTTGTAAAACTTGTGGTAAACCCGGCGGGGAGTGACCACGTAGCGGAGATCGATCTTGTGGCCCGGAAGGGGCGACTTGAAGCTGGGCCCCTGGCCGTTGTTGGACACGAACCGGTCGCCCTCGCCCATGGCGCTAGCCACCCACGTGAACTCGGCGGCTTGGGTTATTGAGCTGAAGGCGGTGACTACTCCGCCGCTGCCGCGCCTGGCTTCCGGATGGCCATCGGCGGTCATGTAGTGCTCCACCGGTCCGCGGTTACTGGCGATAAAAAGGCGGCGCTGAGACAAAACGGTGTCGCATAGCTGGGTTAGGTCTGCCATGCCACCGCCACCACCACCGATAATTCCCTGCCCAGAAGATTTGCCAAAAGGTTTGCCGTGAATTTTGTTGTGTATCGAGGTCTATCTGGAGGGCCAATCCCGCTGGGGTTAGCTCCCCGCGGCGCCGTCTCAGCATGACTGGTGTCAGGTCAAAACCGGCAGGGGAACTGGGGCGAGTGGCCGCTACCTAGGGGTGCCCGGAAGGTACCATTTGCCCCTACCATTGTCAAGAATACTAGGTGGCGCCAGTGTCTTCAGATCACAGTCAGAGCGAGTGCTGCCCTATCAGATAACGCTTGGAAGGATAACGTAGGGGCGGGTTTTAAACCCGCCCCTACCCTGTAGACCAATCCAACGCGAGGATCGGATCGGCCAAGGTGGCGTAGGGGAGTGGTGCGCCCGGCGTTGGGTTTATTGAACCACCAGCCAGCCCAGGCCATCTCACGCCGGCGCTGGTTTGCCTGCCAACTGGGCCAGGGCCGGGACTACCATCCCCAGTTGGGAAACGGTCGCGTCGGGCTGGGTGTTGGGGTCAGACGGGTTTTCGTTCTCATAAAAACCGGTGATCCAGACGGTTTTTAATCCGCACCGTTTGGCGCCCACCACGTCGTTTAGAACGTGATCGCCCACATGGGCGGTTAGGTGCGGCTCGGCCCCCATGGAACGCAGAGTCAGCTTGAAGATCTCGTCGGAAGGTTTGGATAGCTTGACCTCGTCGGAAAAAGTCAGGGTGTCGAAGTATTCCAACATGCCCTGCTGGTCCAGGTACCTTCGAAAGGCTTCTCCCGGCGTCATGCCGGTGTTGGAGATCAGACCGATGTTCAGCCCCATGGCTTTGACGTCCCGCAGCACGCCAACGGCGTCGACGTGGGGCAGCGGGGGGTGGACGAAGAAAGAATCGGAGTAGGCGCCGTAGATCTCTTGTATGGTCTCTTCATCCAGGTGGTCCACAAGGCCGGGCTCGATGTTGTTGATGAACATCTCTACCTGTTCCCGGAAACTCACGTCCAGACTGTCCTCCCGGATACGGTGGCATTGGCGGTAGCACAACCGGTAAGCCTCGCGGAGGAATTCGACGTCGAATTCCTTGCCAACGGAGTGGAGGGCGTTTTGGGCGCCTTCCAGCCTGACCTGGGCGCGGGCGCGGCCTAATTCCCGGTTGTCCAGCAGCAGGGTCTGCCAAAGGTCGAAGGTAACGGAGGTTATTGGGGCCAAGGTCCGCTCCTGTTGCTATAGCTTTCCATAGTCTATGTGATATCGTCCAAAAACGTATCACGTGATCGGATGACCTGTAAAATTATCTTACAGCGGCGGGCGGCGCTTGTGCCAGTCGGTGGCTTGCTGGTAGGCGTGGGCGGCCCGCAGCACGGTGGGCTCATCGAAGGGCCGGCCGCACAACTGCAAGGCCATGGGCATACCAGAGCCGGAGAAGCCGCATGGTATGGAAATGGCGGGAAAGCCGGTGATGTTGTACGGGCGGGTGTACTGGGTCAAGGCCGACGTGGTGCCCACCGAATGCTGTCCCGCCTGAACGTGGTCCGCCAGGATTGGGGGAGCGGTCACCGGCTCGGTGGGTCCGGCAAGTAGGTCCACCTCATTGAGCAGGTCCCGCGCCTGCTGGTTGAAAAGGGCCCGCCCCTGTTGGGCCCGCAGGTAGTCCGCCGCGGTGATGAACAATCCGGCCTCCAACCTCAGCCGGACCGGTGGATACAGCTTGTCGCCGTCCCGCGCCAGCAGGTCTTTATGATAGGCGGAAGCCTCGGCCATGAGCATAGCGGTGGAGATGGCTTGGGAATCGTTGAACATGGGGAAGTCCACCTCGCGCACCTGGGCGCCCATGGACTCCAGCAAGGCGATGGCGTCTCTTACTCCCTGGCCGATCTGCGGGTCCAGGGGCGCGTCGAAAAACTCTTTCGGGACCCCGATGCGAACCCCGCTTACATCCCCCGTCAGCGATGCCGTGTAGTCCGGCACATCGACCCGGGCCGAGGCAACGTCCTTGGGGTCATATCCGGCGATGGCGTTCATGGCCATGGCGGTGTCTTCCACCGTTCGGGTCATGGGGCCGGGGTGGTCCATGCTCCAGGATAGAGGAGTAAGCCCAAAGCGGCTGACCAGCCCATAGGTGGGCTTTAACCCCACTATCCCGCACAGGGCCGCCGGGATGCGTATGGACCCGCCGGTGTCGCTGCCGGTGGTGATGGTGCACTGTCCCGCCGCCGTGGCGGAGCCGGACCCGCCGCTGGAGCCGCCGGTCACCATCTCCGGGTCCCATGGGTTATGCATGTGGCCGTAATCGGGGTTTTCACCGGTGGGGCCGTAGGCGAATTGGTGCATGTTCAGCTTGCCCAATAAGATGGCGCCCGCCTGGTTGAACTTGGCCGCCACGGTGCAATCTTCATGGGGTATGAAGGTGTCGAAGATTCGCGAGCCCGATGTGGTGCGGACCCCAGCCGTGTTATAAAGGTCTTTGAGGGCCACGGGAATGCCGTGCAACGGCCCCCTGGACCTGCCCGCTTGTATGTCCGCCTCCGCCCGGCGAGCAGCCGCCAACGCCTCCTCGGGCAACAAGGTGATGAAAGAGTTAAGCACCGGTTCGGTTTCCTGTATGCGGTCCAGGTGGGCTTGTATGACCTCCACCGGCGACAGTGCTTTACTCTGGATCAGCGGGGACAACTCCCCCGCGCTCATATAGCAGATTTCCAGCGGGTCCATTTTTTCTCCTAACTACGGGTCACTCTCTGAAGGGCATAAAGGCCATGTCGGGCTCAACTTGGCTGACGTCCAATTCGTTTAGAGAACGGAGGCTGGCCAGCACGGCCTTCACATAGGAATAAAGCTCCTCCATGTGGGCGTTGCCGGCGCCCGAGCCAACGTCCAAGCCTGATTCATTGGCCAAAGATAGGAAAGCGTCATAGGTCATCGGGCTTTCGGCAGCCATGGGCTCTTTTCTCCTGTGGCGGTCCGTTGGATCACCATGTTGATGGGAGTTGCGGTGAAAACGTTATTCACCGCAATTTGACCTCTTGGACTTCCGGCCATTATGGCCGAGCGGAGCCACGGGCGCAATCGGATTCCGGGCTGTAACGGGGTAGAGCTCCAGCAAAGGAGCGATCCAAACTCTAGCTGATATACTCACCTTTCGTGTGGATGAGCCTTTTCGCACCGTCCCGCCCTTTCTAGAGGTGGATTCTTGGAGCTACAAGATTGACCTGCGCCAACTGCGGAAACACCGTGGACGAATCCGCCGCCTACTGTGGCCGATGTGGACATGAATTGCTATCGGCCGTAGGTGGCACTGTAATCGACTCTACTAGTCCCGAAGATTCATCGCCAACCCCGGTCAATGCCTTGGCCCCATGGCGCGGCGGAGAAGTGGCCTTGGGGATTGTGATCATCGCCGTAGCCATCACCCCGGTGATCCTGCTGTCGGCCGCAGCGGGGGAGTTGGCCGGACCGTATGGCGTGGCGGCCCAAGTCTGGGCAGCCAGCAACCTCATGGGTTTGGTGATCCTCGGTGTGGTGTGGCAATTTGGCTTGAAGCATACCAATGCCATGGCCCGCGGGGATCTCTGGGGCAATCTCAGACTTTTGGGATTGAATCCCCCCACGACCAGCCCGTTATGGTCGGCCGTGCTGACACTGGGCGCCTTGGCAGCCAGTTTGGCCGCCACCGGCATCTATTCCGCCCTGATGCGATGGCTGGATGCCGGGCTGTTGATACCGCCGGATATTCCCGCGGACTTTGCTTTTCCCGGAGCAGCCTCGGCGTTCACTTTCCAAGCGTTGGCGGTCTGGACGCCCATCACCGAAGAGATATTCTTCCGGGGGTTCATATTTGCCGGATTGGCCTCCAGATTAGGGATTCGGGGAGCCATGGCCGGAAGCGCAGTGGTCTTTAGCCTGTTCCACATGGACCCAGGCGTGTTGGTACCGATATTCATCACCGGGTTGCTGCTGGCTTGGCTCTACCGCCGCACCGGTTCCCTTTGGCCAAGTATAGCGGCCCACGCCGGGCAGAACTCTTTGGCGTTGCTGGCAGCCATATTCGTGATTTAGCCGGTCTCGCCTAGGTCTGGACAATGATTCGTATCTGATATACCTTTCCTCCAAAGCGTGGTGTTCAAATATCGAAACATAATTCCATGAACACGGACCGAATAAAGCAGAAATTCGAGGACATTCGTCGAGAGGGCCGCCCTGGCCTGATTGTTTTCTTGACGGTCGGGGTTCCTGACTTGGAAGCCACTATGGAGTTGGTCCCCGCGTTGGTGGAAGCAGGGGCCGACGGTATAGAGCTGGGTGTTCCCTTTAGCGACCCCCTTGGAGACGGGCCCGTCATCCAAGAGTCCAACTTCAAAGCCCTTCAGCGGGGCGTCTCATTGGTTGATTGTTTTGAGACGGTGGAAAAACTCAGGGGAAAGGTTCCCGACACTCCCCTGGTGTTCATGGGTTATTACAACTCGATCTATAACTACGGGTTGGACGGGTTCGGCGAAGAAGCCCGCCGGGTCGGGTTGGACGGCGTGATCGCCATCGACCTGCCTCATGACGAAGTCAAACCGTTGGCTTTGGAATGTGAACCCCGAGGGGTGCATATCATTCCCTTGCTGGCGCCCACCAGCACCGAGGAAAGCGTCAAAGCCGCCTGCGCCGACGCCACCGGATTCATCTACTGCGTCAGCCTTACCGGGGTCACCGGGGCCAGGGACCAAGTCGCCTCCGGGGGACTGGATTTGGTGGATAGGGCCCGCGCCGGGACCACCGTTCCGTTGGCGGTGGGATTTGGTATCTCAAAGAGAGAGCACGTGGTTGATGTTTGCCGAAAGGCCGATGCCGCCGTGGTGGGTAGCGCCCTAGTGCGGGTAATGCTAGAATCGCCTCGAGGCCAGTTGATAAAACGGGCCAGCCGGCTTGTGGCCGAGCTTGCCGGCAAACCTGTTTCCTGACCCGGAGGGTCCGGCCAGTGGAGGTTCCAACCAAATGACGGTTTGCCGGGGTATAAGAGGCGCCACCATCGCCGAAGCCAACACGGCCCAAGCTATATATGCGGCAAGTGGCGAACTGCTGGCCAAGCTGGTGGAAGCCAATAATATCGAAGAGAGGGACGTGGCCGCGGTTTACTTTACCACCACCCCCGACCTTAACGCCGGGTTCCCAGCCGCCGCCGCGCGCCAGATGGGATGGAACAACACCGCTCTAATGGGGAGCGCCGAAATAGATGTCCCCGGAAGCTTGTCCGGGTGTATCCGAGTGCTAATATTGGTCAATACGGATTTGGAGGCCGACCAGTTAGTCAACCTTTACCTGAACGGCACGGATGTGCTCAGGATGGCCGGAGTGGAGTCACCGTAGACACCATGAGCCGGATTTTCCATGGCCGCGAATCAACGCCAGTGGCTGTTATCATAGCGTTCGGTCTTATTCCATTCATTCCTAATCAGGCCGGCAGGTGGAAGACGGCGAGCCGGTTCAAAAACCGAAGGTGGATTGGCACATGATAGTGGTAATGTCCAAAGATAGCACGGAAAAAAACCTGGAGGAAGTGCGGAGGAGGATAGAGGGGAACTCTGGTCTGAAGGCACAGGTTTTCCATGGTGTAGAACGGGTCGTGGTGGGCGTATTGGGAACGGTACCGCCGGACCTGAAAGAACAAATGGAGCTTTTGGAAGGTGTTTCCGAAGTCGTTCCCATATCAAAGCCCTACAAACTGGCCAGTAGAGAATTCCATCCCGACGATTCTAAAGTCGTGGTAGGAGGCGCGGTCATCGGCGGGTCCGAACCGGTGATCATGGCCGGACCTTGCTCGGTGGAAGATGAAGAGCAAATGATATCCACCGCCAGAGCTGTGAAAGCAGCCGGCGCCACGATCCTGAGGGGGGGCGCGTTCAAGCCCAGGACCTCTCCTTACAGCTTCCGTGGTATGGGCCTGGAGGGACTCAAGCTACTCCAGATGGCCAAACAAGAGACTGGCCTGCCCGTCATCACCGAAGTCATGGCCCCCGGCGACGTGGACACAGTGGCCCAATACGCCGACATCCTGCAGGTTGGCACGCGCAACATGCAAAACTACAGCCTGTTGGACGAGGTAGGGGATTCGGGTAAACCGGTCATGGTCAAACGCGGCATGGCCGCCCCCTACGAGGAGTGGCTGTTGGCGGCGGAATACGTTTTGGCCAGGGGTAACGATCAGGTGATGCTGTGCGAGAGGGGGATTCGAGGATTTGAGCAATTCACCCGCTTCACCTTGGACGTGGCGGCGATTCCGGTGATAAAACGCCTTAGCCACCTGCCGATCCTGGCCGATCCCAGCCACAGCACCGGAAAATGGTACTTGGTGACCCCCGTGGCGTTGGCTGCGATCGCAGCAGGGGCCCACGGTTTGCTTGTAGAGGTGCACCCCAATCCGGACCTAGCCCTATGCGACGGGCCCCAATCCCTCACCTTCGAAAACTTTAACAACATGATGAATCAGGTTAACGCCGTGGCGTCTGTTCGTCAGGACCCTGCGGTGGCTCTCTAGCAGCGCCGATCCCAGTTCCATGGAAATCGTACAAGGCGGGGGTTATCTCCCGCCTTTTTGTTTGTTCGCCGGGATCAACCAGAGTTCCCTCTTGCGGCATTTGCCAGTTCTGATTTTGATACCATCGGATTTTGTTAGTATTGTAAGCTGGCGGGTCCAGGCCGGCCGGCCCAGAAACACTAAAACAGGAACCCTTTATGCCAGACTATATTCTCGCCTTCGGCATTGTAGCCATCGTGCTTTGCGTGACGGCGTTGGCTTCGGGCGTGGTTGAACGCTCGCCGATCTCATACCCATTGATATTCTTGGGTTTGGGATTCTTGTTGGGGGAAGGCGCGCTGAACCTTGTCGAGATGGGACCCCATAGTCCAATCTTAGAGATCGTGGCGGCCCTGACTCTATCCCTGGTCCTGTTTCTCGACGCGGTGAAACTACAACTGGATCAGTTGAAAAGCCGGTGGGCGGTCCCAGCCCTGGTTTTGGGACCGGGGACTGCCACGATCATCGGGCTGGGCGCGGTGGGCCTTGCCAAAATCACGGGGTTCTCTTGGACGATGGCCTTCCTGGGAGGAGCGGTCCTGGCTTCCACCGACCCGGTGGTGCTGAGAGAGATCGTCCGGGACCACAGGATTCCCCGTTCCGTCAGGCAGATCTTAAAGATAGAGGCAGGCACCAACGACATCGTGGTTTTGCCGGTGGTGTTGGTGCTGATCGCGGTAGCCACCCGTCAAGCCGGTGACGTTCAAGGCTGGGCCGTCTTCATGGCGAAACTTTTGCTGCTTGGACCGTTCATCGGGTTCGGCGTTGGCGGCGCCGGCTCCTGGCTGATGAACCAGATAGACCGGCGGATGAGCATCCGCCGGGAACACCAGGCCTTCTACGGCGTCGGCCTCGTGCTGGCGGCCTATGCCGCGGCAGCTGCCGCCGGTGGCGATGGCTTTTTGGCGGCTTTTGCCGCTGGTCTGGCGGTGGTGCTGCTTAACCAGTCGTTGTGCGATTGTTTTATGGAATACGGCGAGGTTACCTCGGAGATGGCCATGCTGTTGGCCTTTGTGCTTTTTGGGATCGTCCTATCTGGAATGGTTGGCTCCGTCGCCTTCGTTCCCGCCCTGGGCCTAGCGGCGCTGGTCATATTCGTCATACGACCCGCCGTCCTGGCCCTGGTGCTGGCCAGGGCGAAAATGAGTTGGGAGGCCCACGCGTTCGTCTGCTGGTTTGGCCCCAGGGGTCTGAATTCGTTGTTGTTGGCCCTGTTGGCGGTCCAGGCTGAGGTGCCCGGCGGCGAATTGCTGCTGGCCACGGTAGGTATCGTCGTGACGGCTTCGGTGCTGGTGCACGGCGCCTCCGCCGTGCCCCTGAGCGTCTGGTATGGAAAGAGGACTTTGCAGATAGCCTATGCCGAAGAGCGGGAGAGCACGGCTGCCGGGCTTTTCGGCCACTCCGAGAGCGATGTTCCCAGGGTCACCCCTCAGGAGTTGAATTCACGGATGATCTCGAGTGAACTACCCGGCGGCGACCCGCCTATCGTGCTGGACGTGAGGACCCGGTCCAGCTATGAGCACGACGGGTTTCATATTCCCGGCGATACCCGCCTGCTGCCCGACGAGGTTGTGGAGTGGGGGGCAACCTACGCAGGAAAGGGTCTGGTAGTGGCCTATTGCACTTGAGAGGATGAGCTTACCAGCGCCCGTGTGGCGCAACAACTGCGGGAAATAGGTGTCGATGCCGCTGCTCTTGAGGGCGGTTTCGCCCGGTGGCGTGACGAATTTCCCGTGGAGCCCGTCCCCGCGAAGGTTTGAATCCGCCGGTGGTTTGACTGAGCCAAGGGGACACGAGCCGTGGAACTCCGTACGCCGGTCCCGGCCAAATCACAAACCGGCCGCCTTCGCCCCTTGCCGCATCTCCTTTAGATAGTCCACGCTTGATGATTGAAGTAACCGGCTGACGCTGCCATGGAAGTATTGGACCCCCAGCCCTAGAAATTTTGGGACGTAGGAGTCAGGGCAGCTAACCCCGGCGACCCGGCCCGCTTCCCGGATGACTGACACGCCCTTTTCCATCAGTGCCTGAACCTCCGGGTGGGTCTGTTGTCCGGGGTATCCCATCGATTGAGACAGATCTCCGGACCCTATGAAGAAAACGTCCACACCTTCCACTTGAACCATTTCCTCCAAATTCTCAATGGCCTCCACTTCCTCCAGCATCAGACATACCAAAGTGTTGCGGTTGGCATCCTCCACGTAATCCGCAGTCGAGCCGGAAAGTCCAAATCCCGCCGGCCGGCTGCCACTGAAAATGCCCCTGTGTCCCAGGGGATGATACTTGACCGCGTCCACGGCAGCCCGTGCTTCCTCGGCCGTGTTTACGTGGGGTACCTGGACCCCCCAGGCGCCCCGGTCCAGAAAGGGCGCGATTATCTCCGGCTTGTTGGCCACCGGCCTAACGATTGGAGCGATTCCCGCCAGTTCAGCGGCCCGGACCAGGTCTTCTGAGTTTTCCACCGTGATGGACCCATGCTCGTTGTCTATTAGCACCCAGTCGAATCCCAGGTGTCCTAACATCTCCACCACTGGGGCTGAGGGAAAGGTTATCATGACCCCAAAAACCGCTTGGCGCGACTCCAGCTTTTGCTTCAAGGTGTTTTCTCTCATCGTCTCATCCTATGGCCCTCCACCGGGCCTTTATCCAAAGTTGCTTTCTTAAAGGGATTTGAGCATGGGTCAGTATACTACGCCGTATGTCTGCCGGTGTGTAGGAATAGCACGGCTTCCTATGATTTCGTAAAGCGATAATCATTAGCCATGTTTATCTGATTATCGTTAGGAATCGATTGGTTTTGATGCATAACGTGGCGGACAATTGATTTTTGACCCCCCCGTTGATAAAATGCGGCATCCATGAACCGCCACAGCCAGGACGCCCAAGGGAACAATGTCTCAACACGACACGGCGACACGGCATTTTTAACCGGGGGGGTGCGAAATGTTTCCCGACGTGAGTCTTGAATCGGTGACCCGAGAGGACGTTCAGCGCATGAAGGAATGGCTGGACGACCCCGAGGTGAACTCCCTGTGGTATGGGCTAGGCGATAACGGCGTGCCCCTGCATTTGGGTTATTCTCCCCATACCATTTTAGACCGGTCCCATCATGATTGGCACCAGACCTTCGCCTCGGAAGACCGGAAGATCTTCTCCGTATATTCCATTGAAGGGGAACACATCGGAGAAGGGCAATTGATCATCGAGTGGCCCTTAGTGGAAGCCGAGTTGGTGTTGATCGTGGGACGAAAAGACCTGTGGCACCACCATTATGGGACCATGGCGTTGATTAAGCTTTTGGATGAAGCATTCTCAGCCCAAGGACTGCACCGGGTATGGGTGGATGTTCCAGAATACAACGAGCACGCGTTGCAGATGTTCCGCCATGTGGGATTTGTCCTGGAAGGCCACCTGAGAAAGACTCACCGCAAGGATGGCGAATGGTATGACTCGTTTGCCATGGGGCTTCTGATGGATGAGTATTCCCGCAGGCGCACCCGGCTGATGGGCTCCGCTGCGGTTTAAACTCCTGCCCGTCCTCTGATTACCCGGCTGCAACGGCAAGATATATCGCGACAAATCCGTATCATTGAATTTTTCTGACGGAGGGGATGTCATGCCGGTGATCACGATAAACGGTCCCATCGGCTGCGGGTCGGTCACCGTCGGCCAGATGGTGTCCCAGCAATTGAACATCAATTTTGTGGACCGCCTGGTTTTCACTGAAGCCGCCCGCTTGGTGGGAACTCCGGTGGGGGCGATGATCGACAAAGAGCAACGGGTGGTGCGGTTCCGCGACCGGCTGGGCCGGTTCGTGCAGACGATGTTGGAACGGTCGGCGGTGGCCGGGGTTAGCGGCGAGCCGTATTTTGGCAGGGGGATCGAAACCCTTCCTCCGGAAACCTTCGCCGAACTATCCGGTGAGACGACGACGCCATCCGAGATCGACGACAAGGCATTTCTTGAAGCCACGACCAAGGTGGTGACCGACCTGCATCGCAAAGGCGATGTTGTTATCATCGGACGGGGCGCCAACGTGATTCTCGCCAACACCCCCGGGGTCGTCCACGTGGGCCTGCTTGCCCCCATAGAGATGCGAGTGGAGACCATGATGCAACGGGAGCATCTGGACCGGGAGGAGGCTGAAGTATACGTGCGGGAGCTGGACGAGGCGTGGGTGGTCTTTTTCCGAAAGATCTACAAGACCAGCCCCACAGATCCGGCCCGGTACCACATGATGTTGAACATGGAAAAATTACAAGCAAAAACCGCCGCCGAGGTCATTGTCCACGCCTGCGGAGATCTGGAGTCTTGATCTTCGCGGCCTGCCGCCCCACGGCACTTTACTTCAAGTCTTCCGGCGCGCCGCCGGGACCAAGCCTCTAGGCCGAATCACCTTGTTTCCCTTCTCAGACGCCGATGTCCGGCACAGTTCTTTCCCCTACGTCAACGTGGCGCTCATCGGGCTCAACGTCTTGGTGTTCCTTGTTGAACTGGGGATTGGAGGGCCGGGGATGTTGTTCGGCAACGGGAATCAAAATCTATCCGCCTTCTTCTTCAAGTGGGGATTCATACCGCTCGAGCTCACCGCGGGAGACGTTTTCACCCATCCGGTATTCGACGTGGAAACCCCATTGCCCACCTATGCGACTCTGGTGTCTTCCATGTTCATCCATGGCGGTCTCTTTCATCTGGCCGGGAACATGATGTTTCTATGGGTGTTTGGGGACAATATTGAGGACCGGGTGGGGCACGTGAAATACCTGATCTTTTACTTGGCGGCGGGTGTTGGGGCGGCGTTGGCGCACCTGGCGGTGGACCCCAACTCCCAGACACCTCTCGTGGGAGCCAGCGGAGCCATATCCGGTGTGATGGGCGCCTACATGCTATTGTTTCCCTTCAACCGCATCAAGACGCTGATCGTGATGTACATCATCACGGCTATGGAGATCCCCGCCGTGTGGTTGTTGGGATTGTGGTTCGCTTGGCAACTGGTTCAAGGGCTGATGTCGCTAGGGGTTTCGCAGAATGTGAACATCGCCTTCTTTGCCCACGTCGGCGGGTTCGGGTCGGGAGTGGCGATCATGGCAGTGTATAAGAAGGCCACGGGCCAGCCGGTTTTGCCCCAGCAGGTTCACCGGCAGCCGTGGGACACCTGGTACCGGACTCGCCACCGAGAGGACTAGCCGGATCATTCATCGCCGGTTGCCGAAGGATAGCCGCGCTCGATCCACGCCGGTGTGCCGTTCTCGTCCATCACCTGTACGTTTTCCCTACCGTCGCGGTGCAAGATGCTGCCGGCAATGGTTGCCCTCATTCCGGCGGCGCACACGGTGACGATGGGTATCTCCCTTGGAAGCCCGTCCAGGTGGTCCTGCAACTCTCCCAACTCGATGTTCAACGCGCCGGGGATGTGGCCGGTGTGAAATTCGTTGCGCTGGCGAACGTCTATGATCATTGGCGCGGCTGGTTGGGACCACAGGGTATTAAGGGCGTCCAGATCCACACGGTTGGAAACCTCAACGGGTAGGCCCGCCGATCTCCAGCCGTCGATCCCTCCATCCACGAAGCCGTTGAGCCGGTCGTAGCCAATGCGTATCAACTGGCGGACCATTTCTTCGTTTTGGCCTGGGCCGGCAGCCATGAAAATCAGCGGTTGCCCCCAAGGGACCACCCAGCCCACCCAGGTGGCGAAATTGTTTCCGAAAGGAACGGCAAACGAGCCGGCGACGTGCCCCAGGTTGTGCTCTATTTCCGGCCTGGCGTCCACCAAGGCCACGTTTTCTTCGATCTGGTGGTGGGCCGAAAGGGCGGTAAGGGAAGCCAGCCTGGGAACGCCGCCCAGCACGTCGGGCCCGCGGCGGTTTATGTCGGCCATACGGGGATAATATTTGGGGTACGACCCCAACCCAAATAGGGCGAACTCGACGAATTCAGATTCTACGGTTTGAAAGGCAAAGGGATTGTTTTGGCGTTCGGCGCCGATGGAACTGGGGATTTCGCCTCCGCCGGGCGGGGCGGCCGAGCAGAAAGAGCCGCCGCCGTGGGTGGGGTAGACCAATACCGAGTCAGGAAGCTTTAGCAGCTTTTCATGGATGGTGTTGTGGAGCCAACGGGCCAAAAACGGGGCCACGCGGGACCCCAGCAAGTCCACCCGAGCGGCCCCACCGGGCATCAACGCTCCTCCGGTGAAGATGGCCGTGGGGTTGCCCTGCTCTTCCAACAGGAATGCGATGTGCTCCGGGGTATGTCCCGGACTGTGCATCACCCGAAGCTTGAACTCGCCCAGGTCTACCTCGTCGTTCTCTTGAAGCCGCCGTGAAGGGAAAAGCAGTCCTCCCGATGCGCTGGCCCCCACCTGGCACCCCGTTTCCGCCACCAATTCCCGGGCGCCGGAGATGAAATCGTTGTGAATATGGGTCTCCAGAGCATAGGCGATGGTGACTCCCCGTTGGGCCGCGATGGCGGTATAACGGTCCACGTCCCGGGCTGGGTCTATCACGGCGCAAAGCCCTGATTCCTCGGAGCCCACCACGTAGCTGTTGTTGGACAGGCTCTCGATTCTGACCAAATCTATAAACATATTCGTCCTCTTGCCCTGACGCCAAGCAAGCTGGCTGCATTGGGGGTTTGGCTGATGTATCTCCCCTCTTGGGTTCTACACAAGCCGGGAGAGCACGGGAAGCAGGGACCCGGCAGTGGTTTGGGATTCAGCCAGATGCTGCACCGCGGTGATTGGCGCCTCTAACTTGGGGCTGGAACCTTTAGCGTCGCATCCGTGACTGGCCAGCGGCGCCAACAAGATTCCTCCAATCATCAGGACCGCCGCTGATTTCCTGAGCTGGAACCTGAAATGCTTTTTCATCTGAGTCGACCACCCCCTATCATCGGACAAATCAGAGGCACACCCTTATTCCCAAGTTGGTCATATGGGGGGCAGGCGTGCCAAACCGAGCCAGTATAGCACCTACCCAACTCCCGGCGTAGGTGCGTGACCGGCCGTGGCTCAATTCCCCAATCCTCGGGCGATGCCGCCGCAAACTGGGAAGGGCAACCCCGGCTGCTTCATCGCCCAGCTTCAATATGTGTGATCGACAGTTGGGTGTCAACAAGGTATCCCAAGGGTGCCTGCCCCGTATTTACTTAGTCCCGATGCCAACACAATCGATATAGGTTGCGCGTTCGATACAGCCGCGCTGGCAGGCCGCCTCCCAAAAATACACCGAATCTTCGGTGGGTTGAGTGGGGTTAGTCCAGAGAGATGCCGGTGGAATCAGATTGCCCGAAATCTCTCTCAAAACGGGATTTGGACCTGCACCCAACGGCGGAAACGGCCCATTGCAACCCTGGCCAGGATAGGGAGACGGGGTGAGCATTCTCATCGTTGATGACCAAGAAACCGTCCGGGACGTGTTTGCGAGTGTCCTCGGCAGTGGCGGTTATACGGATGTGGTAACAGCCGGGTCAGCCATTGAAGCCTTTTCTATCCTCGGTCTGGGTGACCCGTCGGCCGAAATCTTACCTGTTGACCTGATTCTGATGGATGTCAAAATGCCTGAGTTGGATGGCGTGGAGGCGTGCGCCCGGTTGAAGGCCGATTCCCACTTGAAGGATATTCCAGTCATCATGATCACCGGCGACACCGATGTAACACGGTTGACCCAAGCTTTATCCGCCGGGGCCGTGGACTACCTCACCAAACCACCGGATTTCGATGAGATGCTGGCCAGGGTCGGTTCGGCCATCCAAGCCAAGTGGGAGATGGACCGCCGGAAGTCCGCGTATTTCAATGACCTGCAGGAAAAAAGCCGGAACTTGGAGGCGGCCCTCTCTGAGTTGGAAATCAAAAACCATGAGTTGGAACAAGCGTCCTTGGCTAAGACCCAGATCCTCTCCACCGTGACCCATGAGTTAAGGACCCCTCTGACCAGCATCGTGGGCTACGTGGACAGGATGCTGTCGAGTCAAGACACCCTGGGACCTTTGAACGATAAGCAGCAACGGTACGTTGCAACTGTGCGAAAGAACGCCTATCGATTGAAAAAGCTGGTGGACGATCTACTGGACATCAGCCGCATAGAGGCTGGGTGCCTGGAACTGAGCATGGGTAACCTGGACGTGGTGCATGAGATCCAAGACTGCATCACGTCCTTGGAGACGCAATTTCAGGAAAAGCAGATCAGGGTTTCTTTGATGCAGGACCCTGACTGCCCCAGCGAGATACTGGTGGACCAGCTCAGATTCGCTCAGGTGATAAGCAATCTTCTCAGCAATGCCTGCAAGTATTCGCTGGTTGGAACCACGGTGACCGTTGCGCTCCGGCGTCAGGGGAACGCGGTGCAGGTCGAGGTAAGCGATGAGGGCATCGGGATGTCCGAAGAAGACCAGGCCAAGCTATTCACCAAGTTCTTCCGTGCGGACAACTCCTTCACCAGGGAGGCGTCGGGGACTGGACTTGGCCTATATATCACCAGGCATTTGGTGGAAGCCCACGGCGGGACGATCTCGATGACTAGCAAAGAAGGTAAAGGCACGGCGTTCAGTTGCGTATGGCCCAGTGGGAACGCCGGTTACCAACCGTGGCCCGGTGAAGAGGGATATGTCGAAACAGGGCAAGAGACTTTCGTAAGGTCTTAGCTCATATAGGGGGCGGTTGCGGCGAATCGATCTGGAATGACGAAGACTTGGCGGTGGGGAAACTGTAGATGAAAACTGTGCTGGTGGTTGACGACGAAAGGGATATTCGAGAACTGTTGGTGGATACCCTGTTGGACGCCGGGTACCTGGTGATTGAGGCCGCCAACGGCGAGTCCGCCCTGGACAGGGCCTCCAGAGACCAGCCGGACATCATGGTGCTGGACATATCCATGCCTGGGATGGATGGGTATGAGGTCATGCGGCGGCTGAAAATAGAACCGGAAACGCAAGACCTGCCCGTGATCATGTTGACCGCCGTGCCTGCATCAGTGGGTGAACAGGCCGGAATGGACCTGGGAGCGTCCCACTATATCGGCAAACCGTGGGAGCCGGGGGAAGTGGAGACAGTGGTCAAGATAGCCTTGGCGGAGCGGGTTGTAAGCGACGAAGCGGCCGATAAGGTCATTCATGTCGAGAACCAGATGCTGGATGATAAGCTGGGTGGTGGAATACCTATGGGGTCTTTGAACCTTATAGAAGGGGTCGCATCGGCAGGGAAAAGCGTACTTTGCCAGCAACTCACCTATGGGGCCTTGCAGGGTCACCGCGCCGTAGCCTACTTCACCTCCGAGAGCAACACTGAGGCCCTCGCGCCCCAAATGGCATCCATCGGGATGAAAGTGTCAACCTATCTGCGAAATGGCGGCCTTCGCATCTATCCCTTGGAAGAGCCTACCTCTGACATGGACCCCAACCGTGTCATGGACCAAATGGTGAAAGATATTCACCGCCTTCCCAGCCAGTACACGGTGATCGTCGTTGATTCCCTCACCAACCTTGCTGCTTATAGCCAGGAGACCACCGTTACGGGTTTCTTCTCTTTTTGCAAGCGTTTGTCCGCTCGGGGGAGGACCTTCATTTTGGTGGTCCACTCCGACGCCTTTGAAGAGAAGTTGCTCATCCGCCTTGGCGCTTTGTGTGATACGCATCTAAGGCTGAACGTGGAAAAGGTGGGGGCTAAGCTGGTGAAGTCGTTGGATGTTTGCAAGATTCGCAATGCCAAGGTCGTCACCGGCGACATCGTCAACTTCGACGTGGAGCCGGGCTTCGGGATACGAGTCAGTCCAATAGCCATAGCCAGGGCGTAGCATCTAAGCAGACGTGGAACTCGTAGCTGCCGGCGCTGAAAAGGAGATCAGACCGAGCCCGGGCGCCACTCAGTAAACTGCACTCCGTTCACACCCGTTTCGACGTTCGATTCATATATCGCCGCGTGGTCCGCCGTCCAGGATGTCCTCTATGCCACAGCCGGAAGCAATCCAAGGATCTCCCTGGCCTGGGCCGGGGTGGCCGGCTCCCTGCCGTGTTGCCTGGCCATGGCGGCCGCCCAGTCTATGTAATCGGCGTTGGACCGGGGCAACGGGTTGTTGGGCAAGAAGGGGCTGTCCTCAAATCCCACCCTGATGTGGGCCCCGGTGGCAATGGCTATGGCGGCGATGACGAAGGTCTGGGCGCCGCTACTGTGGGCCAGCCAGGTGGCTTCCGGATAAAACTCGCGGATGTTGTCGGTTATCATGAAGTAGTTGCGGGGCGAGCCAACCATGGATTGGCGTCCATCTCCCCAGTGGGCCGAGGGCTCCACCAGGAAATACCGGCTGCTTTTGATGGTTCCTTCCCTCATGAGGGTAATGGCGTTGTTCAACATGCCGGTGTCGTGCACGGCCGGCTCCGGGAACGTGCCCCGCTGGTAGCAGGCGTCCAGGGTTGCGATGATGTCCTCGTAACTGTTTGGGCTGATGGCCGTCCGCCGTCCGCCATTCTGTAGGTCAGGCGCCCAGCGCGCGCCTTGCCCCAGGTTCAAAGACACCATCTCCACAGGGTTGGGGGTCCCCAAAAGGTAGCCGGTCACTGCTTCCACCGGGGCGTTGGAACGCCGGGCGGTGGTGTAGTTCAATACCAGGTCGCACTGGGCCCTGATCATCGCCGACGTCTGGGCGTACCATTGGGGGTCGTAGCTGATGCCGCCATCTGTGGTTCGGGCGTGGATGTGGACAATGCAAGCGCCGGCTTCATAACAGCGCACCGCTTCCTGGGCTACTTCCTGGGGCGTCCACGGAACGTTTGGGTTGTCTTCCCTGCCTCGGCCGCCGTTCAGGCAGGCCTTGATGATTATCCTGTCCATACTCACCCAATCCAAGAACTGCCCGCAGGGGCCCGCCGGCTAAGGTCCGTTGGTCCAAAATACCAGGCCTCCCGCGAATCTATGGTAATATATGGCGAGACTCAAGAGCGGAGTTCGCAGTCGTGAATCACTGGGGGGCATGACATGGTGGATTATCAACCAAACGTAGTCCTTTCTACACAAGAATTCAAGGTGGTGGGTTCCAGGCCCATCCGCCATGACGGGGCCGATAAAGTGACGGGCCGCGCACAGTATGGCGCGGACATTCAACTCCAGGGCTTGTTGCACGGCAAGATTTTGAGAAGCCCCCACGCCCATGCCAAGATCAAGTCCATCGACGCCAGCAAAGCCTTGGCGATGCCTGGGGTGCACGCGGTGGTGACCTCAGCCGATTGGGAACAGCCTTCGGGCAAGGTCGAGGACATGGCCGAGGGTTCCATCCACAATCTGCGGTTTATCAGCAACAACGTGCTGGCTTACGATAAGGCCCTTTACAAGGGCCATGCCATAGCGGCGGTGGCGGCGGACAGCCCTCATCAGGCCGAGCAGGCTTTGGCGGCGATTCAAGTAGACTACGAAGTGCTTAAACCAGTTGTGACCTTCCGGGATGCATTAAAGGACGGCGCCCCGATCCTCCACGAACGTTTGCAGAGCCTGTCCAACCCCGGACTGCGGGCTGGTGGCTACAAGCCCGACGACGACACCAGCAAGGGAACCAACCTTGCCAACCAATTCGAGTTCAATCTAGGCGACATCGAAAAGGGTTTCCAGGAAGCCGATATCATCGTAGAAAAAGAGACCAACACTTCGGCCGTCCACCAGGGTTACATCGAACCCCACACGGGGACCGCCCGGTGGAACACCGACGGGAGCCTGACCGTATGGTCCAGCACCCAAGGTCACTTCAACGTCAGAGACCTGATGTCCAGGATGCTGGATTTGCCAGTTTCCAAGATCAAAGTGATACCCATGGAGATCGGCGGCGGTTTCGGCGCCAAGGGAATAATCTATTCCGAACCGGTGGCGGCCCTTCTGGCCAAGAAGGCCAACCGGCCGGTGAAAGTCACCATGTCCCGCACCGAGGTCTTTGAGGCCAGCGGCCCTACCTCTGGCACCAACGTCCGGGTGAAATTGGGCGCTTCCAACGACGGCAAGCTGCTGGCGGCGGAAGCTCATTTGACCTTCGAGTCCGGCGCGTTCCCCGGCTCTCCGGTGCCCGGCGGCTGCAACTGTATCTTCTCTCCCTACGATATTCCCAACACCTACTTAGAAGGGATAGATGTGGTGGTCAACAAGCCCAAGTCAGCCGCTTACCGCGCCCCCGGCGCGCCGGCCGCGGCCTTCGCCATGGAAACGGCGATCGACGAGCTTTGCGAGAAGCTGGGCATGGACGCCATTGAATTTCGATTGCTCAACACCGCAAAAGAGGGCACCCGCCGGGCCACCGGCCCCCTGATGCCCTACGTGGGCTTCGTGGAAACCCTGAACGCCGCCAAGGAGCACCCCCACTATTCCGCGCCTTTGCAAGGTCCCAACCAAGGCAGGGGCGTGGCCAGCGGGTTCTGGGGCAACGGCACCGGCCCGGCCAGCGCCGTTGCCATAGTCAACGCCGACGGCACCGTGGCCTTGGTGGAAGGCTCCGCGGACCTCAGCGGCACCCGGGTGGCTTTCGCCCAGCAGGCTGCAGAGGTTTTGGGGATCGCCGTGGAAGACGTCAAACCGTCGGTGGGCGACACTGAGTCGGTGGGGTTCACCTCCAACAGCGGCGGCAGCGGCGCTACATTCAAGACCGGCTGGGCCTGCTACGAGGCTGCCCAGGATGTGAAGCGCCAGATGATAGCCCGCGTCGCCAAGGTTTGGGAGGTATCCGAAGATGACGTGGAATACGTTGACGGCGTATTGCAGCACAGATCCGACCCAGAGCTTAAAATGACCTTCCGGCAGGTGGCTGCCCGGCAGAACGCCACCGGCGGCCCCATAACCGGGAACGCCGGTGTGAATCCCGGCGGAGCGGGACCGTGCCTTGCCACCCACATAGTGGATGTGGAAGTGGACCCCGACACCGGTAAGGTGACCGTCTTGCGGTACACCGCAGTTCAGGACGTGGGCAAGGCAATTCACCCAGGGTACGTGGAAGGCCAGATCCAGGGCGGCGCGGTGCAGGGCATCGGCTGGGGGTTGAACGAAGAGTATTTCACCAGCGACCAGGGTGTGATGATGAATTCCACCTTCCTGGACTATCGTATGCCCACAAGTTTGGACCTTCCCATGATCGACACAGTCATCGTGGAAGTCCCCAATCCCAACCATCCCTTCGGGGTCCGGGGTGTGGGTGAGGTGCCCATAGTTCCCCCCATGGCTGCCCTTTCCAACGCGATCCACGCCGCCCTTGGCGTGAGGGTCAACCAGCTTCCCATGACCCCTGGAGCCATTCTGGAGGCCGTTTGGGAAAAGGACGGCAAATAGCGCCTATGTCTCAAGTGGGCGGTTAGCAATGGCGGATGTGTGGATTCCCACGGGGATGCAAATCCTGACCGATGGCCAGCAGAGGGTCCAGGTTGAAGGGAGGAACGTCCGGCAAATCGTCAACAACCTGGAAACCCAGTTTCCGGGGACCAAGGCGCGGCTTTTCGATGAGGAAGAGGATGATCTGTTGCCGGGTGTGGCGGTGATCGTCGATGGCGAGGCCAGCCAATTGGGATTGCTGGAACGGGTCGAAGAGAACAGCGAAGTCCATTTTTTGCCCGCTATCGGAGGCGGTTAACCCGGAAGCTTCAAGTGGAAGATCGAAATTTCTAGGGTTGACAGTGTTAAAAATGACGGGGCGAACCCAAGGGTCCGCCCCGTTTTGATTCTCCCTTCCAGACACGGAGGCGCCCAATCATGCAAGATGCCGAATTCCCCCTGGTGGAGGTCCACTCAAACCGGGACGTCCAGGCTGCGTGGCGGTACCATCGGGATACCAACCATTCTTATCAGAACGTAAACCTAAATTTTCACCGTATGGACTGGGACAACCAGCCCATTCCATTTAAGGTCTATACCGGCCTCAAGCCCCGTCAACTCCCAACGGATTTCTCCGCCACCGGGATGACCACGTTTGAAGCGTTGGCGGATCCCCGCGATTCGGGCGAGGTCGTTCCCACCGTTCATGACTTGGCCGCGCTTTTGTACTATGCGGCGGGGGTTGTCAGGGTGGGCAATCTGCCCGGCGGCGGCAAGATGTATTTCCGGGCCGCGGCCTGCACCGGCGCCCTCTACCACATTGAGCTTTACCTGGTCTGCGGCAGCGTGGGAGACCTAGAGGCCGGGGTCTACCACTTCGGCGCCCACGATTTTTCCCTGCGCCAATTACGGGAGGGTGACTACCGGCAGGTGTTGGTGGAGGCCGCCGGCGGCCCCGATGGCATCGGGGCGGCGGTGGCCCAAGCTCCAGCCATCCTTGTTTTATCCTCGGTGTTCTGGCGCAATTCCTGGAAATACCAGTCAAGGGCTTACAGGCATTCCTTTTGGGATAGCGGGACCATTCTAGCCAACCTGTTGGCCACCGGCTCCGCACGAGGTATCCCCCAACGGTTGGTCTCGTCATTTGTCGATGGCCCGGTGAACCGGCTGTTGGGCTTAGACGAAAATACAGAAGTGGCGCTGCAGATGGTGGCGGCCGGCCGTGACTCCCTGCAGCGGTTGCCGTCGGCGCCGGAAGTGACTTGGCTGGATTGGGAGGTGCAGCCGTATTCCCGCAGCCAGGTCGATTATCCCGCCATCCGTGAGATTCATTCCGCCTCTAGTTTGGCCACGCTGCAAGAATTGGCGGACATCAGGGCTTCTCAGGGTGGTGCACCGCCACCCGAGGTGGAGGTTAAAGGACCGGCGATCCAACTGGCGGCCAGTTCGGGGCCCGATTCGCCGGTGAGGACCCCGGTGAGGACCCCGGTGAGGACCCCGGTGAGGACCATAGAAGAGACCATTCAACGCCGGGGTTCCAGCCGCCGTTTCCGGCGGGCGCCCATCGGTTTTGACCAACTGACCAATATGTTAAGAGGGGCGGCAGCGGGTATTCCCGCCGATTTTTCCACAGGTGTCTCCGATGGGAGCCACGAGCTGTTGAACCAGATGTATTTGATCGTCAACGACGTGGATGGACTGCCCTCGGGCAGCTATGTTTTTCATCCCGGACAAGACGTGTTGGAGCAGCTGGAACAGGGGGATTTTAGGGGCCGGGCGGGCCAGTTGGACCTGGGCCAGGAGCTGGCGGCCGATGCCTCGGTCAACGTCTACTTTCTAACGGATTTGGCCGCGGCGCTGGACCGGTTCGGCAACCGGGGCTACCGGATGGCCCAGATGGAGGCCGCTATCATGGGGGGCAGGCTATACCTGGGCGCCTACGCCCAGCGGTTGGGCGCCACCGGCCTGACGTTCTTTGACGACGACGTGACCCAGTTCTTTTCACCCCATGCCCAGGGTAAAAGCGTCATGTTCCTCACGGCCCTGGGCAGGCCGATGCGGCGGCGGACGTAGCTACCTGGGGATCAGCATATTTCGACGAACAAGGGGAGGTTGGGTGATGGAAACGGGGTACACGCGCGAGGACTTAGAGCAAATGGTCAAAGACTCCGATGAAAAGGAGTTCTATTCACGGGTCGCTCGTCTGGGAATGCTGTGCAGACAACAAGATGATGATCCTGGATTTTTTAACTCTTTAGCGTTGGCATACCATGAGGAAGCGAGACTTTGTTGGGTTAATGGGGCTTATGTTGCGGCCATATTGATGAGTCAGTTGGCGTTAGAGGAAATGATACGGTCTCATTACCGCGCGTTTAGTGGAAACGTGAGCGTGGCGCAGAAGGTAGACCGGGCTGGCTTTGCGGATCTTATCGACCAGGCGGAAAAGGATGGGTGGGTCGAAACCGAGGAAGCAAAACAGCTTCATGTGATCCGCAAGAACTATAGGAATCCCTATGTTCATCCGCATGACAACCTTGGTGAAGCGAATTCGGATGCCCAAATTTCAAATCCGAACGCATTTACCCAAGCCGTCAAAATATATGCTCCGCAGTTGGGCCACGGCGATGTTATGGATGAGGCATGGCAAGTGGTAAAAATACTTGTTGTGTTATTTCCAAGAATTTCCTATCGTTTTTGGCCCGTGAGTTAACCACACTCAGGCGACCAAAACGATATTCGAACGTAAGTAGTCAAGAAATGGTAGCCGGGCTGACCTTCACGGTCCTGCCTTCCCGGGCTGATTGGATCATGGCCAGCGTTATTTCCACCACCCGTAGACCGTCGATGCCGGTGGCGGCGGGATTTTCGTCTTCCTCCACCGCGTGGGCGAACTGCTCCATCTGGCTGATGAAGTTACCCAGGAATCGAGAGGGGTAGGTCTCGGTCTGGTTCAACGAGTCGCTGTCGACGGACACCCGGCCTTGTTGCGCCTCCCACAGGGTGGCCCGACCGGAGGCGCGGCCGTGGGTACCGTACAGCGTGAAGTCGTTCAAGGAATCAGGCAGGCTTCGCCCGCAGCAAACGGTGGCCAAAGTGCCGCCGTCAAACCGAAGGGTGGTGGCGGCCATGGTTTCCAGGGGAGAGAAGTCGGTCTGGCCGTCGGTGACGGCGGAAACCTCGACAACCTCCTGCCCCAAGAGGAATCGCAGCAGGTCCACCGCATGGACGCCGGTGCCCATCATGGCGGCTGCTCCGCCGATGAGGCCGGGCTGCCCCCACCACTCGCGCAAACCGGTGCGGGGAGCGGGGGTGTCCTCGCCCCGGACGCCAAAGCCCCACTGGGCGTTGGCCAGATTGATCTTTCCCAAGGCCCCGCTGGAGATATGCTCACGGACAAACATATGGCCGGGATGGTGCCTGAGTTCGAAACCCACACCCAGCTTGACGCCGTTCTCTTGGCAGGCCTTGACCAAGGCGACAGCGTCTTCCAACGTCGTGGTCATGGGCTTTTCCACCATGAGGTGCTTGCCTGCCAGTGCGGCGGCTATGCCGTGCCGGGCGTGTATCGAGTTAGGGGAGGAGATAAAGGCGGCATCCACCCGGGAATCCGCCAGCAGGGAATCCAGGTCGTCGTAGGCGGCCTGCGCGCCGTGTTGTTCGGCAAAGGCCTGGGCGCGGCCCATGTCCCGGCTGTACACGGCCACCAGTTCCCCATTGGCGGCGGCGGCGATTGCCGGAGCGATCTTGACCTCGGGATGCCTGCCGGTGCTTATTATTGCCCAGCCCAGCGCCACTTTACGCCTGCACCTGTGATATTTTCACCGTCCGCCCGTGGCGGGCAGATTCGATCATGGCCAAGGTGATTTCCACCACCCGCAGACCGTCGATGCCTGATGCCAGAGGTTCCCTGTCTTCCTGGATGGCCTGGTGAAATTCTTCCAGCATGGCGGAGAACACCGCGTGGCGGTTGTGGGGATAGACCATCGTCTTGTTGACTGTCTCGCTGACTACTTCCAGCTTGCCCTGGAGGGCCCCGCCGACGGTGGCCCGCCCGGTGATACGGCCGTCGATGCCATAGACCGTCAGGTCGTTGCGGTTGTCGGGTAGGACCCTGCCGCAGCACATGACGCCTAGAGCGCCGCCGTCAAAGCGCAGGGACATGGTCACCAGTTGCTCCAGAGGCCGGCTTTCGGTTTGACCGTCGGTGATGGCGGCGACCTCGGTGACTTCCTGCCCAAGGACGAAACGCAGCAGGTCGACCAGGTGGACGCCGGTGCCCATCATGCTGGACGCGCCGCCCATGGCCTGCGGGTCTTCCCACCAGGCCCGAAGCCCGGATCTAGCCGGGGGTGTCTCCTCGCCGCGGACCCCGCCGCCGCCCTGCACCTGGGCCAGCGTCACACGGCCCAAGGCGCCTTTTTGCACGGCCTGTTGCGCCTGAACGTGGCCCAGATGGTGGCGCATCATGAAGCCCATGCCCAGTTTAACGCCACCGTCCCGGCAACCCTTGACCAGGGCAACCGCGTCATCCAGCGTGGTGGTCATGGGCTTTTCCATCAAGACGTGCTTGCCGGCGGCAGCGCACTGCAACCCGTGTTGGGCGTGCAGATGGTTGGGCGACGCGACGAACACCGCGTCCACCCGGGAGTCGGCCAGCAATCCGTCTATCGAATCGTAGGCAGCCTTGGCGCCGTGTTTCTCGGCAAAGGCTTCTCCTCGGCCCTTGTCACGGCTGTAAACCGCCACCAGGTCCGCGTCTTTGGCGGCGGTCAGTGCCGGTGCAATATTGTTGTCCGGGTGCCCCCCGGTGCTTATGAAAGCCCAACCCAACGCCACGCCTCACCTCTCATTGCGTTTTTTCATTCTTAACATAAGTAAGGCAGGCTGTGATGTCAAATTGACCGGTGGCGCCGCCGGGATTTCTTCTCCGATCCGCGATGTCACAAGATCAAGACGGGTATTTAGATGTGAGCTGTTTCGCAAATTCCGTCATGCTGCGGCATTGGGTCCTTTGCAAGCTCGGACCAGGCCCCTTGAAGGTCATTGCCATTCTGCCTAAAGCCATGTCATGCTGAGCCAGCCCCGATCGGGATCGGGGCGAAGTATCCGGAGTGGTTGGAGTTATCAAGGTTGATTCTCTCAACGACTTTAGATTCTTCACTCCGTTCAGAATGACATGGTTGTGGGCCGTCGGGAGTTTATGGCTGCGACATGAACATCACTACCGCTCATGGTGAGCCCTTCGGCATGGCTCAGGACAGGCCTGTCGAACCATGGGCACCTGCCGAGGATGTCCCGATCCTACAAGCCCTCGCCTGGGATTGACGAGGATGATAAGTGGTGATATCCTTAAGGATAGACCCTCCCCCAGGGGGTATGGGTTTAGCAACTTAAGTGAGGACAAATATGCTTCCCGACGCTAAATCCGAGGCGCTGAAACGTTTGAATTACATCGATGGCCACCTGTCGGGAATCCGAAAGATGCTGGAGGAGGACAAGTACTGCGTCGATGTGCTCAAGCAGACCTATGCAGTGCGGCGGGCCATAGAGAAGATGGAGAGCATCCTGCTGGAAGGACATTTGCACTCTTGCGTTGTCGAGGGCATAAAGGACGGCCGGGAGGAGCAGGTGGTCGGGGAGCTTACCGACCTGTATCTTCTGGCCAATAAGTAAAGATGCCCCCACGGCATGTATTGCATGGCCAGCGCGATAGAACATTGACCCCATTTCAAGGAGAGAATCTTGTCCGCTTACTTCATTGTTGATATAGATGTCACCGACCCCGAAGCCTACGAAAACTATCGCAGTCAGGTCCCGCCTTTGGTGGCCAAGTACGGCGGAAAATACCTGGTGCGTGGTGGCGCCTTTGAGGTGCTGGAAGGCGATTGGACGCCCCATCGCCTCGTGGTCCTGGAGTTTCCGACCGTCCAGGCCGCCAAAGAATTCTACGATTCTGAGGAATATGAGCCCTTAAAGAAGATCCGCCTGGGCGCCACCAATAGCAGTGCAGTCCTGGTTGAAGGGGCCTAACCCAAGACTCGGCGAGTGAGAGATCAGCCATGGTCAAAACTAATGACCAAGACAGTCGAATAACCATCCCCATTGAAGGTATGACCTGCGCCTCATGTGTCGGCCACGTAGAGGGCGCATTGAAGCGCGTGCCGGGGGTTGCGACCGTCTCGGTCAACCTGGGCACGGAAAAAGCAGCGGTGGAGCTGGATTCGCCAGCCCCTTCTATGGATGACCTGGCCCAAGCGGTGTCCCAGGCAGGCTACAAGGTTGCCACCGAAAAGATGACGTTGAACATCGGCGGGATGACTTGCGCCGCCTGCGTATTTCATGTCGAGAACGCGCTGAACGGCGTGCTCGGTGTTTCCCAGGCTCAGGTGAATCTGGCCACAGAACGGGCCGCCGTCGAATATATCCCCGGCGTGGCTGGTCTGGCCGGTTTTCAAGAGGCGGTGGAAAGTGCCGGATACAAGGTTGAAGGCGTCCCGGATGAAGGTCTGGACTCCAAGAGCGAATTGGAGCGGCTGTCCAAGGTCAAAGAGATCCGGGAGCTTCTCGCCCGCCTATCATTCGCCGCGGTTGGCGGGGTCCTGTTGCTGCTGGGCACCTTCCACTTTTTGCCATGGGTCCCGCCCCTCATGGAACGGGCTTATTATCCCTTCCTGCTTTGGGCGGTGGCGACCCCGGTGCAGTTTTGGGCTGGCTGGCCGTTTTACACATCGGGGTTTGGTGCGCTGCGACACGGCGCGGCCAACATGCACACCCTGATAGCGATGGGCACGTCCACGGCCTACGGCTTCAGCGTGGCGGTGGTGTTGCTCGACGCGTTCGCGCCCGAATTTCTTACAGCGCGGGGCATCGGCGCCGCCGTTTATTTCGACACGGCGGCATTGATCATTGCCCTGATCCTGATGGGGCGGTATCTGGAAGCCAAAGCCAAGGGTCAGACCTCCGAGGCGATACGCCGCTTGATCGGCCTTCGGCCCAACACCGCCCGGGTGTTGCGAGACGGCCAGGAAGTGGACGTGCCGGTGGAGGCGGTGGCCGTTGGTGACGTGGTGCTGGTGCGTCCGGGGGAGAGCATTCCGGTGGATGGAGAGATGACCGAAGGCTATTCCACCGTGGACGAATCCATGCTGACCGGAGAAAGCATCCCGGTGGACAAAGAGGCCGGCGCCCGGGTCTACGGCGCCACCATGAATAAACAGGGCTCCTTCCGTTTCCGGGCGACCCAGGTGGGGCGGGATACGGTTCTGGCCCAGATCATACGGCTGGTGGAGGAAGCCCAGGGCTCCAAAGCCCCCATCCAGCGGCTGGCCGACCAGGTGGCGGCTTACTTCGTCCCCGCGGTCATCGGTGTCGCTATAGCGGCCTTCCTGTTCTGGATATTCCTGGGTCCGGCCCCGGCCCTGACATTTGCCACCCTGGTTTTCGTGGCCATTCTGATCATCGCCTGCCCCTGCGCGTTAGGCCTGGCCACACCCACTGCCATCATCGTGGGCACGGGCAAAGGGGCTGAGAACGGCGTTCTGATACGCAGCGCCCAGGCTTTGGAGGTGACCCACCGGGTAAACGTGGTGGTGCTGGATAAAACCGGCACTTTGACCACGGGTCAGCCGGTGGTGACGGACCTGGTGGTAGGAGCCGATTCCAATGGAGGTCCACCCGGCGGTATCTCCCAGGACGAATTGTTGCGACTGGCGGCATCGGCAGAGGTGGGCTCGGAGCATCCCGTGGGCGAGGCCATGGTCAGGGAAGCCCGCACCCGGGGCCTGAGTCTGGACTCGCCCCAGAGGTTCAAGGCCATACCTGGCATGGGAATCGAGGCTGAGATGGGAGGCTCTACCGTTCGCCTGGGGAATCAGGGGTTGATGCAGGAATTCCAGGTCCAGTTGGACGGTCTGTCCATCACGGCGGCGGAGCTGGCGGCGTCGGGAAAAACACCCATGTTCCTGGCGTCCGGAGGGCGAGCATTAGGGATAATCGCCGTAGCCGACGCGTTGAAACCGGCGTCGGCTGACGACGTGGCCCGTTTGAAGAGGATGGGACTAGAGGTCGTCATGCTCACCGGCGACAACATTCAGACGGCCATGGCCATTGCCCAAGAGCTGGGGATAGACCGGGTGGAAGCCGAGGTTTTGCCCCAGGACAAGGTAAAGGTGGTGAGCCGTCTTCAGGCTGAAGGAAAAGTCGTCGCCATGGTGGGCGATGGCATAAACGACGCCCCGGCGTTGGTCCAGGCCGACGTGGGGATGGCCATGGGGACGGGAACCGACGTGGCCATGGAATCGGCTGACATCACCCTGATGAGGGGCGATGTTGGCGGGGTGATCACGGCATTTGAGTTAAGCCGCGGCACCATCCGCACCATCAAGCAAAACCTGTTCTGGGCGTTCTTCTACAACGTATTGCTCATTCCGGTGGCGGCCGGGGTGCTTTACCCGGTTTTCAATGCCATGGGGGGCGTCCCGGCGGGCCTGGATTTCTTTTTCGGGCAGCAGGGCTTCCTCAACCCGGTGCTGGCGGCCCTGGCGATGGCTTTCAGCTCAGTGACGGTGGTGAGCAACTCTCTGCGCCTGCGGCAGGCGAAAATCTAACGGTAGCGCCCAGTCCTTGAGGGCTAGGGGGATACCTGAATACGGTTAGCGAAGCCTGTTCAAGAGAAACCAGGGAGGTAAAGAAATGGCCACGGCTATAGACCCGATCTGCCAGATGGAAGTCGACACGGACAATCCGCCGGGCGGCCAAAGCGAGCATCAGGGAACGACGTATTATTTCTGCGGGCCAGGGTGCAAGGTAGCCTTTGACAGGGAGCCGGAGAAGGTCTTGGCGGGGGAGACGATACCCATAAACATGGGCAATACGGAAGTGCCCGCTAAGAAACCGGGGTTCTTGGGGAGGCTTTTTGGGCGGGAGTAGGCGCAGGGTGTTTAAATAACAAGAGAGCGCTAGTCAAATCCCGCTCATGGTGAGCCTGTCGAACCACACCCGTTAGCCTAGAGAATAGTTCGCCGGTTGAAGGAGATCTCCCATAGCGGCCTGTCCTTCGACAAGCTCAGGATGAACGGACGATTTGGCAATGACCGCGACTTGGGCTGCCGCCTAAACATTCCCTCCGCAGCAGCGCTTGTATTTCTTGCCGCTGCCGCATGGACATGGGGCGTTGCGGCCTATCTTACCGGACCCCGCCGGCGCCGCATTCCTGTTTCCACCCACAACCGCGGCCATTGGGCTGGCTGCTTTGGTGGCCACTTGCTTGCCCCGGACGGTGACCGGCTGCTGGGTGACGGTAACGTGGAACAAGGCATGGACCACGTCGTGCTGCATCCGGGCCAACAGGTCCTTGAACATGGTTTGCCCTTCGGCCCGGTAAGCCACCAGGGGGTCGCGCTGGCCGTACGCGTGAAGGCCGATGCCGGTGCGCAGGTTCTCCATCGACGTGAGATGGTTGACCCAATGGGTATCTATGGCCCTCAGCAAGAGCAGCCGTTCCAGGGTCCGCATGGGCTCCGAGCCTATTTCCGTTTCCCGGCTTTCGTATGCCGACTCTGCGTATTCTGAGAGCAGTTTCGTCAACTGGTCCCGGTTGAGCCGGTAAACTGCGTCGTCATCGGCCAGGTCCTGAGGGAGGGGGCAGATCCGTTCCATCTCTCCCAGGAACGAGGGCACGTCCCAATCGTCGGAGTGGCGGCCCGGTAGATATCGGTCGATCAAGTCTTGGAACTCTTGCCTAATCAATCCAATGATCTTTTCTTTTAGGTTTTTCTCCTCCAGGATGTCGTGGCGGTCGGAGTAGATGAACTCCCTCTGGCTATTGAGCACGTCGTCGTAGTCCAGCAGGTGCTTGCGAATGTCGAAGTGGTAGCTTTCCACTTTGACCTGGGCGCTGCCGATGGACTTGGTGATTATCTTGTGCTCGATGGGCGTATCCTCGTCCATGCCGGCCCATCCCATGATGGTCTTGATGCGGTCGCCGCCGAAGCGCCGCATCAACTCATCCTCCAGGGATATATAGAATTGGGAAGTGCCCGCGTCGCCCTGGCGGCCCGACCTTCCCCGTAACTGGTTGTCTATCCGGCGAGCGTCGTGGTGTTCAGTCCCCAAAACGTGGAGTCCGCCCAATTTCACAACCTTGTCGTGTTCTTCTTGCCAATCCGGCCGGTCCGTGTCGGCGCCACCCAGCACGATGTCGGTGCCCCGGCCCGCCATATTGGTGGAAACGGTGACCGCCCCCAGGCGTCCCGCCTGGGAGACGATGGTGGCCTCGCCCTCGTGGTTCTTGGCGTTGAGCACCTGGTGGGCCACTCCTTGGCGTCTCAATCTTTGGCTGAGCGCTTCCGATGATTCGATGGACGTGGTGCCGATCAAAACCGGCCGGCCCTCTTTGTGATACTCGGCGACATCATTGGCGACCACCCGCCACTTGGATTCTTCGTTCTTAAAGACCAAATCGGAAGAATCCACCCTGCCCAGGGGCAGGTTGGTGGGCACCACCGCCACGTCGAGATGATATATCTTGAGAAATTCGTCGGCCTCGGTGTCCGCCGTTCCGGTCATTCCCGAAAGTTTGTGGTACATGCGGAAGTAATTCTGAAGGGTGACCGTAGCGTAAGTGATGCTTTCCCGCTGAATCTTCAGGTTTTCTTTGGCTTCCACCGCTTGATGGAGCCCGTCGGACCAGCGCCGTCCGAACTGAAGCCGGCCGGTGAACTCATCGACGATCACCACCTCGCCGTCCCGCACTACGTATTCCTTGTCGCGGATCTTGGTTATGTGGGCGTTTAACGCGTTTTCCATGTAGTGGACCAAGTGGTAATTCTCGGGTTCGTACAGGTTGGGCGTCTTGGTCCACTGCTCCATCTTGGCGATGCCTTCCTGGGTCAAGGAGATCGCCTTGGTGCGGTCCTCTATGGTGAAGTCTTCTTCCGGCTCCAGCTTGGGAACCAGCTTGGCGAAGGTGTAGTAGTGCTGCACCGGCTCCTCGGCCGGCCCGCTGATGATCAGTGGCGTACGCGCTTCGTCGATGAGAATGTTGTCCACCTCGTCTACGATGGCGAAGTTGAGACCCCGTTGCACTCGATGTGACGCTTCCAGGGACATGTTGTCTCTTAGGTAGTCAAAGCCGAACTCATTGTTGGTGCCATAGGTGATGTCGGCCTGATAGGCTTCGGCGCGGCTCACCAGCCTAAGGTGTTGCATCCCGTTGGGGGCATCGGTGATCTCAGGGTCGAAGACGTAGGCGGTATCGTGCTGCAGGCATCCAACCGTTAGGCCCAGGGCGTGGTAGATAGGGCTCATCCACACCGGATCGCGACGGGCCAGGTAGTCGTTCACCGTGACCACGTGAACACCCTTGCCGCTGAGGGCGTTCAGGTATACTGCCAAGGTGGCCACCAGTGTCTTGCCTTCACCGGTTTTCATCTCCGCGATCTGTCCCTGGTGTAACACCATGCCGCCGATGAGTTGGACATCGTAATGGCGTTGGCCTAGATTGCGCCGCGCCGCTTCTCGAACCACCGCGAAGGCTTCGGGCAGCAGGTCATTCAGGGATTCTTTCCCCGAAAGACGAGACTTGAACTCGTCCGTCTTATTCCGCAGCTCGGCGTCGGAGAACGCCTTGATGGCCGTCTCAAAGCCGTTTATCGCTTCGACGATGGGCAGTGTTTTCTTTACGAGTTTCTCGCTGCTGTTGCCAACCAGTTTATTTAACAGTGAGACCATGGGGTTACTACCTCAGATTGGAGTGAACGGTCAAATCTATTTTAACCAATGGGCAGCCAAGTTGCACGGTCATGGGCGCCGTGGGGGTGTGGTTAGGGGCAATTGTTGAGCGGGGTCAAGAATGTGCCAACAGCTCAAACCGGACCTTTTCACTATCATGAGATCAGGCGTCGATTTCCTTGTTCACCGCGCCCGTCAATTCGCCTAGGCTTGATACGGCCTCGTGGGATACCAGGGACTTCAACTCGTCCAAGATGCGGAAAGGCGACCACAGGTCAGCCAGATTGGCGCTGCCTATCTGCACTGCGGTGGCACCGGCCAGGATGTATTCCAGTGCGTGTTCGCCGGTGAATATGCCTCCCACTCCAATGATTGGCACGTCTACCGCCCGGGAGGCGTGGTACACCAGAGCCACGGACACCGGGCGCAAGCCTTCGCCGGAAAGCCCGCCGGTGACCGCTCCCAAGACGGACTTGCGGGTCTTCAGGTCTATTTTCATGGCGGGCAGGGTGTTTGATATGGTCAGCGCATCGGCGCCCGCCTCTACGGCAGCCACCGCAATCTCGGTTATATCGGGCACATTGGGCGCCAGCTTCACCAGCACCGGCAGGCCGGTGGCGGCTTTTACGGCGCTCACCGCCTGGGATGTCAGTTTGGCGCTGTGGCTGAACAGGGCGCCACTCTCTATGTTGGGGCAGCTAAGGTTCAATTCCAATGCTTGGAACCCTGCGACACCGTGGGACATGGCGGCCATCTCACCGAATTGAGCCGGGCTGTCGGCCGATAGGCTCAGCAATATCGTGGCTCCGCCTTGTTGCAATTGTTGCCATTGGGGGGCAAGGTCAGCAAGGGCTGCTTCCACCCCGGGGTTGGCCAAGCCAATGGAGTTGAGCATGATGCTCTCACCGGCTTCCAGGCTGCGGCGAAACGATTCCGGGTACCATCGGGGCTCAGGATTGCCTTCCCGTAGCTGTCTGGTTACTGTTTTGGGGATCACCGCGCCCAGCCGGGCCAGGTCCATATCAGGCGTAATACCACGGCCGTAACCGTCGTATCCCAGGGTCCCCGAGGCTATCATGACCGGGTTGGCCAGGTGTAGATGACGACTGTTATTGGGAGCTAGGTCTACCGATAAATCCACAGGCAGACCCACCGGTGGGTCTGCCCGGGCTTCATTGATCACATGCGGCCTTAAGCCGCTTTCGGTTGTGTTACTCTTCCGAATCATCACCGGCCGTCTGGCCGCTGATCTCGGCTTCGTCTTCCGATTCACCAAGCTCCGGTCCGGCCTCTTCGATCTCCATGACCGGGCTGGAAGAACCGGTGTCCTCCACCTCAACCCCGCCTATGTCGCCTAGTGGCTCGTGGCCATTGCTGCTGTCTGCTCCGAGCATGTCCTCGCCGTCGTCACCGTCCTCGTCGTCAGTGTCATCCAGGTCTTCAAAGTCGTCGTCATCATCCGCCAAGTCGTCTTGCAGTTCTTCAAACACTTGCGACTGTAGCAACGGACCCTCCTCGATGCTGACCTCACCGTTGAATTCACCCGGAGGTGTTTCACCGATGCCCAGCCAGGTCGCCGGTGTCATTTCCGACAACTCGGGCACAGGGTCCGGCGCCAAGAGTTGATCCATCCCAGGTATTTTGACCCGAGCCGGAATCAACCGGCCTATGATGACGTTTTCTTTCAGGCCTAAGAGCCAGTCCTGAGCTCCGCTAACCGCCGCCTGGGTCAAGACCCTGGTGGTTTCTTGGAAGGAAGCGGCCGACAGGAAACTGTCGGTGAGCAGCGAGGACCTGGTTATCCCCAAAAGGACCGGCTTGGCGGTGGCGGGTTCCCCGCCTTCGGACAAGACCTTGGAGTTTTTCTCTTGGAACTCGAATTTGTCGACCATTTGCCCGGGAATGAAGTCCGCGTCGCCAGTCGACTCCACCGAAACGCGGCGCAGCATCTGGCGCAAGATGATTTCGATATGCTTGTCGTGAATCCCCACTCCCTGGGACTGGTACACCTGCTGGACCTCGTCCACCAGATAGCGTTGCAGTTCGTCCTTTCCCCGGATGTGCAGGATGTCGTGGGGGTTCAACGGTCCAACGATCAGGGCGTCTCCCGCTTTGACCTGGTCGCCGTCGTTGACCAGGATGCGGGCCGCTGAGGAGATGAAATGCTCCCGTTCCTCCACATCTTCCCATATGATGGAGACGGTATCATCGCTCAGTTCCACCCGGCCACCTATATTGGCAACCACCTGCTCGCTCAGGGCCGGCTCTTCTTCGGCCCCGTTCGCCCCGGCGGGCCTGACTCCCGCCAAGATCATTCCCGGTTCCACGTATTCTCCCTGTTCCACCAATAACTCGGCTTTGTCTGGGAGGGCATAGTCTTCTCTGAATTCTTCCCGGCTGACCAACCGAAGCCGGCGGCCATCCTCTTCAGGCTCCAAGGAGACAATGCCGTCGATGTCGGCAAGGATCGCGGCTCCCTTGGGGACCCGAGCTTCGAAAAGCTCTTCCACCCTGGGAAGCCCGCTGGTGATGTCGATTCCCGCCACGCCTCCGGTGTGGAACGTCCGCATGGTTAGTTGGGTCCCAGGTTCGCCGATGCTCTGGGCGGCGATGATGCCCACGGCTTGCCCGATCTCAACTGTCAGGCCCGTGGCGGGCAGGCGGCCATAACACATCTGACACACGCCACGCTTGGATTCACAGGTCAGCGGCGACCTCACGGACAATTCGGTGACTCCGGCATCCACCAGAGATTCGGCCACCGTGGCGTCGATTAGGACGTTACGGTCGAGCAGGATCTCCCCGGTTTCCGGATGGGGTACGGGAACGGCCGCCATCCGGCCGATTATTCGCTGCTGGATGGTCGCCTGCAATGGGTCGTCGGCGCCCATGGTGACCCAGTACGCGTCCACGGTCTCGCAGTCTTCCTCCAAAACAATTACTTCTTGGGCAATGTCGATGAGACGGCGGGTTAGGTACCCGCTGTCGGCGGTGCGCAGGGCAGTGTCGGCCAGACCTTTTCTCGCGCCGTGGGTGGAGATGAAGTACTCCAGGGCGGTCAGGCCTTCCCGGAAACTGGATTTGATGGGCAGATCGATTATCTTGCCTTTGGGGTTGCTCATCAGCCCCCGCATGCCGGCCATCTGTTTGATCTGAGAGATGTTACCTTTGGCGCCGGAAACCGCCATGACGGCGATGCCGCCGTAGTTGGGTAGATCTTCTTCCACCAGCTCGGTGGTCAAGTCCGAAGCCGTCGTCCAGGCGTCTACTGTCTTGGCGTAGCGCTCATCTTCGGAGATCAACCCCGATAGGTACTGGTCTTCGTATCCCGCCACTAATCTGTCGGTCTCGTCTAAGATAGCAGGCTTCTTGTCCGAAACTTGTATGTCATTGATTGCGATGGTAATGCCCGAAGTCGTGGCGTAGCGGAAGCCCAATCCCTTGATCCGGTCCAGAGTGGCTGCCGTTTCGTCGCTATCCAGGTTCTGGTACAGCTCTGCGGTCAATTCCTTTAGCCCGCCCCGGTCCATCAACTTGTCCTGGTATCCGATGGAAGCCGGCAGGGTTTCGTTGAATATCAACCTCCCCAGGGTGGTTTCCACTCCGGCTACATCGCCGGCGCCATCAACTTTGGCAACCTTGATCTTGGCCTGTAAGTCCATCAGATCAGAGGCGTGGGCGATCCGGGCCTCGTCGAAGTCGTAGAACTCCATGCCTTCGCCTTTTGCGCCTTCCTTGACCGCTGTTAGGTAGTAGCAGCCCATGACCATATCCAATGTGGGCGCAACCAACGGGTCGCCCGAAGCCGGCGAAAGCATATTGTGAGTGCTAAGCATGGCTTCCTTGGCTTCCAAGACCGCCATCCGAGACAGTGGTATATGCACCGCCATCTGGTCGCCGTCGAAGTCAGCATTGAATGCCGAGCATACCAGTGGGTGAATTTGAATGGCGTTGCCTTCGATCAGCACGGGCATGAACGCCTGGATGCCCAACCGGTGCAGCGTGGGCGCACGGTTCAACAGGACGGGCCGGTCTTTGATGACATCTTCCAGGATCCCCCATACTTCCGACCTGGCCCTTTCCACCACCCGCTTGGCGTTTTTGATGTTAGGCGCTATGCCCAGCACTACCAGCCGGTGCATGACGAAGGGTTTAAACAATTCAAGGGCCATGCGTTTGGGCAGGCCGCATTCGTTCATCTTCAGTTCAGGGCCCACCACGATCACCGAACGGCCGCTGTAATCCACGCGTTTACCGAGCAGATTCTGGCGGAAGCGTCCCTGTTTGCCCCGCAGCAGATCGGACAACGACTTCAGTTTATGGTTGTGGCTGCCTTGGATGGGCCGGCCACGCCGCCCATTGTCGATCAGGGCGTCCACCGCCTCTTGAAGCATCCGCTTTTCATTGCGGATGATGATCTCTGGCGCACCCAGGTCCATGAGGCGTTTGAGCCGGTTGTTGCGGTTGATCACCCTGCGGTACAGGTCGTTCAGGTCGCTGGTTGCGAACCGCCCCCCATCCAACTGGACCATGGGGCGCAGTTCAGGAGGCAACACCGGCAGGATGGAGAGGATCATGTCCTGTACCCGGTTGCCGCTATACCGGAATGACTCAACCACCCTGAGGCGTTTTATGGCCTTCTTCCTGCGCTGGCCAGAGGTGGTGTGCATCTCGTTGAACAGCTGCTCCCGCAGGGCTTCCAGATCAATGGTTTTGAGGATCGCGCTAATGGCTTCGGCGCCCATTCCCGCCTGGAAAACGCTGCCGTAACGGTCTTTCAACTCCCGGTGACGGGACTCGGCGATGAGCTTGTGAACCCGCAGGTCCTCCAATTCATCTATGGCCAACTGGAGTTGTTCCTCCAACTGGGTTTCTTCTTGGGCCAGCTCGTCGTTTATAGCGTCGATCTGAACCTGGAGGGCCATTTGGTCCTTTTCCTGTTCGGGGGTCAGGGTAGCTCCCGGTATTTCCTGGCCTTCGTCCGGCCGAACTACTTCCGGCTGGGCTTCTTCCGCCGCAGCATCATTGGCCACGGCATCTTCAACGGCCCCGGCGGAAGGTTCATCTACAGGATTAGCCGCTTCGGTTTCGCCGTCTCCGGAATCCTCAGAGGTCAAAGCGTCTACGGGGAGGCCCCCTGAAGCCTGAAGCTCCCGAATCTTTTCTTCGGCCGCCCGCTGACGTTTGCGGACTTCCAACTCGTGCTTGATCCGCTCCGCTTCGATGCTTTCATTCCGCATATCTTCGTCCACGGACACAACGATATGCTGGGCGAAGTAAAGAACCCTTTCTAGATTGCGTGGCGATAGGTCCAAGAGCAGGCCCAGGCGGCTGGGGGTGGTCTTGCTAAACCATATGTGGGCTACCGGAGCCGCAAGTTTGATGTGGCCCATGCGCTCCCGGCGAACCTTGGACCGCGTGACTTCGACCCCGCAACGGTCGCATACTACGCCCCGGTAGCGGATCCGCTTGTACTTACCGCAAAAACATTCCCAGTCTTTGGTGGGGCCAAACAGACGTTCACAGAAAAGCCCGTCTTTTTCGGGCCGCAGGGTTCGGTAGTTAATCGTCTCCGGCTTGGTGACTTCGCCGTGGGACCAGTTGAGCATCTGTTCTGGAGACGCTATGGAAATTCTGATCGCATTGAAATTGGTCCCTTGGGACTCGGTGCGGTCTGCCATTCTGACCATTAATCAGCCTCCAACGGTTGGTAAAGATCCGAATCGTCGGCTATGCTCTGGCTCAGTGGAGCGTGCGCCTCTTCGTTGAGGAGTTCCACCGACAGGCCGAGGCTTTGTAATTCTTTCAAAAGCACGTTAAAGGATTCTGGCACTCCGGGCTGGCCGATGGGCTCACCCTTGACCACTGCCTCGTATGTTTTGACACGGCCCGCCACATCATCGGACTTGACCGTTAGCACCTCTTGCAGGTTGTAGGCGGCGCTGTAGGCTTCCAGGGCCCACACTTCCATCTCGCCGAACCGCTGCCCGCCAAACTGGGCTTTGCCTCCCAGCGGCTGTTGGGTGATCATGGAGTAAGGACCGGTAGAACGGGCGTGAATCTTATCCTCAACCAGGTGTATCAGCTTGAGGATGTAGATGCTCCCCACGGTGATCGGCTGGTCGAATGGTTCACCGGACCGGCCGTCAAACAGCTGGAATTTACCAAAGGTAGGGGGAGCTATGCCCTTTTCCCGGTGAACCTCAAGGGCCACCTTGTGCAACTCCTGGGGTTCCAGGCCGTCGGGGTCTATTTCGGCCACGTCCTTGAGCCAAATCCTCAGGCAGGCGGCCTGCGCCTCTCCTTGGACCTGGTCGTCGAACAGCAATTTACCGTCGTAGCCCCTGTCCGACAGCCAGGTGATGACTTTGTCGAAATCCTGCTGGTTCGAACCGTCGGCCGGATTGGTGGAAAGGGCGCCGGCCTGCTGCGTGAACCAAACCCTGGCCAGGGCGTCTTCAAGGGAATCATCGCTGGCGCCGTCGAACACCGGTGTGTTGGCCCTGAAGTTCAGGTTCCGGGCGGCCCAGCCCAGGTGTGTTTCCAACACCTGGCCCAGGTTCATCCTAGAAGGCACGCCAATGGGGTTCAGGATGATGTCCACTGGAGTTCCGTCGGACATGTATGGCAGGTCCTCTTCGGGCAATATTCGGGCCACGACGCCCTTGTTGCCATGGCGGCCGGCCATTTTATCTCCCACCGATATCTTGCGGGTTTGGGCGATCCACACGCGGACGGCCTCGTTGACCCCGGGGGACAGATCGTCCCGGTTGGCCCGGTTGAGCACCCGTACGTCGATGACCTTGCCCCTTTCCCCGTGGGGGACCCTGAGGGAGGTGTCTTTAACGTCCCGGGACTTTTCTCCAAAGATGGCCCGGAGCAGTTTCTCCTCCGCCGTCAGCTCAGTTTCGCCCTTGGGAGTGACCTTTCCCACCAAGATATCCCCGGGTCCCACGTCGGCGCCCACCCTTATGATGCCGCGCTCGTCAAGGTCCCGCAGGCTGCCTTCCCCCACGTTGGGAATGTCCCTGGTGATCTCTTCGGGGCCCAGTTTGGTTTCCCGGGCTTCCATTTCATGCTTTTCTATGTGGGTGGAGGTGTAACAATCGTCCTTTACCAAGCGTTCGCTGAGGATGATGGCGTCTTCATAGTTGTACCCCTCCCAGGACATGAACGCCACCGTGACGTTTTGCCCCAAGGCCAGCTCTCCGTGGTCGGTGGAGGAACTGTCCGCCAGGACGCCGCCGACTTTCACGCGGTCTCCTTTGGCAACCGTGGAGCGCTGGTCGAAACAGGTTCCCTGGTTGGTTCTGGCGAATTTGATCAATGTATGGACGTGCTCGGTCCCATCATCGTCGGTGACGGTCACATCCCGCCCGCTGACGGAAGTCACGGTCCCTTCTACTCGGGACATGACCACCTGGCCGCTGTCCCGCGCGACGCGTCCTTCTATCCCGGTGCCCACCACCGGAGCTTGTGGCCGCAACAAAGGCACGGCTTGACGTTGCATGTTGGACCCCATCAGGGCCCGGTTGGCGTCGTCGTGCTCCAAGAAGGGTATCAATGCCGCTGAGATGCTCATGATCTGCATAGGCGACACGTCCATGAGGTCCACCGTATCCGGTGACTCCTGGATGTAGGTCTCGCCCACGCGGATCTCAACCCGGTCCTGGGTGAACTGGTTCAGGTCGTCCAGCAACGAATTGGCCTGGGCCACACGGAAGGTCTCTTCCTGGTCGGCCGATAGATAAGTCACTGCGTCGTCACCGGACGCGACGAATGGCTTGACCTGGATTTGGGTATTCTTAGGCAGATTTCGCAGGGGGGCCAGCCGGTTGGGCGGGATGGCCTTGCCCTTGGTGATGATGGCCTTGCCCTCCGCGTCTCTCACGTCTTGGGTGACGGTCCGGCCTTTAAGGTCGGGGGAATCGTGGGGCAAAGTCTTGATCACCCGCCGGTACGGCGATTCGATGAAACCATAGGCGTTTATCCTGGCGTATGACGCCAGCGAACTGAGCAGGCCGATGTTCGGGCCCTCCGGTGTTTCTATCGGGCAGATCCGGCCGTAGTGGGAGAAGTGGACGTCACGGACGTCGAACCCCGCCCGTTCACGGGAAAGTCCTCCGGGGCCTAGGGCGGAAAGCCTTCGCTTGTGGGTCAATTCCGCCAGCGGGTTGGTCTGGTCCATGAATTGGGATAGCTGGGACCCGCCAAAGAATTCGCGGACGGAAGCCACCACCGGGCGGATATTCACCAGGCCCTGGGGGGCGGCGACCTCTGGGTCCACCAGCGTCATCTTTTCCTTGACCATCCGCTCCATGCGCAGCAGGCCCACGCGGACCTGGTTTTGCACCAACTCGCCCACGGCCCGGACCCGCCGGTTACCCAAGTGGTCTATGTCGTCGGGACGGCCATCTCCCTGGTTGATGCGGATCATGGTGCGTATTACGGCTACCACGTCCTCCAGAGACAGCGTCATCAAACCATCATTGATCGTTTGGTTCAGACGCCTGTTGAGCTTGTACCGGCCCACCCGGCCTAGGTCATACCGCCGAGGGCCGAAAAATAGGTTGCGCAGCAGGTTGCGGGAGTTTTCCAGACTGGGGGGTTCGCCGGGCCTCAGACGCCGGTAAAACTCTATTTGGGCGGCGGCGATACGCTGGGCTGCGTCGTTGTCGTACTCGACTTCGGGGTGCAGCCATTCCCAAAGGGAAAGCAGGTCGTCTTTGCGGAAGTTGTAGTCCTTGGGGTCTATCTCCGGGTCCCGGTCCAGGGTGGATTGCATATATTTGTGATTTTCGTCGGTATCCACATCGGTAAAAAGAGCCGATATGTCTTCGTCGTAGGCGACACCCAGCGCCCGCAAGAACGTGGAGGCGGAAACCTTACGTTTGCGGTCGACTTTGACTGACAGGATGTCCTTGTTGCTGGTCTCGAATTCCAGCCAAGCTCCCCTGGAGGGGATCAGCTTGGCAAAGCACAGGTTCCGGGCCGACACGGCATTCCGCTCGTAAACGAAATAGATGCCGGGAGAGCGCACCAATTGGCTGACCACCACGCGCTCTGCGCCGTTGATGATAAAAGTCCCGTTGGGGGTCATCATGGGGATGTCCCCCATGAAGATCTCCTGCTCCTTGATCTCGCCGGTTTCTTTCATCACTAGCTGGGTCTTTACATAAAGGGGTTGGGCGAATGTTATCTCCCGCTCCTTGCACTCTTGGGGCAGGAATTTGGGGTCGCGGAAATAATGCTCCATAAAGTGGAGTTCGTATTTCTTGGCCGTGTAATCGGCTATGGGAGAGATCTCCTTATAGACTTCCTGCAGTCCATCCGTGGCGAACCACTCGTAGGACGCCAGTTGGCTTTGAATAAGGTTGGGTATGTCCACCACCGCTGGAATACGGGCGTAGGTGCGAGCTTCGGGCAGCGGCGCGCGTAGCGCGCCCTGAACGGGAGACAGAGCCATATCCGGATCTCCTTACAGTGAGTTACGCCGGGGCATGCTGATCCCCTGGGCAGGGACGCATGGAAAACAGAAGACAAAGAGGTACACTGGGTTGGATACAGGCAAGAAGTTGACAGCAGTCCACGTCTGAGGCATATACTGGTAACCGGTTATTATACAGGTTTCATGCGGCGTGTCAAGTGGGGTGGCTGATTTTTTCTTAATATCAACCGTTTTGGCCCCTGAAACCGATTTTCCCAATAAATTCAATAAGTATCCGGCCTCGGTTAGCCGGGTTTGAGCCTGGGGCAGGTACGTTAGGCCCTAAACTCGGTTTTGACCAGTTTATGATAGGTTCGGATACCGTCACCGTGGTATTATTTCCGGCAATGATATGCCTGCGTCAGGTTTGGCCCCACGGGCCAAGCGCCCGAAAGAGGGCGACGGACCCTATTTGATTTGTCCTCTATCAATGAGGGGCAGCATGGAATTGAACCACGGGAGCCTGTCTTGATAATTACGTCGGCCAAAGACCTGGCCATAGCCGGTCACAAGATCCACTACGCCTGGGTCATGGTTGCGGTCGCATCCGCCCTGAGGCTTAGCGGTTCCGCCGTCCGGACCTCTTTCAGCATTCTGGTGCCCCGCCTGGTTGAGACCTTTGGTTGGAGTATCGGCGCTGTAGGCGGCATACTGGCCGTCCAGTGGATATTCTCGGGTCTCTTTAGTCCGTTGGCTGGCTCGCTGGGCGACCGGTACGGAATCCGCCGCACCATGACGGCTGGCGCCTTGCTGTTCACCGCGTGTATGGTGGGCTCCGCTCTGGTCATGGGTAGCAATACTACCAATCTATTGCTGTTTTACCTGATCTACGGGGTTTTGCTCAGCGCCGCCATGGCCATTTTCCAGGTCCCCCTGACGGCGGCGGTCACCATGTGGTTCCGGAAGCACCTGGGGCTGGGAATGGGGATACTGCAGTCATCCCAGGGAATGGGTCCCCTGGTGTTCGTTCCCCTGGTCTTGTTTATCATCTATGTTTTCGGTGGGGGTGAGAATGGCCTGAAAGCGGCATTTTGGGTCACCGGCATTGCCGGGGGCGCTGTCATGCTTCTGTTGATAAGGCCGTTTTACAACGAGCCGGCGCAGATCGGCTTGAGACCCATGGGCGCTCCGGACGACGAGCCCATTCAAAAGGTGCAAGAGCCAGAGATAGCCAAAGTGCGGGCCAGTGTTTTTATGCACCAAGCCCAGCGCACTGGGACCTTTTGGAACCTCATTGGCATTCATTTTTGGGGATGCGCCGGCCACGCGATCGTGATGGCCTTGCTGGTAGCCATAGCCGAGGAAGCGGGCGTATCCAAGGGCGCGGCAGCGGGGCTCTTCGTGGTTCTTTCAGCAGTCAGCACTGTTTCCAGGTTTGGCGTCCCCATCGTTGCCGACCGCATGGGCAGCAAAGGCGCCATGGCCGTATGCTTCTTCATGCAGAGCGCCCCCATCATCATCCTGTTCTTCGCCCACGACGCTTGGATGTTTTACCTGTTTGCGGCGCTATTTGGCATCGGCTTTGGCGGCGAGATGAGTGCGTTCCCCATCATCAACCGCCAATACTACGGCAGCGCCCCCATCGGAGCCGCCTTCGGCTGGCAGATGATGGGGGCGAACATCGGCATGGCGGCGGGGGTTACTATCGGCAGTCTCCTTCGGGACATGACGGGCGACTTCACCGCTACCATCGCGGTATCGTTGGTGCTGAGCCTGGTGGGGGTTGCCTCCATTCTAGTTCTTCCCACGACCTCCCGGCATCAACTCCCTCACTGGGAGGATGCCATTCCCCAAGAGGGCATCCCGGCGGTGGCGCCGGCGGATTCCTAACCTTATCAGACTGATTATGGAGGCCTGAAAATGCTAGACCTGATCATCCGCGGCGGACAGGTGGTAACTTCATGGGGCGTGGGCGATTGGGACGTGGGGATCCAGGGAGATAAGATCGTGTCGGTGGCAGCGGCCAACTCCATAACCGAAGAGGCCGGCCGGATCATCGACGCCACCGGAAAGATAGTCGCGCCCGGCGGAATCGAGCCCCATGCCCACATAGCGGCGCCCATCATGGGGCCGGGGAATCATTCCACCGCTCCGCCGGATCAGGTGAGCCGCGCGGCCCTTTATGGCGGCACCACCACCCTGCTGGACTTCGCCATCCAGTATCCGGGCATCGACATCAACCAGGCGGTTCAGGAGCGCACCTCGGTCTGGCGAGGCAATTCCTACGCCGATTACTCCCATCACTTGATGCTGTTGGGCGAGATACCTTCCGAGATCTTGGGCCAGCTCCACGAGCACATCGAAGACGGTTTCGCCACCGTCAAGATATTCACCACCAACATCCGACCGCCGTCCATGTCCGGAGAGCCGCGCATGGTGGGGACGGGCCACCTTCACGACTTGATGGAGCAGATCCAGCGCCACAGCGCCATGCTGCTGGTCCATTCCGAGGACGACGATATGGTGCAGCATATGTACCAGAAGCTGGCGGCCGAGGAGCGCACCGAGTGGTGGAACATGCACCTGGTCCACAGCAACGAGTCCGAGGACGTTTCCTTCAGGCGGGTGTTGAAGGTATCCGAGTGGACCGGCTCGCCGGTGTACTTCGTCCACGTCAGCGCAATGCAGGGACTGGCAGCGATACAAGAATCCAGGGCCAAAGGGATGCCGGTGTACGGTGAGACCCTGCACAATTATTGTTGCTTCAACGCCGAAAACTATAAGGAAGAAAACGGCATGAAGTATCACACCTATCCCTCGTTGAAATCCGAGGAGGACCGGCAGGCGCTGTGGAACGGCATCGTCAACGGCGGCCTGAGCACCATGGCCACCGACGAATATTGCACATCGTGGGACCTGAAGATCGTAGGCCGCACGATTTCCGACGTGACCGGCGGGCACAACGGCGCCGAGACCCGGGTTGGCATCACCTTTAGCGAAGGGGTGTCCAAGCGGGGCATGTCGCTGCAGCGTTTCGTTGACGTGACATCGGCCAACGCCGCCAAGATCATGGGCCTATATCCCCGCAAGGGCGTCATCGCTCCAGGCAGCGACGCCGACCTGGTCCTGATCGATCCCAGCATCAAGAAGCGTTTGGCCAAGGGAGACTTCCACATCACCGACTACAGCATCTGGGAAGATTTTGAGATCGAAGGCTGGCCGGTAACGACCATCCTTCGGGGTAAGGTGGCCGTGGAAGACGGGGAGTTCAAAGCAACCCTTGGCGATGGCCAGTTCTTACCCCGCAAGGTAGACCCCCAGGTAGCCAACAAGCCTGTGGCCTAGGGGGCCCTCACCCCCGGCCCCTCTCCCGTAGGGCGAGGGGTGCCCTTGAATGAGAGAATTGCAAAGATCAAAAACACCTGGTCATATTGTTGGAATTGCCCGTCGCTTGCGCCGAAAGGCCACCTCTGCTGAGGAAACGCTGTGGGGTCAGTTGCGAAAACGCCGGCTGGGTGGCGCAAAGTTTCGCCGCCAACATCCTATTGGAAGATATATCGCCGACTCTTATTGTGAAGAGGCCCATCTAGTGATTGAACTGGACGGAGATGTCCATTCAAATGTGGACCGGAAAGAGTACGACAACGTCCGGCAATCAATCATCGAGGCCAATGGAATCACCTTGCTCCGGATTAGGAACCAGGACATAGAGCGGGACTTGGAAGGGGTTATTCAAAAGGTTGCCGGAGTATTAGCTTGAGAACGTAAATTCCCGTCCCCTCTACCTCAGGGAGAGGGGTGGCCCCGATTTCATCGGGGCCGGGGTGAGGGCGACCCCTCGAAAGAGCATACCCATGACCACGGAATCCAGCCAAGGATCTGGAAACCACGGCGGAGAATTCCGGCCTGATTCAACCTAGAGATCTAAAAGCCGGTTACCCTCGCAGGAGGCCGTTGCGGTCCAGGATCCGGGCCCATTCGGCCACGCCTTCGTAGACGGTTTCCGCTGGGGGATGGCCGAAGCACAGCCGGGCTAGATTGGCGCCGCGGCCTTCTGGCGAGAACATGGTGCCGTTGTAAAACCCCACCCCTTCCCTGAACGACTGCTCCTGGAATGCCGCCAGATCGGTGCCCTCGGGCATCTCCACCCAAACGTAAAGGCCGCCCTGGGGAACCAGCCAGGTGGCGGCGCTGCCGAAGTTTTCGCCCAGGGATGCGATCATGGCGTCCCGCTTGACCACCAGCGCCCGATTCTCTTCTTCGATGTGCTGGTACATGTTGTCTTTCAGGTATTCCTCGATGGCCAGGGCCGCGAACTGGTTGACCCCTCCACCCGCTTTGAAGCTCATGGCCCGCTGGATCACTTCCGGCGGCGCGACCATGTAGCCCATGCGCATCCCCGGGGCCAATATCTTGGAAAACGAGCCGACATAGATCACCGAGCCGGTGTCGTCCAGGGAGTGGAACGAGGTTACGTCCTCGCCTTCGAAGCGCAGGTCCACGTAGCAGTCGTCCTCGAAAACGGGAATGCCGTGCCGGCGGGTGATCTCCAGGACTTGTTTACGCCTTTCCAGGGTCATGGTCCAACCCAGTGGGTTCTGGAAGCACGGTATAGTGTATAGGTATTTGACCTTTTTCCCCAGCCCCGCTTGCCGTTCCAGGGTCGCTTCCAACTCTTGCGGAATGATGCCCTCATAATCGCACTTGACCCCCACCACGTCGGTGCCGAACCGGCGCATCTGCCGCATGGTTCCCAGGTAGAAGAACTCCTCGGTCAGCACCACGTCGCCGGGATCCGTCAGGGCTTGGATCAGCATGCCGATGGCTTCACCCGACCCCGACGTGAGAACCACGTCGTCTTCGCCAACCGTCATGTTGCGGTCCCGGCCCAACTTTTCCGCCACCAACCGCCGCAACGAGGGCAACCCGGCCGAGTTGGGATAATAGGCCAGGTCCTTGCCATCACGGTCCAGCGCATTTTTAAGGGACGATGCCAGCCCGTCCAGGGGCAGGGTTTCCGGGTCGGGGTAGGCCACGGCGAAATCGTACTTGGGCCTGAGAGCCGCGCCGGGCGCGACGACGGTTGAATTTTTTGAGAATAGACCTTCGTAGCTGAACCGCTCTGAATCCGCCATGTTTACCCCTGCCGATTTTTGGATTGACCTGGGCCGGGATGTGTCACCCGTGCTAGGCCGTTTCAATGAAAGCTAGTATACATGCTTGGGCTATGGGTGGGGCCCATGTCCAGGAAGACAGGCACGGAGTTTCGTTTGATTGACTAGCCTTTGGTTTCCCGTTCGTCCTGAGCTTGTCGAAGGATAGGTTGGAGTTTTAAGCCGCGGGATCAGTCCGAGGCATTCCCCACAATCCAACTTGGGAGTCGTTATGCCGGTCTTTAATGAGGCGTTGCCTCGATTTTCTAGGATTGATTCAAGGGCCACAGTCTGTGGTTCGACAAGCTCACCATGAGCGGTATTTGATGACAATCCTTGGATCGTTGAAAGAACGCTGGGGCTACAGGAATTTGATGAGGGGCTGGCCCGAATAATCTCGGGCAGAGTGTCGGCTAATAAAGGCCGTCGTCGGAGAAAAAGGGCTGGTCTGGCTCGGACTCTTGGCGCCCAAGGATGCGGCCGGTATTGAGCAGGCACGCCCGGAGCCAGAGGACGATGATGGCCCGGTCGACGCGGTCCTGGGGGGGATGGATACTGCGGCCGAATTTCAAGGCCAGCCATCCGTGATAGCCGGCGGAGAAATAGTCTTCCAAAAATTTAGTCGGCTCGGCATCGGCCGCCGATGCTTCAAGGATCTCCACCGGGGCCTCCGAACACATCATGCCCGGATTTTCGGCAGCAAACTTTAGGAAGTGTTCCTCCATGGCCGGGTCCATAGTATCACTCGCGTTTCACAGGGAAGTTAGGGGACTTCAGTGACTTGATATCAGCGGCGTGTTTGGGTGTGGCGACTGTCACCGCGTGCGGTCCATGCTTGGGGCAGGCGGAAAGCGGCCCGGACGCCCCTTATACCAAAGGTATGGCTTTGGGGCGTCCGAAAGTTTGCTCACAGATTCAGTTGCGGTACCAGGTAACCGCCGCTCTTGTTGTATATCTGCAGGCGGCTGCGCTGGGTGTCCATCACCACCAGCCGGTTGTTGGCGGTGTCGAAGGAAACGCCGGCGGGCTGGGCGAAATTCCACTCGGGCTCGGTGGATTTGACCTCCCGGCGGCGCTTTATATAGTCGGCATTGGCGTCCACCGTCATCTGGGCCCACTTGGCAAGCTGCTGGGCATCTCCCGCCAAGCTGGTCAGGAATTTGCCGGACTTGTCAAAGATATGGACCTTGCCCTGCTCCCAATCGTTCTCGCTCCAGTCGCAGATATAAACATCGCCCTCGGCGTCCACCGCCACGCCGACGGGGTAGTTGATCTGCCCGCGGCGCTTGCCATGGCTGGCAAACTGGGCCACGAACTTCCCGTCGGAGGTGAATTTTTGGACCCGGTGGTTCTTAAAGTCCGCCACGTAGACGAAACCTTCGCCGTCGACTGTGATACCCCAGGGGGAATCCAGTTGGTCGGGGCCGTCGCCCAGGGAGCCCCAGGAGTTCAAGAGATCGCCGTCCTTGGTGAACTTACGGACTTTATGGCTTCGTCCGTCGGTGATATACAGGTTCTCATCGGCGTCCATGGCGATCCCTGCGATGCCGTTCACTTCGCCCTCGTCCCCTGGGATGGCGGACCAGTGGCGCAGGTAATCCCCTTCCTGATCGAAGACCGTCACCCGGTTCAGCCATCCGTCAGTGACGTAGACGTTGCCCTGGCTGTCGGCAACGATGCCCACGCCCCAAATCAACTGGCCGTCGGCGTCGCCGTACTTGCTGAACTCCCCGACGAATTCCTCTTCGCCGGCCTGGCTTCCCAGGGTGACTTTGCATATTCGACCGCCCACGCCGGTGCGGTTCCAGGCGACGTTGCTGATGCTTTCACTTCCCCGGTTGACGACGTATAAGATGTCGTCCTTGCCCAGAGCTGCCGCCACCGGATTAGAGAACCCCATACCGGTCTGAGCGCCGCGGCCAACGCTGTGGCTGTAGTCGTAGGTTCGGCCTGCCACCGTTTCGGTTAGCATTGTTCAATCCTCCGAAGGTTCACTCCGGCCGGCCCAGACGCTTTGTCGCCCGGAATTTTCCAGACTATAGGCCGGCGGGTATTCTTGATTCATATCTTGCCCTAACGGCAAGAGCGGGTTGAGTATTTATTCGACGAAGGCCAACTTCTCGAAGGCGCCGCCCACCAAGGGTTTGGCGTCTAGCTTCATGTAGTCTTCAAGGATGGTGGAGTACAGGCCGCGGAAGTCGTAATTGGGAACAACGTCGCCTTGCTCCAGGTCCTCGGTCTTGAGGGAGGGCATTTCGCTGTACTGGCCTCCCTTGATGCGGTCGCCCACCATGAATGCCGCGCCGCCGGCGCCGTGGTCGGTGCCGGAGCCGTTGTCGTGGGTGCGCCGTCCAAACTCGGTGAACATGAGCATGATGACGTTATCGGCGGCATCGTGTTCCTTGAGATCGTCAAAGAAACATTCCACCGCCTGGGAAACGTCGTGCCACAGTTTGTCGTGCATGCCCACCTGGTTGGAATGGCTGTCGAAGCTGCCGTGGTCGCAGTAGAGGATCCGGGTGCCGAAGTCGGCCATGTGAATCTGGGCGATGCCCTTCAACTTCTTGGCGATTGTGGTGTCGGGGTACTCGACGGTGGAAGAGTACATCTTGGGCGCTTCTTTTAGGATGTCGGCCCCTTCCAGAGTGTCGAGGCCCGTCTGGCCCAGATAGTCCATCACCGCGCTAGAGCCCATCACCGGCGAGTACAGGCGGGAGAACCGGTCCAGGATCTTGCTCCGCTGCTGGGTTTCGGTGATGCCAGGCAACAGACCGTAGTTGTCCAGGTCGTCGACGCAGGCCACCGGGACACCCGGCAATGCCAGGGACCGGAACAAGGCCGGACCGAAGCTTACGGTCGTCAACACGTTTTCTTTGTTAGGGTCGATATCCCGGGTTGCCCGTCCCAGCCAGCCTTCGGTTCCCAGGATGTCGGGCTCACAGGTGTGCCAGATGTCCATGGACCGGAAGTGGGACCTGGGCGAATTGGGGTATCCAACTCCATGGATGATCGCTACTTGACCCTGGTCGTAGAGGGTCTTCATGGGACCCATCTCAGGATGGAATGCCACGTTGTCGTCCAGGGCGAGTTCCTGTCCCTCGGGCACGCCCACGGCCGGGCGGTTGTCCCGGTACAGGGGGTTGCTGTAGGGGATCACCGTGTTCAGGTAGTCGTTGCCTCCGGTCATCTGAAGGACAACCAGCACCGGGTCTTTGTGAGAACTGGTCATGTTTATGCTCCTTGTCTGGAAGGTTGGCGGGGCAGGGGCGCCCCGAGTCCATCAGGGCCGTGCCCCTACGATGCATGGCAAAATGGGCTAAGCGTACTGGTATTCCCGCAGGGAGACGATGAGTTGCAGCAACTCGCTGACCCGCTCGCTTGAAGAGTGGATGTCATCTTCAGAATCCCAACGGACCTCGCCCTTCTCTCCGGCAAAGTCTACCAATTCCTGATGACTCTCCGGGGCGATCTCCAGTGGTCCCATCAGGTCCAAACAACCGTCTACCAACTGCTCGGCTGACTGGCTGCCCTGGGCCTTCAGGCGCGAGATCATATTTTGGATGCCGGGCCGGGTTGTGTCGCCCACCAGGTCGGCGGTGAAGTTCACGCGGCGCATGAGAGAGCCGCTGTTGATCCACTCGGCGCCGGTGTGCCAACCCTCCACGCTCGGGGGATTGAGTAAATCCTGGCCCATGTAGCAAGGCTGCCGGGAGAGGTCGCCGATGCCCGGAGCGGGGAACTCGGCGCCCCCCACCAACTTCAAAGTACCAACCACCACTTCCGCCGGGCTCTTGAGCCGGGCAAACCGGGCTTCTTTGAAGAAGTCGGATTTGAACAAAACCCGCAACATGGAGCGGATGTCGTAATTAGACTCAATATATGTGTCGGCCAACAGGTCGATTGCTGCTTCGTCCTTGGGAGGAGTGACCGCCCACGCGGGTACCTGAGCTTCGTCGGCCACGAAGAAGTTGTAAAGGTGCCGGGCGATGAACTGGGCGGTCGCCGGCTGTTGGCAGATGATGTCTATGATGTCTTCGCCGTTGAAGTTGCCCGTCTCACCGAGGAAGGTCTTTTCGTCGTCGTCGTGGTCTTCTTCCCGGTATTTGAAGAACCAGTCAAAACGGCCTATCGGCCCTCGGGGCAACTTGGGTTCTATTGTCCAGCCGGTGAAGGCCCGGGAGCATTCCCGGACATCAACCTCGGTATAGCTGCCGACGCCCATGCTGAACAGCTCCAGCAGTTCCCGGCCCCAGTTCTCGTTTACCGCGTCGGCGGTGTTCTCATAGTTGTCCAGCCAGTAGATCATGGCCGGGTCTTTGGCCATCTCTAGCAACAGGTCCCGGTAGTTTCCCATCCCCTGTTTGCGGAACTTGACGATCATGTCCATGACATCGTCGTAGTGGTCCACCTTGGAGACGCCAGTCGCGAACACCTGGTGCCAGAACAGGGCCATCTTCTCTTCCAGAGGCCGCTTGGTGTTAAGGATGTCTCGCAGCCATTCGGCCGCGCCCATGCCCGGCAGTGTTCCCGGCCGCCAGGTCCAAGGGTGGTAGCGCATCATCTCTATCCGGTCCAGCGGCTCTTGGGCATCGGAATCCAGCAGGGCCTCCACCGTGGCGTCGTAGCCGTTGGCGGCCAATCCCTCCAGTTCATCCCGGGTGGCGCCAAAACCGGCACGGCGCATCAAGTGGGCCATCAAGGCTATATCATTGTTAGCCATTTGAGTTACACCTCACAAAATTCATAATCATTGGCATGACTGATTTCTTTGCGAATTTTATCCGGTTAGGTTGATATGCGTCAAGGATTGGTTCTTCAGCTTGGGCGGGCAACTGGGGTCATGGAGTGCTATGCCTGGAAAACCTGACGCGGGTGATGGAAGGGCGGGGGGAGATTGTGGATAACCTGGTCGGTAACGTGGATAAATGGTCTCGCTTGTTGCAATTGGCCCATTAACGTATCATCGGCCCAGGCAAAGCGGGCATTTAATTCGGCGTGGGAGAGCAGAATATGAGCACTACCATCTCTGGCAAAGAGTTCCGTGTGGTTCACGGGACTGCGGACCCCGGCACCACGACCCAGACCCGCGGCATGATCCGCCAGCCGGGAATCGACTCTAACACGGTGGGAGCATCGAAGATATGGTTGGGAAAAGTGACCTGCGTCCCAAATACTCTGGGTCCTCCCCACCACCACGGCGACGCAGAGACTGCTGCCTATGTGGTAAGCGGCTCTATACGGGTCTACTTTGGCGAAGATTTTAAGGAGTACATTGATGCCGGACCCGGAGATTTTATATACGTACCCGCCAACACTCCTCATATAGAAGGCAACGTCACCAATGAGCCGGCGGAAGCCATTCTTTCCCGAGGCCCCGACAATATCGTGATCAACCTGGGCGAATAGTTCAGTTGGCAGATTGATTAGGGTCTCATGTTTACCCCAAGTGTTCACCCAATTCGCGTTCGTGGTGACCCCGATGCGATCGGGGCGAACCATCGGCTTGCGGCGGACCCTTCGACGGGCTCAGGGCGAACGGAAAACACCTAACATGCCCGTAAAAACCGGAAACCCTGCGGGCGGCTGTTCGTTCCTTGACAGCCCTCTCCAATAATCTATACTTGCCGCCAGATAGAAGGCGCCTCTTTCCGGGATTTTCGGGCCGGTTGACATCGAGCCTGAAAGGTCATGGAGGGGCGCCGGATTTTTGGCCCCGTAATCGGGTAAGAGGTATCGGTGCAACCGGAAGTATTGTCTGGTTCGTTGGACGGTGTCAGGGTAGTGGAATGGGGCAGCTTCATCTCCGCCCCTTTCTGCGGCAAAGTGCTTGCTGAGCTAGGAGCTGACGTCATAAAGATCGAGCCGCCGGTGTACGGCGATGAAAGCCGCCGCCACGGACCCTTTCCCCAGCACGTGCCTGACGGAGAGCGCAGCGGGCTTTTTTTATTCACCAACCTGAACAAGCGAGGCATCACCTTGGACCCTGGATCGGCCACGGGACGGGAGTTGCTGGAAAGCCTGTTGGATACCGCCGACGTATTTTTGGAGAACCAGCCTGCCGCACTTACCCAAAGCCACTGCCTTGATTATGAGTCGTTACGATCCCTGTTTCCCAGGTTGATCGTCACGTCCATCACGCCCTACGGCAGGTCCGGCCCTTACCGGGATTACAAGGGCTACGATCTGACGGCCAACGCCATCGGCGGTATGAGCTTTGGCGCCGGGCACCCCCACCGGGAACCTTTAACGACGCCCTTATACCAGGCAAGTTATCTCGCCGGAGTCGGAGCGGCCTTCGCCAGCGTCGCCGCCCTGTTGGGTCGGGATATCAAAGGGCCGGGGGGCCAAGGTCAACTGGTTGACGTGTCGGAAGGTCAGGTCATGAGCGTCCTCCTGAGCGGCTACCACCTTCCTACCTATATATACCGGGGGGTGGCCGGCTGGAGGTCGGGCAACCGCATGCGCCTGGGTCTGTTTCCCAATTGCGTGTTGCCCTGTAAAAACGGCTACGTCTGCATAGATGCCCCCCAGTTGGAGCAGTACCAGCGTTTTCTGGCCTTGATGGGGGATCAAGAATGGGTGAACGAGCCCAGGTACCGAGACCGGCGGGCCATGAGCGAAGACTACCCCGAAGAGGCGGAAGCTTTGATCACTCCTTGGTTCATGGAACATACCAAGGAGGAGATCCTGGCCATCTGCCTGGAAAACCGAATTCCCTGCGCGCCGGTGCGGACCTTCGGCGAGGTGTTGGAGGATGTTCACCTGAACAGCCGCGAGTTTTTCAAGGATGTGGAGCATCCCCAGGCTGGAAACCTGAGGTATCCCGGAGCCGCCTACCGGTTTTCTGAATCTCCGTGCCGCTACGTGCGTTCCGCGCCGGCCTTGGGGCAGCACAACCAGGAGATCTTGTGCGGCGAACTGGGCCTCGATCCCTCCCGGTTGCCGGCCATGGCCAGGGCGGGGGTGATCTAACGTGCCAGATGCCCTCCACGGACCTTTGACCCCGTATCGGATTGTTGACCTGGGCAGCGCCTGGGCCGGGCCCATGGCGGCCCAGCTTTTGGCTGACATGGGAGCCCAGGTCATCAAGGTCGAGAGCCGGCAACGGTTGGACGGACTGCGTCTAGGCCGCCCCATGGTGGGAGAGGATGCGGCGGGCGGCGACCGGGGCCTGTGGCCTGAACTGCAACCCCTGTTCCACAGCATCAACCGCAATAAACTGGGTGTGACGCTGAACCTGAGGACCGGCGAGGGAATAGACCTGGCTCGCAGGTTGATCGCCCGAAGCGACGTGGTGATGAACAACTTCTCTCCCGGCGTCTTGAGCAGATTGGGACTGGACTACCCGGAGCTGAAGCGGCTTCGGCCAGACATCATTCTGGTATCCATGCCTTCGGTGGGCGATTCGGGCCCCCTGAGGGACATTCTGGCCTACGCTCCCATAATCCAAGCGTTATCCGGGCTGATGAGCGTGGTTGGGTATGATGAATCCGAACCGCTGGTGGGGGAGCTGCAATCGCCCTGGAGCGATGCCGTGGCCTCCATCTATGCCGGGCTGGCCGCCATGGCGGCATTGAGGCATCGGAACCGGACGGGAAGGGGGCAGATGGTTGAGGTCGCCCAATTGGAAGCCACCGCATCCATGTTGGGAGAAGCATTTTTAAGTAATCAGATGAATGGCAAGGAGCCGGCGCCCGAGGGAAACCACGACGCGGAATTCGCTCCTCACAATAATTACCCTTGTGCCGGTGATGACAAATGGGTGGCCATCGCCGTTAAGACCGAGGAGGAGTGGCTGGGATTTTGCCTGGCCTTGGAAAATCCCGCCTGGACCCAGGACCAGCGGTTTGCAGACAGGGCTGCCAGGCTGGCCAACACGGATGACCTAGACAGATACGTCTCCCGGTGGACCCGCGGCCTTCCAGCCCAGGAGATCACCCAGAAGCTGCAAGACAATGGCGTGGCGGCCATGCCCGTGATGAACATCGAGGATCAATTCCTGGACCCGCACCTGCAACAACGCGACGCTTACGCCCAGGTGGAACATCCTCATATCGGCGCCGAATGGGTCTATGGTATGCCCTGGCTGCTCAGCGGAACCCCCGGCAGCGTCAGGACCCCGGCGCCGGTATTGGGCGAACACAACGAATATGTCTTCCACCAACTACTGGGCGTCCCCTTGGATGAACTGGAGCGACTTCAAGAGCAACAAGTCATATACTAGGATCTGTTTCAAACGGAAATCCGCCGCTCTCCGGCAAAGATAGATATTCCATGACATCAGGTTCTAACGATCAGGTATACCAAAGCATCGGCGTTGGCTATTCGGCGGCCCGCCGGCCGGACCCGCGTATCCAACGTCTGATCGATACCGCCTTGGGTGACGCTCGAAGTGTGGTGAATGTGGGCGCCGGCACCGGCAACTATGAACCGGCCGGCCGCCGGGTGGTAGCGGTGGAACCGTCGCTTAAGATGATTGGCCAGCGCAGAGCGGGCTCCGCCCCAGCGACCCGGGCCGTGGCTGAAGCGCTGCCTTTCGGTGATCAAACCTTCGAGGCCTCTCTAGCTACGTTCACCCTTCATCATTGGACCGATCTGGCGGGTGGGATGTCTGAAATGCGCCGCGTGGCGAGACGGCAAGTGGTCTTGCTGTTCGAACCTTGGGAAACATGGAAGTTTTGGCTGGTCGAATACTTCCCAGAGTGTCTGTCGTTGCCCTCGGAGATACGGGCGCCAAGCGTCGAAGATGTACGAGCATACTTGGACGTCCAAACAGTCCTTCCCGTGCCGGTGCCGGCGGATTGTATCGATGGGTTCGCCGGAGCCTATTGGCGAAGGCCCGAGGCGTATTTGGATTCTTCGGTACGGGCGGGGATATCCAGTCTGGCACAGCTGTCAGGCCAAGTCGCTGAACGGTGCGTCCAAAGGTTGCGGGAGGACTTGGCATCAGGAGAATGGGATGCCCGTTACGGCTATCTTCGGGAGTTGCCGGAGATCGACCTTGGGTATCGCCTGTTGATTGCCGGGTGAGCCGGGCTCCGTGTTGTGGACTTCCTGCCACTCCATAGGTTTTGATTTGACCCAGGCTGCTTGACGCTGGGGCATGAATACGTTGACCAACCGGGCGGCCAGGTGTTTTTGCAAGCGATAGGCGCCAACAATGGCAAACCCCGCCGAATGAGCTTGAGGTCCCTAGGGGAACTATGAGGGTCGCCCAGGGGGCATGGGCCCTATGTCAACAAGAAACCATTAAGGATATCCAAAACCATTGGTGATCAAGACACAGTCGATCAAGGAAAAAAGGGGCCTGGGGAAGGTTTTCTACGGTTGGTGGATCGTGGGCGCCAGCGTGGTCATCGATGCCCTGAAACACGGCACTTTCAACAGGGGCATTTCCTTTTATGTGCTGCCTGTTAGCAAGGAACTGGGTGTCGGCGTGGCCGCCATCTCTTTTGCCGACATGTTGGGACGTCTGGCGGGAGGTTTGCTGGGTCCCTTGGCCGGATTCTGTACCGACCGGTTCGGCCCCCGAGCCATGCTGATTTTCGGCGGGGTGACCTCCGGTCTGGGTTTCGTGCTTCTAGCCTTCAGCCATAACTACCTTTATTTCATATTGGTGTTTGTTGGGCTGCTTTCCCTGGGTTTTCGGACTGGCTATAACAACGCGACGGTACCGGCGTTGAACCAGTGGTTCAGGCGCCGAAGGGCATTGGCCATGTCCGTGGCGTCTACTGGCAATGGTCTGGGGGGCCTGGCGTTGGCTCCCATCGTAGGAATACTGGTGCTGACACTGGGCTGGCAGAACGCGGCTATCGTGTCTGGCATCGCTATCATCGCGGTGGTGGTGCCCCTGTCTTGCCTGGTGCGCGGCACACCCGAAAGGATGGGGCTGCTGCCCGATGGGGAAGACGCTCCCGTTCCAGATTCTTCCGGGGTATCTCCACCGGGCGAGGAGATCTCACAGGTGGTCTCAAGCGAGGCTGGGTTCGAGGAGCCGGCCAGTATCACCACGGGAGCCAGGCAAGGCACTTCAGAAATGGATTTCACCACCAGGGAGGCGATGGTCAGCATCTCCTACTGGCTCCTGGTTCTGTCTGTGGGCCTTCGCAACACGGTGCATTCCGGGATGTCATTCCTGCTGGTGCCGGTGATGGTCTGGTTCTTGGAAGGCGGGGGCAGGTCCGAAGATGCCAGCCAAGCTATAGCCGTTCCCTTGGTGGCAGGGTTGTCCTTGGGAACCATTGTTTTCAATCCGTTGGTGGGCTGGGCCGGCGACAGTTGGTCGAAGCTAAAGCTCAGCTCAATGGCCATGGTCAGTGGCGCCGTGGCGATGGTTGTGTTGATGGACCACAGCGGCCACCTGTGGCAGGCGGGTCTGTTCGTGGTTTTGCTGGCCTTTTCGGAAAGCGCCAACCCCCTGGCTTGGGCCATTATGGGGGACTTTTTTGGCCGGCGGAGCTTTGCCACGCTGAGGGGATGGCAACACCTGCCGGACCAACTGATGTCCATGAGTACGCCGGTATGGATGGGACTTATCGTAGACCAGACCGGCAGCTACTTTTGGGCGCTGATTCCACTGGCGGCAATCTACGGCTTGTCCGCCTTTTCCTATCTGTTGATCCCCCGCCCTCGGCCTCCGGCCCGTCTGCGCATGCAACGGCAGGCGTTCTGAATCGCGGTGTGGCCGTTAGTTCGACAGATCACCCGTTCGCCTGGTTGTATACTGAATTACCCGCTGGTGTGGACATTGTGCTATATGCGGGCATCAACCGTGGGTCGTGAGCGGGTAAGCTAAATAAGCGCAACGCTTCTGGGAGAATTTGCAAATGGTTCTCGAGTCAGGAAAGATCACCCCCGAGGGAGTCGCCCGGTTGCGGCAGCGGCTGGGCAGCTTCAACCGGCCCCGGCAGTACGGCGTCGGCCTGTTTAACGAATCGGCCAGCCAGGACGCCATCAGGCATTTTTGCCAGGGCATTGGTGACACAAACTCCCTTTACTGGGACAAAAGTTATGCCCAGGCAACCAAGTTTGGGACCATCGTCGCGCCGCCATGTTTCCTCTACAGCGTCTATTGGTGCTCCGGGCGCACGGGGGGCCTGCCGGGAGTTCACGGTTTTCACGCCGGTAACGACTGGGAGTGGTTCCGGCCCATCTACCTGGACGACCGGATCTCTGTCCAAGAGCAGTTCACCAACCTGGAGGAAAAGAAGAGCGAATTCGCCGGCAACATCTTGATCCAGTCCAGCATTACCACTTACCGCAACCAGCGTGGCGAAGTGTTAGCAAAGACCAGGGGCTGGCAGATCCGCGCCGAGCGGGACGCCGCCAAAGAGCGCCAGAAATACAATTTCGAGCCATACAGCTATACTCGGCAAGAGATAGAAGACATTCAGGAAGCGGTGTTGGGCGAGGAGATTCGCGGCAACAACCCCCGGTGGTTCGAGGATGTTCAAGTTGGCGACGACATGAAGCCGGTAGTCAAAGGGCCTATGAGCCACGGCGACATCGCGGCATTCGTGGCCGGCTGTATCGGGGGCATCTCCCACGGTATCCAATTGAACGAGATGCTGCGGCATCCTTCCTGGGGATTCACCGACCCCAGCACAGGAGCTCAAGAAGCCATCATCCGGGTGCACGACATTCAAGAGGCGGCCGAAAGCGCCGGCCTGCCCGGCGCATATGACTATGGCTGCCAGCGCTGCTGCTGGATGGGCCACCTGCTGACCAACTGGGCGGGGGACGACGGATTCGTCAAGAAGATGTACGTGGAGTTGCGCCGGTTCAACGTGGTGGGAGACACCACCTGGTGCATGGGAAAGGTGCTTGCCAAGCGGGAAGAGGACGGCGAAAAACTGGTGGACCTGGAGATTTGGGGCGAGAACCAACGCCGGGAAGTCACCACCAAGGGCACCGCCACGATTCGGCTCCCTTCCAAACTAGAGACGGCCTGGTAGCAAAAACTTTCAAGGTGCCGCCTGGTATGATTGTCTGAGGAAACACGTCCTGCAGGGTCGATAAAAGGGTAGAGAAATGGTAGTTCCTAAACCGTGGATAAAGTTCACTGTCAAGGAATACATGTCCCTGCCCGAGGGTGCGCCTTACCAGCTTTTGGATGGGGAGATGATTTCGGCGCCTTCCTCGACTCCACGACACCAGAGTATCGCAGCGGCTATTTGTCGTGCCCTGTATCAGTTCGTGACCCAAAACAAGCTTGGCCAGGTTTGGTTCGCCCCATTGGACGTAGTGCTTTCCAACCACGACGTGGCCCAGCCGGACCTGCTGTTCGTCTCCAATTCACGGTCGGATATTGTTACCGAAGCTAATATCCAGGGAGCACCCGACCTGGTGGTGGAGATTCTCTCTACGGCAACCGCCCTGTACGACAGGGAATACAAACAAGGGCTTTACAGCCGCCATGGGGTGCGGGAATATTGGCTGGTGGACCCTGAGGCCGAGACGGTGGAAGTCTTGGGAGAGGCCGGACAGGGGCTGACTTTGAACGCTGCGTACCGCCGAGGGGAAACCATTACTTCCCCACTGCTTCAAGGGTTGAGCATCGACCTGGACCAGATTTTCGGACAAGCTAACTAGAAGCGGGCGCCAGACACTTCCCAAAGGCGCCGGTTGATTCTGCCGGCCATCTACAACCCGAACTCCTTAGCAGTTTTGGCGAAGCCCTCCATGGCGCCTTCCAACACCTTGTCTTCCACGCAGTAGGAGATACGGAAGTATCCCGGTGTGCCAAACCCCCGCCCCGGCACCGTAAGAACGTTCCACTTTTGCAGCGCGTCCACGAAGGCCACGTCGTCGTCCACCGGCGATTCGGGGAAAAGGTAGAACGCTCCCTGGGGCCGGGTCATGGAATATCCCATCCCGGTCAGGCTGGAGTACAAGAAGTCCCTTTTCCTTTGGTATTCCAGCGGGTCCACGCTGACGCCCTGGAGCGCCCGCACCACGTGCTGCATCAAGGCGGGCGCGTTGACGAACCCTAGCATCCGGTTGCAAAAGGTCAGGCCGTCGGCCAGTTCGGCTTTTTGCTGATATTCTGGATTGACCGCCATGTAGCCGATGCGTTCACCGGGCAGGGCCAAGTCCTTGGCGTGGGAGTTGACCACAATGGTGCTGGCATGGTGGGGGAACACCTGGGGATAGGAAAGGCCGTCGTAGATGATCCTCCGGTAAGGCTCGTCGCTTATGATGAATATCTCGCCGCCGTGCTCCCTTTCCTTTCGTCCCAGAAGCTCGCCCAAGGCCGCTAGACGATTTTCCGGATAGATCACGCCGGACGGATTGTTGGGAGAGTTGATGATTATGGCCCGGGTCTTCCCGGTTATGGCAGCCTCGATGGCGTCCAGGTCCGGCTGGAACGCGTCGCCGGTAGGGACGGTGACCGCGACGCCTCCGTGGTTGTCTATGTAGTAGCCGTACTCAACGAAGTATGGCGACAGGATGATGACCTCCTGGCCGGGGTTGAGGATGGTTTTGAGCACCACGTTGATGGCCGCGGCCGCGCCGCAGGTCATGATGATGTCGCCGGCGGTGAAGTCCAGGCCGGTTTCTAATCTCAAACCGTCGGCCACCGACTGCCGGGTTTCCAAATAGCCGTTGTTGGGCATGTAGCGGTGCATTCCCTTGATAGGGTTCTCGGCCAGCCGCCGCAACTCTTGCCGGAATTCTTCCGGAGGCTCCACCACCGGGTTGCCCAGGGAAAGGTCAAAGACTTTGTCCTCGCCGTATTGGGCTTTCAACGCAATGCCGGTCTCGAACATCTTGCGTATCCAGCCGCCCTGTTCCATAAACCCGTGGATCTTGTTCGACACCGCCATGGCTCCTCCCCATTCGGGCGTGACTCCTGCTTCTGCGCAGGCGAGTGTAGCAACAGCCTCTGCGAGTGTCAAAAGCGATTGCCGATGGGCCGCATTACCAAAATCAAAGGTGCCATGTAGCCAAGGGTGGAAGGGGGTCGTCCTTGTTTCATGTGGGCTATGGTATGCTGACAATAAGTGGATGTTTATTCGTATCCTGCGACATTCGGATCGGGGTGGTTGTTGAGAAAATTAGCTAAAGAAATCTATGCGGCCGGCAAAGAAGGCGAGCTGCCGCCTATCTTCGGTCCAGGAGATGTCGAAAAGGCCTGCCGGGGTTGGTCTAAGCGAACATATTCGGTTTTCCTGCCAAAGCATAGGATTGGCAATCCTGGCGGTGAAAGCGAACTTTTTGAGAGAGTAGCTCCGGGGAGGTATAAACTTCTCGGGACCAAACGCAGGAGTTTCGTTTTTGCGGCTGCGCTGGAACAGGACGCAGATGGCCGTTGGAGCTCTTGGGTAGACTCTCTGCCGGGCTGCGCCGCCTGGGGCTACACTGAGGAAGAAGCCCTCATGGCATTGAAGGATGCCGCCGAGCTATACATTGAGGATATGTTGGCGTTAGAGCAAGAAGTTCCGACGCATGGCGTGGATGATAATGAATCGCGGGTCATCACCGTTAGGTTGTGACCCTCCCTCCAGACGTATTTCGCCGCATACGTAATACTTCCGTCCGAGAGTTGGTGCGCGCACTGGAGCGGGATGGATTTACTTTCCGCCGCACCAGAGGCTCCGGCAGACTATATAGGCATCCAGACGGTAGGAGAACCGTCATCCACTATCATTCCGCTACCGACACGCTTCCCATTGGGACCCTTCGCAGTGTCCTCACCGGAACTAACTGGAGTGAGGACGACCTTCGAAGATTGGGCATACTCTAATTTCCCAAAAGTAGCGTTCTCGACCATCAGGCGGGACATTGTCCAAAACGAGATAATATTTCCCAATGATTTTTGACATACACGCCCACCTTATGGGGCCTGAGCTGCCTGGTCGGGCTTTTTGGGACGGGTTTACCCGGTTGGCGGCGGTGCAGACGGGGCGGACGGAAGAGCGCATCCGCCGGCGGCTTCATGATATCTATGACCTGACCGGCGAAAAGTTGATCCAAGACATGGACGAGGCCGGGGTGGACAAGGTCATGATCATGCCCATCGATTGGGGATTGGTCCGGGCATTTCAAGAATCGCCGGGCGCTACCATGGATATCTGGGAGCAGCACGTTCTCCACGCCGAGGTCGCCGGTAAATATCCTGACCGGATGGTGACCTTCGCCTGCATCGACCCCCGGCGTCCCAACGCGGTGGAACTGCTGCAGAGGGCCGTGTCCGAATTGGGCATGGTGGGCTTGAAGATACACCCCGCCGCCGGTTTCTTTCCCAACGACCCGGTGGTGTATCCCATGTACAAAAAGGCGCTGGACCTGGGTTTGCCGGTGATGGTTCACACCGGACCGGAGCCCAAGCCGCTATACAGCCGCCACTGTCAGCCGGTGTATCTCGACGACGTGGCCGCGGACTTCCCTGACCTGACCATCATCATGGCACATGCCGGGTTGAGCGCCTGGTGGCAGGAGGCGGCGGGCATCGCGTCGGTCTGCGCTAACGTCTATCTGGACATCTCCGGATGGCAGGCCCCGGCCCGGTTGCGGCCCCTGGAGTTTTACACCAATCTTCGCTCATTGGTGAGCACCGTTGGGGCGGGCAGGATCTTGTGGGGCAGCGACTATCCGGCGCTGCGTTTGCTGATGTCTGAATCCGCGTGGGCAAAGGCCATCACGGACCCTCCCCAGGTTGCCGCCGACCATGGGATCAGTTTTACCGAAGAAGAAATTGCCGCCATCATGGGTGGCAACGCCGCCCGCTTGTTGGGGCTTTAAGGCGCGGTCCACAGGCGTCGGCAAACCGACGTTTGATAGCAAGTAAATGTCATGCTGAGCCAGCCGCAGCGGCGATCGGGGCGAAGCTCCCCCGATTCCATCAGGGCGAGTCCTCGACCGAGTCGGGACATCTGGGAAGGAGGCGCCCACTGCCTCTAGATCCTTCACTGCGTTCAGGATGACATGGTTGTTGGGTCAGGATGAAATGCTGGTTGGGTAAAGGCGACATGGAAACTTGGCGCGGTTTTTAACCCTTTCCCGCCAGGCTGCCGGTTACGGCAGCCGCATCCACCTCGGTCATGCCAAAACCCATTGCCCAGCCGAATTGGTAGGCCAGGCTGTAACGCACCGCTTCTTCGTCCACCGTTTCCCCCAGTACCTGGGCCATGGATGTGACCGGCTTGTCTTCGATGCCGCAGGGGACAATGTTTTCGTAATAGGACAGGTTGGTATTCACGTTGATGGATAAACCGTGGAAGGCCACACCCCGGCTGATCTTGACCCCGATGGCGGCGATCTTGGCTTCGGCCAATTCATCGCCCACCCAGACCCCGGTCAGGCCTTTCATCAGGTGGGCTCGAATCTCCAGGTCATGCAGGGTGTTGATGATCACCCGCTCCAATGTTCTCACGTACTTTAACGGGCCGCCCCATTCCCGCAGGTCCACCACGGGATATGCCACCAACTGGCCTGGTCCGTGGAAGGCCACCTGGCCTCCCCGGTCGGTCTCGACCACTGAGGTCCCCCTGGCTTCTAGTTCAGCTTTGTCCGTCAGGAGGTGCTCCGGTTTGCTCAGGCGGCCCAGGGTGTAGACCGGGGGATGCTCCAACAAAAACAGGGTGTTGGGTGATTCCCCCCGGCGAACCTGGTCTGCTACGGAAAGCTGCAAATCCCAGGCGCGAAGGTAGTCCACCGTTCCCAGATAAGCGACTTGGCAGTCAGGTTGAGCGGGCATTCGGGGGCTCTTCAGTAGATGGCTGTATCCGGGCCCATGGACTCCAGCCGCGATTTCACTGCCTGGAGGAATCCGCCGGATTCGGCCCCGTCATTGATGCGGTGGTCGAAGGACATGCAGAGGTTCATCATGGAGCGAATTGCGATGGCGTCGTCCCGGACCACCGCACGCTTTTGGATGGCCTCGGTGGTCATGATGGCCGCCTGGGGATGGTTGATGATGGGTTGGGAGATGGTTGAGCCCAACGCTCCGGTGTTGTTCAGCGTGAAGGTGCCTCCTTGAACGTCGGCCAGGGTTAGTTTATTATCCCGGGCCCTAAATGTTAGATCGCGAGCGGCCGCCGCCAGCCCCGCGATGCTCAACCGGTCGGCGTCGTGAACCACGGGGACCACCAGGCCCACCGGCGCGGCCACCGCAATCCCGATATTCATGCGCTTTTTGAGGATTATCTTATTTTCGCCCCAGGTTGCGTTGAGCGTTGGGTGCTCTTTCAACGACTCCACCACGGCTTTAATGACGAAGGGCAGATAGGTCAGGTCAACACCTTCCCGGCGCTGGAAATCGTCCCTCACCTGGCTCCTAAGGGCCACCAGGTTGGTCACGTCCACTTCCACCGTACTCCAGGCGTGGGGTATCTGACTAACGCTGCGGACCATGGCCTCGGCGATCATGCGGCGCACCGGGGTCAGGAGAATATGTTCTTCGTCGGCGGTGGCCTCGGCCTTGATGGGAGCTGCTTCGGTTTGCCCCAAGGGTTGGGAAACCGGCGCCGGAGTGGTATTGATGAATCCCAGCACGTCGTCGCGGGTGATGCGGCCTCCCATGCCGGTCCCGGCCACCAGGGCAAGGTCAACTTTGTGTTCGTTCGCCAGCCTCCGAACTGCCGGCGAATGGCGCGCCGTTTTACCCACGGCCTCGCCAGCGGGGGCTGCGGAATCGGTAGTCTCGGCGTCCTCAGGGTCGGCCGGTCCGCTGCCCGTGGGGCCCACCGGGCCGACATCGTGGAGCAAGTAGCCTGTGGTGCCGGCGGATTTGGCCGCCCCGGCTGGCTGATGGATAGACTGGGAAGCTAGCGGCGGATCGAGAACAGGTGAGGGCGGGGGCGCTGGGGAATCTGTTGATTCCATTTCCGCGATGGGCGCGCCCATAGGGAGGGTTTCTCCCTCTTGGGCCAATATCTTCAGCAGCGAACCCGCCACAGGGGAGGGCACCTCCATGGTGACCTTGTCGGTAACGACCTCCAACAGAGGCTCGTACCGTTGGACCTTGTCTCCCGGCTGTTTCAACCACTTGCCGATAGTGCCTTCCACTACCGATTCACCCACGTGGGGAAGCTCAATGGTTATTGCCAAAGAAGCACCTTCCCTAACCCTATCTAGTTAATACCTAGTTTGGTAAATAGCCGTTTGAACTATCCTTTCGCCCTGAGCTCTGGCCGGAGGCCGCGAGTCGCCCCGATTCCGTCGGGGGAGTTGCCGAAGGGTCCGCCGGAGGCGGTTGGTTCGGCAAGCTCACCACGAGCGGGATTGATAACGCTGATTTTTGCAACGAAGCACTAATATGCCGCCAGGTTGCGCAGGGCCACGGCGACCGTTTCCGTACTTGGCATGTAGGCGCTTTCCAGGGTCTCGGCGAAAGGCATGGTGGGTACGTCGGGCCCGCACAGCCGGGCTATGGGAGCGTCCAGGAACTCGAAGGCCTCTGCCGCGGCCACGGCGGCCACCTCCGCTCCCACTCCGCCGGTGATGTTGTCCTCGTGCACTATGAGAAGCCTGCCGGTCTTCTTGACCGATTCCACCACCGTCTCTTTGTCCAACGGTTTAAGGGTGCGCAGGTCCACTACTTCCACGTCGATTCCTTCTTGCGAGACCTGTTCGGCGGCTTCCAGGCAATAGTGAAGCATCAAACCATAAGAAACTGTGGTGATGCTCTCGCCGGGCCGTTTGATATCAGCCTTGCCGATGGGAAGGGTGTACTCATCCTCGGGCACCTCGCCCCGGACCAGGCGGTAGGTCTTTTTGTGTTCCAGACTGATTACTGGGTTGTTGTCGCGGATGGCCGACTTCAACAAGCCTTTGGCGTCGAAGGGCGTGGCCGGGGCGATAACTTTGAGGCCGGGGGTATGGAAAAACATGGCTTCCACGTTTTGGGAATGGAACAGGCCGCCCCGGATTCCGCCGCCGTAGGGTATTCTGACCACCATGGGGACGTTGAGGGACCCGTGGGTGCCGTAGCAAACCCGGGCGGCTTCGCCGATGAGTTGATTGACGGCGGGCCACACGAAATCGGAGAATTGGACCTCTGGTATGGGCCGCATTCCCCGGTAAGCCGCTCCCAGGGCGATCCCCATGATGGCCGCCTCGGCCAGCGGTGTGTCTATCACCCTTTCACCGCCGAACTCTTCCAGAAGTCCCTGGGTTGCCAGGAATACCCCGCCCCGCTGGCCAACGTCTTCACCCAAAACGAAGACATTGGAGTCGCGGCGCATCTCCTCCCGGATGGCTTCCCTTACTGCTTCAATCACACTGACGACGGCCAAGATTCAACCTCTCTTTATGCCCCCTATGGGACGTAGACCATCTCGTGAAGGCTGGATGCGCCGGGGGGGCTGGCCGCGTCGGCAGCATCGGTGGCTGCGTCCACTTCCCGCAGGGCCAGGGCCGCGATCTCCTCCACCTGTTTTCGAGTGATGATGCCCCGGTGAACCAAGTCTTCGGCCATGGTGACCACCGGGTCCCGCTTTCTGGCCTCTTCTACTTCGCCCTTAGGCCGGTAGCGCCGGTCGTCATCGTCTGTGGTGTGGGGCATGAACCGGTCGACCTTCATCTCTAAAAGCACCGGCCCCTGTTGCCGGGCGTGGCTGATGGCGTGGTGGGTCGCTTCATAGCATTGGACGAGGTCCATCCCGTCGACCACGAAACCGGGGAACCCGTAGCCGGCCGCCCGGCTGGCCAGGTCGTCCAGGTTCATTTGGCGCCGTTGGGGGACCGAAATGGCGTACCCGTTGTTTTCGCAGATAAAGATCACGGGAAGCCGGTGAACCCCGGCGAAGTTCATGGCCTCGTGGGTTTCTCCCTGACTGGACGCGCCGTCGCCGAAGTAGACCAGCACGACGGTGTGGTCTCCCAGCATGGTGCAGGCCAGGGCGTATCCCACCGACTGGGTCAGACCGGCAGCCACCACATTTGAGATCTGGATGACTTTGTTTGGCAGGTCGGCCCCTTGTAGAGGGAACTGGCGGGCGTTGCTATAAGGCTCGCCTTCTTTACCCATGAATGAAAGCATCACCTGTTCGGCGGTCAGGCCGGCGGACATTTTGACGGCCAAGTCACGGTAGTAGGGAAACAGAAAACAGTTACCGTCTTTCTCCGCTGCCAACAGAGAGCCCAGCTGTGCCGCTTCGTGGCCCTGACAGGAAGCGGCGATGGGCACCTTGCCCTGGCGGTTTAGGGCCCATATACGCTCGTCCACCAGACGGACCATGACCATCTTCTTGTAGTAGTCCACCAGGTCATCGGTGGTAAGGCCCCCGGGCAGGCCCGCAGCCGAATCTTGGACAGGTTTGGCCCCAGCGGGCCTTTTAGTAGGAGGCTTTTTTGTGGGAGTAGACCTTGGCCGGGCCATTCATTCCCCCTTTGGCGATGCTGCCAAATCGATTCGGACCGATGCAGGCAAAGCCTGGGATGCATCTTTCCGGGTCATGCCATTCAGGTCATGCCAGCGCCGGAAGGCGTCGTTTCGCCGGGCAGGCGTGGTAAGCTCCATATTCAATCCGGGTTATCTACACAATATATGATGCATACAATTATAGATGGGCCACAAGGGCGCCGCAAACCGAAAAACCGTTGAGCGGGGTTTCCCGATGGCCGGTCATTGCCCGGCCGCACGTAAATCAGGCACGGGTCACGCCCAAAAAATTGGTAACTAGATTCCTTGGATTCTGCGTTGACATAACGCTCCCAAGCCTGATAATTTTGGGCAGATGAGCGTGATAGTGGGTTGTGCAAGTTACCGCCCCGGTTCTCCTCACAGCACCATCCGGCGTTAATCCGCCTCCGTGGGATTGGCATCCGCGGGATAGGCGGGGATAGACGCCAACGGATAAGGGAGACCAAGGTCAAGGCCTGGCCAGAGGCTCTTGGTTAACCCCCAGTGGCCGTTCCAAGGATACATCGGGTAGCGCCCTGCGGGGCAAAGCCCAATATTTTAGGGTTTTCCCAGGTTCCGTTCTTTATTTAGGTCCATTACCGGATTTTTTTCCCCGGCTTTGATTTGGCCGGCGGTAAGTCTGGTGGCCGCCGCTTTCCACCTGTGGGGTCATCTGGGTGTGGCGGATTGCCGGACTTCCTGGGGGATTCGGCTCATTTTGACTTGGGCCGCGGGTTGGGAGGACATATGACGACTTTAAGATCATCGTCCAGAGATTTATGGCGGGCGGTGTTGGGAGAACTGGAACTTCAACTGCCCAGACCGGCCTTCGAAACCTGGCTAAAAAAGACGGAAGGGGTTAGTCATGACGAACACCAGTTCGTCGTGGCGGTGCCCACTGCCTTCGCCGTGACTTGGCTGGAGCGCCGCATGTACCAGGCAATTCACAAGGCCGTTGCAAAAGTCGCCCAACGTCCACTGGACGTACAGTTCAGGGTGGACATCGGCCCCTCGAGCGAGAGCGGCCCAGGGGATTCCCCTGACGTTTCTCCAGGCCTGGAACCGGGTCCGTCCAAAAGTCCGGAGTTGGCTCAACGACAAGGGCTGACCCGCACTCCGTTCAATTCCCGGTATACTTTCAATACATTCGTGGTGGGGGAATGCAATCGGCTGGCCTACAGCGCGGCCCAGGCGGTGGCCGAAGCCCCTGGGGAAGCATACAACCCCCTGTTCCTATATTCGGGTGTTGGGCTGGGTAAGACCCATCTGCTCCACGCCATCGGCCACATCTGCGCCAGCCGCGGCCAGTCCGTCCTCTACGTGACTTCCGAGCAGTTCACCAACCATTTCGTCTCGGCTATCCGTAACCGTACCACTGAGGATTTTCGGAGCCATTACCGGGGCGTCCAGGTGCTGCTGATGGACGATGTCCAGTTCCTAAGCGGAAAAGAGCAGACCCACGAGGGTTTCTTCCACACATTCAACGATCTGCACACATCGGGACGCCAGGTGGTGATCACGTCAGACCGGCCGCCCAGCGCCCTTGCCTTGCTGCAGGACCGCATGCGCTCGCGGTTCGAGTGGGGGCTTATCGCCGACATAGAGCCGCCTGGTTTGGAAACACGCATGGCCATCCTGGCGTCCAAGGCGGCCCAACTAAAGATCAGCATCGACGATGGCATCATCGAGCTGATCGCCAAGCGAGTGCAAAAGAACGTGCGCGACTTGGAGGGCAGCCTCAACCGAATTGCCGCTTACCTGCAATTGATGAACGTGGACATTACCTACGAATCGACGTCGCGAATATTGGATTCGGTGGTTTCCGATTCGGCCCGTCACAATATAGAACCCGAGAACATAATCGAGAAGGTGGCCGGCTACTATCAGTTCGACACCGATGCGCTGGTGGGGCGGCGGCGGACCAAGAAGATATCCATGGCCCGGCAGGTGGCCATGTACCTGCTGATCTACGAACTGGAAATGTCCCCCACCCAGGTGGGGCGTCTGTTGGGCGGCCGGGACCATGCAACGGTGATCCACGGCGCGGGAAAGATCAACGGAGAGATCAGCGAAGACCGCCAATTGCGCCAGGACGTGCTTGCGATCAAGGAAGCCATCTTTAGCTGATTTTTGCCAGGCGGAAATTTCAGCGCAAGCCGGTCCCGCCAGTGGATAACCGGCCTTTTTTCGTGGATAACCCGGCCTATAGGGGGGATAACCCGGCCAGGCGGGTTGGCGGCCGATGGGCCGGTTCATTCCATTCAGCCCCACCGGTTCTATCAGCCGTCTGCATTCACCCGGCCCCGGCGGCGGCGGGAACTTTTTCAGGCTCTTGGACAGCGGTTTCGCTGCATTCGGGCATCCAAGGCACCGAACAGTCCGGCACCCATTGGATGATTGGAGCGGGTTCCTGGGGTGCGGGCGCTTCAATTGCGGCTGGGCCCCTGGATTTGGCCATACTTAGAGAAAGGCCCATGGCTAAGATGACGGGCGCGGCCAGAATCAGAAATGCGTCGCTAAATGCAACGGTAGAACCGGCCTGAAAACTCGAATGTAATGGGTTTAACGGTTGCGACGATCCGGCCGTCCGGGAGTTGACCACGGCCATTAAGGCGGCCGTTCCGAAACTTCCCCCCAGGAAAAACAGCATGGAGTTGATACTAAGGGCCGATGCCAGCATAGGCCCGCTGACAATACGGGATATGGTGGCGGCCAGCGGCGTGTTCATCAGTCCAAACCCGGCTCCCAATATCCCTGTGAATACGGCTATCACCCAGACTGGTGATCCCGCGTAGGCCGATAATCCTACGACCCCCAGAAGCATCAAAGGGGAGCCGGCCCAAATGGGCAGGCGAGGGTCTTTCCGGTCGGTGATTCGCCCCGCGATTATCCCAAACACGGAGCTTGCCACGGCCCCGGGTAACAGGACCAGCCCAATGTCCAACGGCGGCAGCCGGTAGGCCAGCGCGAGGAATATCGGCAACCCTATTAATGGGGCCAGGTTGGCCGCCATGGCGAAAAAGCTGATGCACACTAGGATCACGTAGCGGCCGTTTCGTAAGAACTCAGTCGGTATAAATGGATGATCCGCCGTCAACTGGCGAAATATCAGGATGGCCAATCCGGCCGCCGCCATGCTCGCTCCAACGATCGCCAGCGGGGAGGTCCAACCGGCGCGGGCCCCTTCCGTTGGGACAAGCAGGGCCCCCGCTACCAAAAGTGCCAACGCCACGCCGCCCGGTATGTCCAGCCGGCCTCGGGTTAGTTCCTCATCTCTGGGAAGGACCTTTAGACCAAAGGGGACCGCCAGCGCCGCCAGGGCGGTAAAGACAAATATTGCCTGCCATCCTAACGTCTCGGATAAAATTCCGCCCACCAGCGGTCCGATGGCGGCCCCGGCGCCGATGGTGGCTGCTATGATGCCCAGCACGGTGCCCCTGGCCGATTGGCCGTAGGCCCTGCTGGCCAGAGTCATGCCCAAGCTGGGGACGGCGGCCCCGCCGATCGCCTGAATGACCCTTGCCGCCAGAAGCCAGGCGAAGCTGGGGGCCAGCGCCGCGAACAGCGATCCCAGTGAGAAAACAGCGACGCCCAACAGGAAGAGACGGCGGGCGCCATGCAAGTCGGCAAGACGCCCGTAGAAGGGAATGGCTATACCGTAGACCAGCAGAAATCCGGTCATCAACCAAGGAAGTTGGCCGGGGGCTACATCCAAGTCCGCGACGATCGCCGGAAGCACCACGCCTACTGCCGACGCGTTGAGCACTCCGCAGAACAGCGGCACGCAAACGGCCAACAGGACCCACATCTTGGAATTTGATGTGTCCGTATTCATCAGGTGGTTTTGGTCTCTCCGATATTGGGATGGGCGATTGACGTGGCGGCCCCGAAACACTCGGCGGATTGGCTACCGGGATGCAAGGCCGCCCCCTGGGAGCTAACTACTGTATGGCAAACTTCCGTATTAGGAGCTCTTGGGCAGATGGTTTTGCATGATCTCCACGAATTGGCCCACGTAATCTCCCTGGTAGAGACGCGCCAATTCAGCCATGACCGCCTCCCAGGTGACCGGCGCTGCCCCGGCCTGGACGATCCGCTCCATGCCTCTCTGATGGGCGTCGGCACTGGTGCCGCCGGATGCATCGGAGACTGCATACACCTCGTATCCGTCGCGCAGCAGGTCCAGCGCCGGGAACACCAGGCATACCTCGGTCCAAAGGGCGGCCATGATCAACTTCCGGCGTCCGGTGGCTTCCACGGCCTCCCGGAAGGCGGGCTCCTCCCAGGCGTTCACCTTGTGCCGGTCGATGGCTTGGACATCGGGCAACACCGCCTGCAGTTCTTGAATCGTAGGCTGCTGGTATCCCGCTTCAACCCCGATGGTCGACAGCACAACGGGCAGGCCAAACATCTTCCCCGCTTTGGCCAGGGCCACTACGTTGTTGACCAGCGCTTCGCGGCTGATCGACTTAGTCCCTGCGATCAACGAGGGTTGGTAGTCGATCAGGACCAGGGCCGAATTTTCGGCGGTCAGCAGGTGGTCGGTCTTGGGGTCTCTAACGGTTTCCATTATTCCTGTGGTCATTCCTATCCTCCTAACGCTCTTTGGCGTATATAGCTGGTTCCGATTACGGTTCGCCGGGATGCAGTTTCCCGTGTCTCCGCGTGTCTCCGCGTATTTCCGCGTGTCCCTTAGATATGGCCTACGTTACCCGGCCCTGGCATTTTGCGAATACACCGCATCCTGACCGTGGCGCAACATCTTTTGGATGATGTCCGACAGCGCGGCCTGCTCGTCTGGGGTGATGCCTTCCAGGAATCTTGTGTTATTGGCGTGCACCAGGGGTAATAGTTTCGGCACCAGGGCGCGGCCCTCCTCGGTTAGTTCCACCCTGATAGACCGGCGGTCACTGGTGAGACGGCGCCGTCGGATCAACCCCTTTTCCCGGAGCTTGTCCAGTTGTCTGCTGATGGCGGCAGTGTCCACCGGTATCACCCGGGCTAAGGCCGAGGGAGAATTGGCCTCCCCCCGATAGCAGACTTCCAGAATGGCGTACTGGGCTGACGTGACATCCAAGGCCGCCAACTCCCGGTCCAGGCCTTTTCGCAATGCTGACGCCAGACTGCCCACCCAATAACCCAGATCCCCTTGTATTGAATCCCCCTGATTTATTTCCATGTCAGAACAATAAATGATATGACAATCAATGTCAAGTCATGGATGATAATTACTTTCTGGTGCTGGCCACCGCTCCGTCGCCCAAATTCCCCCGAATAGCGTTACAATGTGGTGCGAAGCCGCAGATGCTAAAAGGGTGAATCGCTCCGTTGAAAACCTGCGCCATCGTCAAAACCCACGAGGTAGCCTTGAAGGGGAGAAACCGCCCCTGGTTCATGCGCCGCCTGGCCGACAACCTTCGCCGCGCCACCCAGGACGCCGGGGTTGAAGAAGTATGGCAGGGACAGATGCTGGTGGGCCTGACCTTGGCCGAAGGTGTTGACTGGCAACTGGTCAAGGAACGGGTGAAGGACTGTTTCGGTGTGGCCAAGTTTTTCCAGGCTTACCGGCTGCCCCGGGATCTTGACCTGGTGAAAGAGCAGCTTCCATTCCTATTGGAGCGCCATAGCTACGACTCGTTTCGCATCACCGCGAACCGGGCCGACAAGCGGTTCCCGGTGAGGTCCGACGAGATCAACCGGGACCTGGGCGCATTCGTCAAAGACCTTTCCGGCGCCAGGGTGGACTTGACCAACCCAGACCTTGAGATATTCATCGACGTCCTGCCGAAGGAGATATTGGTCTATTTCGACGAGGTGAAGGCCTTTGGAGGGCTTCCCGTGGGGTCCAGCGGGCCGGTGGCGGTCATGCTTTCGGGGGGAATAGATTCTCCGGTTGCTGCCTGGAACATGATGAAGCGGGGCTGTCATGCCCATTTCGTCCATTTCCACAGCTATCCCCTGGTGGACAACTCTTCCATGGAAAAGGCCGCTGAGCTGGCCCAGATGCTGACGCGGTTCCAGTACAATTCCGGTCTTTCTCTGGCGCCATTGGCCGAGATTCAGAAGCAGATCATAGTCTCCACGCCGCCGGCCTACCGGATCATCCTATACCGGCGGTTCATGGTCCGCATCACCGAGATCTTGGCCCGGCGCATCGGAGCAAAGGCAATAGTGACCGGGGAGAGTTGCGGACAGGTCAGCTCCCAGACGTTGGAAAACATAGCGGCCGTGGACCAAGTGGCGGGGATGCCGATATTGAGACCGTTGATCGGCGCCAACAAAGAGGAGATCATCAACGTCGCCAAGGACCTGGGCACATTTCCCGTTTCGATTCAGCCCGATCAGGACTGTTGCACCCTCTTCGTGCCCAAGCATCCGGTGATCAGGGCCGAAGCGTCCATGGTTGCCAAGCTGGAATCGGCACTGTCCGTGGACGAGCTGGTTCAGCAGGCAGTGGAGAATACCCAGGTCAAGAACTTTTCCTTCGCCGATATGTTGACGGCCGCCGCGGGGTGACTGCAGCGAGGAGTCCGGTACGGGTGTACGGATTGAAACGGCCATGACCTCGCCCCATACCGGTGAAGCGCTTCCTCCGGTGTCCGCCAGCCGGCGCGAACAAATCTTGGGCGGCCTGCTGCAGGCGGTTTCCAGGTCCTTTTACCTCACACTGAGGATCCTTCCCAAGGAACTGCGCGAGCCCGTGGGTCTGGCTTACCTCTTGGCCAGGGCGGCCGACACCATTGCCGACACCCGGCTCCTATCCGCGGGCGGCCGGCTGGAACACCTTCAAACCTTCCGTAACCAAGTTACGGGTCCGGCGCAACTGTCCGCTCTGCACCAGTTGGAGGACGCTTTGACCAGTCAGCAGTCGATTCCGGCGGAACGGATACTGTTGACCTCGTTGCCGGAAGCATTCTCCCTGCTGGAAGGCCTGTCCGAAGCCGATTCCAGGCGCGTCCGCTGGGTGTTGCTGGAGTTGATGGCCGGAATGGAATTTGATCTGACAAACTTCCCCTCGGAGGATTCAGGGGAGATTGGCGCCGTGGAAAACGACCAGGCTTTGGATGGATACACCTACCAGGTTGCGGGTTGCGTGGGCCGATTCTGGACCGATATGTTGACGTACCACTTTGGAGATCATGCCGGGCGGTTGGGTGACTGGGACCCTGAAAGGATGTCAGCGTTGGGGGTGCGGTTTGGCAAAGCCTTGCAAATGACCAACATCCTGGGTGACGTGCCTAAGGACCTACGTATGGGCCGGTGCTACTTGCCCCTGGATCAATTGGCTCGGGTGGGAGTGGCGCCGGACCAGTTGCTGGACCAGATGTTCGATCCTCAGGCCGGTCCCAAGGCCCGGCCGGTTCTGGTAGCCGGTATTGAAACTGCCCTGGGGCATTACTCCGCCGCCGAAGAGTACATCTTGGCGATACCAAGAAGGCGCCGCCGGTTGCGCTTGGCGGCCCTGTGGCCGGTCCTCATCGGCCTGGGCACCCTGGCCCTCTTGGCCCGCAACCAACGTTGGCTGGATCCTGGCTCTCCCTCCCGGGTGACCAGGCGATGGGTCTACACCATGATGGCGCTGTCGTTCCTTGCCGTGAGCTCCAACCGGGCGTTGCGCTCCTGGATCGGCCGACTGCGCCGGGATGTTGAGGCGGGGATCTCTTGAATCGAATTTCTTCAAACGAGTTTCTTGACCACGCTGCCATATCCTGTACTATAAGCGCGTTGCGAACCTGCCACGGACCCTTTAGAAAAGGAGTCTACATGCCCAAATACACAAGGGTCTTTACCGGCGATGATGGCCTATCCCACATCGAAGAGTCGGAGCTTCCCTTTGAAGCTTTTCTGGATTCGGAAGGCGCTCACGGCGACGGCACACCCATGGAAAATGCCGCCGGCGTCACTTTCAGGCGCAATCAACCAGATTATTTCCTCGATTGGCACTGCGCCCCCCGCCGCCAGTATTCCATTACCTTAGCGGGAGAGGCTGAGATCGTCACCAGCGACGGCGCGGTGGCGCGATGCGGGCCCGGATCGATATTGTTGGCGGAAGACCTTACCGGCAAAGGGCACACCACCAGAGTAGTGGGCGGCCAGGAAAGGCTGACAGTGTTGGTACCACTGGCCGATTAGATTGGCTTTCCAGATACCTTGTTCAAACGTGGCTCGAAAGGTGTGACTTCAGCAAAGTCAAAACGGGGCCTAAATCCCCCTCTGCGAAAGGGGGGATTAGGTCTTCTCATTTTCGAAATAAGGAATTTGGCCCCCCTTTGCAAAGGGGGTTGGGGGGATTTCCGCCCAACCTATGTGGTGGGTCTCCCAGGAGTAAGGACGCACTCCCGTCGCATAGGATTTTGAAATAGCCGGCAGCTGGTGACTAACCCGGTAATTTGATCAAAATTGAGGATCAACAATGACCACCGCCCATGACCTTCAAGGCGAATACAGCCCCGCGGTCCCTTCCCGGGTGATTTTTGGCAGAGGCAAAGCGGCAACCCTTCGAGATGAGATAACCGCCCTTGGGGGCAAGCGGGTGCTGGTGCTTTCCGGCCGGACCGTGGCTGAAAAGACCGATGCCGTCAGGAGGGTGTCTAGCGCCTTGGGAGACATGTGCGTAGGGGTCTATTCCGGCCTCACCCAACGCGCTCCCCTGTCCGCAGCGGTGGAAGCGACGCAGATGGCGCTGGAAGCCGAGGCGGATACCCTGGTTGGCGTGGGCGGCAGCACCATTTCCGACGCGGCCCGGATGATCGCCGTGATGATGGTCGAGAACATCTCCACCGAGGACCGGCTGCGGGAGTTGGGCCGCCAGCAGGACGGAATGTTGACCCCGGACCTGACCGGGAAACGCCTGGCGTTGCAGGTGTCCATCCCAACCACCCTATCGGCCGGGGAATTCAACACCGGCGGCGGGAACATATTGGACGACGTGTCCAACCATAAGATCCGCGTGCGTCATGCATCGCTTTACGCTCATCTCATCGTGCTGGATCCGGAGATGACCGTGGGCACGCCCGACTGGCTCTGGCTTTCCACTGGGGTGAAAGCCCTGGATCATTGCATAGAGCACCTGTACTCCCGGGGCAACCAGCCGGCGACGGATGCAACGGCGTTGATGGCGGCGGAACGCCTCTTCTATAACTTGCCCCGGTCTCGGGAAGCTGATTCAGACCTGGACGCCAGGATGGAATGCCTCATGGCTGCTTGGATGTCCATGCTTGGCTCGCCCAACGTCAGCTCCGGCTTGAGCCATGGTTTGGGACATGTGATCGGCGTGAAATATTCGGTGGGACACGGGTACACCTCCTGCGTCACCCAACCCTACGTGATGGAGTACAACCGCCCAGCCTCGGCCCACAAGCAGGCTCTGCTGGCCCGGTCGGCGGGGATCGACATCAATGGAATGGACGACGAAACCGGCGCCGAGGCGGCGGCCAGGGCGGTGGACGATTTCATCGTCGGCCTGGGCATGCCCCACCGGCTGCGGGAGCTGGAGATACCCAGGGAAGACCTGCCGGTCATAGCCGAAATGACTTTGGCCGACGGCGCGACCAAGAACAACGCCATTCAGATGACCAGCGTTGACCAGATGATGCAGGTCCTGGAAGCAGCATTCTAAAACCCTATTCTGAGAGGGCCGTCCCCGTTGCAACTCCCGCCGGATCGTTCGTTGAATCGTCCTGGCCCACAGTGATCTAATGACCGTAGAAGCCTCCGCTGGGCCGGTGTCCCAGTTAATAGATACGTTGAGCCTTGGGCTGGCGGAAGCTATCAAGCAACTTGGAACCGGCCATCCTGACGTCATATCCAGCCGCAATGAGCTGGCTAGGGTCTGCCGCTACGCCCGCCGGTTCGACGAAGCCCTTCGTCTCTATGCCCAGACACTGGCCGTCCAACATCGGCGCCACGGCCCGGATCATCCGGCAACGCTGCGGGCCCGCTCCCGGTTGGGAAATACCTATTACGCCGCGGGACGCTATCCCCAGGCCATGCGTTGGTTCCGGGATATCCTGGTAAAAAGAGAACGGGTGTTGGGACCGGACCATCCGGACACGTTACGTAGCAAGAGCAGCCTGGCCAATACCTACCTGGCCATGGGCCGCCCCCTTTTGGCGGCGCGGCTCCATCGGGAAACCCTCGAAACCAGGACCAGGGTGTTGGGACCGGACCACGTCAGGACCCAGTCCAGCCGCCAACGCTTGGATGCTGCCAGCGGGCTGATTTAGAGACCATGTCAATGACCCGGATCTTCTGGTGACCGCCGTCCAAATCACCATGCGGTCAGAGGACGCTGACCGGCGTCTATGAACAGGGAGGGCGCGTGCCAAGTTTTTCGGCCAATGGCGTGAATATATTTTACGAGGTCACCGGACGGGGATTCCCCTTGGTTTGGTGCCATGAATTTGCTGGCAACCATGAAAGTTGGGAGCCGCAGGCCAGGTATTTTTCCCGCCGCTACCAGGTCTTCACCTACGCGGCCAGGGGCTATCCGCCGTCGGACGTGCCCAGCGATCCCGCAGCCTATTCCCAAGACCTGGCGGTGGAAGACCTCCATCTACTGTTAGTACACCTGGGAATAGGCGATGCCTACATCGGCGGTTTGTCCATGGGAGGGACCACCGCGTTGAATTTCGGCATCGCCCATCCGGAAATGGCCCGGGCGCTGATAGTCGCGTCGGCGGGCTCCGGGTCCGACGGTCCCGAACAGTTTCGCCGGTCGGGGCAGGCGCTTATCGGCCGGCTGACGACCGAAGGCATGGGGCCGGTGGCCGATGATTACGCCCGGGGCGAGACCAGGGTGCAATACCTGCGCAAGGACCCCAGGGGCTGGGAGGAGTTCCATCGGGGCCTGTCGTCCCATTCGGCCCTTGGCTCGGCCCTCACCTACCAGGGCGTGCAGCTTAACCGGCCCACTGTGTATGGGCTGGAAGAGAAGTTGCGGGAACTGCCGATGCCGGCGCTGATCATGATCGGGGACGAAGACGGCCCCTGCGTAGAGCCGGCTGTTTTCATGAAACAGACCATCCCAAACGCCGGACTGGCCGTGTTCCCCCAGAGCGGTCACACCATCAACCTGGAAGAACCTGACCTGTTCAACCGCACCGTTTCCGACTTTCTTACCGCCGTGGAAGGTGGGAGGTGGGCCAAGGGGGCGGGTTAATCCACCACTCCGTTTTCTACCCACTGGTCCATCTGTTCTCTCTCAACCCCCAGCAATTCGCCAAGCACGTAACCGTTATGCTGGCCCAGCAGCGGCCCGGGAGCTCGGATGGTGGCTGGGGTCCCGGTAAATTTCCAGGGTGGGCTGGGCACCTGGATGTGTCCCAGGATTGGATGTTCGACGAAGTCCCAAGTTTTGCGGGCGTGGAGGTGGGGGTCTGCGGCGAGTTCTTTTCCATCAATAGATATGTCTGCCGCGATGCCCGCCTGTTGCAGCAGTTCTGCAGTCTCGCCGGCATCCCTGGTCAGCGTCCAGTCTTGGATGAGTTGATCCAACGCTTCCCGGTTGTCCCAGCGTTTGAGCGCATCGGCGAAACGGGGGTCACTCAACCACTTGGGATTTTGCGTGACCCGGCAGAGGTCCTGCCACTGTTCTTGGTTCACCACTGCTATGGTCAACCATCGATCGTCTCCCGAACATTGGTAACAACCGTGGGGAGCTAACCCAGGTTCTTCGTTGCCCCGGCGTTCTTGAACCACGCCGTTCATGGTGTATTCCATCAGGGCCTCACCGCTGAACATGGTTATGGCTTCCCTTGAGGATAGGTCGATGAACTCGCCATGGCCGGTGCGCCGCCGGCGGAAAAGCGCGGTGAGCAGGGCGAACAATGCCGTAGCGCCGATGCGGGAGTCGACGCTGTCGTGCATCTCGGCGGGCGGACCGTCGCTATAACCGGTGAGGTGGCCCAGTCCGCCCAAAGCGCTGAAGGCTGGAGCATAGCCGGGGTATGAACTTTCGGGGCCCGTGGCGCCCGCCCCGGAAATGGAAGCCATGATGATGGTGGGATTGCTCTCACGAAGCTGTGAATAACCAAGCCCCAAACGGTCCATTACGCCTGGGCGCATGTTTTCCACCACCACGTCGCTGATGGCCGCAAGACGGTGGCCCAGGTCTATGGCCTGGGGTTCCTTCAGGTTCAACAGGACGCTTAGTTTGTTTAGATTGACGCTGTTGAACACCGGGGAATTGTCGGCTGCGCCACCGGCGGTTTGGCCTGGGGTTTGAAACGAATACGGCGGCCGCCGGGCGGCGTCCAACCGGGTGTTGCTTTCCACCTTTATGACTTCCGCGCCCAGGAATCCCAGAAGAAGGGAAGGAAAGGGTCCGGCCATCAGGTTGGTGAAGTCCAAAACCCGGATGCCGGCCAAAGCCGCCTTTAGGACTGCGCCATCGGATATCACTAAATAGTCCCTCCACGGCCCAGCCGGGATAGCTCTTGGGGCGCCAGCCCCAGCTCGCCGCATAGTATCTTCTCGTTGTGTTGCCCCAAGGTGGGCGCGGGCTTGGTGTCCGGCCGGCCGCCGGCGCCAAAACGGTAGGGCCTGCCGGGATGGCGCAAAGTCCCGGCCATGGGGTGGGTCACGTCTTCGAAAAACTCACGGGCTTCGAACTGGGGCGAGTGGTGGGCGTTCTCGGGAGTGGAGAAGAAGGCGGTGGGGCAACCGCTGGGGGCCACCTGGTAATAGATTTCCTCCTTGCCCTGGCCGGAGGCCCATTCCGAGAGGACCAGGTTGATCGCAGCGCCATTTTCAATGCGCGCCGGCCGGGTACGGAACCTGGCATCTTCGGCCAATTCCGGCCGGCCCATGATCTCCGCCAGGGCTTTCCACTGGCTATCTTCCCTGGGATATAGGATGACATAACCATCCCGGCAGCCAAATATCCCGCCGTACTCATAGCTGCGGGACCGGTCGTAAACGATGCCTTGTCCCATGGATTGCGCCATGCCCAAACGGCTGAGACCCATGATGGCTTCTTGCTTGGAGATGTCCACTTGCTGGCCGGCGCCCGATGCTTCCCTGGCCAGCAACGCCGCCACCGCAGCGGACGCGGCCATCAGACCGGCGTCGTATTCTCCCAAATGGACCCCTCCGGCCACGGGGCCCCTTTCTGGAAACAGGGCGTTGGTCATGCCTCCCGGCAGGGTGTACCCTTCTCCCGAGGCATGAAATGTGTTGATGTGGTTGGCTTTCCAAGAAGCTTTTGGGCCGTCCTGGCCGTAGGGAGTGATGGAAACCTGGACCAACCCGGGGTTGGATTCCTTTAGTTTCGGGTAATCCAACCCCATCTCCGCCATTTCCCCCGGACGGCGGTCTTCGATCAATATGATAGTTTTGGCGGCAAGGCGAAGGAATAGGTCCCGGCCCGTGGGCGAAGTGGGATTCAGGGTGACGCTTTGTTTGTTGGTGTTGAGGAACAGGAACAGCCCGCTCTTCTCCCGGTGGGGAATACCACTGGGAAAAGGGCCGTATCTCCGGGCTGGGTCACCCCTGACCGGCTCTTCCACCTTCAATACAGTGGCGCCCATTTCCGCCAGGAGTTTGCCGCAATACGGTCCGGAAACAAATCCGGCGTATTCCAATACGGTCACACCAGCCAAGGCGTCAAACAACCTGAACCTCCCGGCCAAATCAGTATCAAGCCGGGTATCTAAACACCGGCTACCTAAACATGGGAAAGGATACCCCGGCAAACGTTGGCTGAAAAGGCCGTTGCCTGATCGGGTCTGGCAGGGATCAATGCCGGTTTAATCTATAACCGATCCTCTAGACTACCCGTGGCGATAGAGTGAAGAATCTCGATCAAGCACGGGAACGTATCACTAATCGTCCTAATTTTTTCTTAACAATCTGAAACTAACATCAAAGCGCATACGGCGCGTACGGCGCATACGCCGGACACGAGTGATGATTCAGGTGATTATGGTAGGATGGCCGAAATACCTCCGCATGGCCGGCGTGATCTGGTTTTACCCCGCCTTATCATTCTCACCCTGAAGCGGCCGATGTGGAAGGTGGTAGATCATGGAATTGGCGTTGAATTCCATTCTGACCTCGCTTAAGTCGCTAAAATTGTGGCAAATATTGGTGCTGTTCCTGGTGCTGTTCGGCGCCGCCGGCGCCACCTACGAGGTGTACGGAAGGTCCACAGCTGTGCCCCTGGTGGATTTGGCCGAAAACCAGCAGATCATACCAGTCCAATACGGTGATCTGGTAAACAAGGTCTCAACTAGCGGTAATCTGGTTTACTCAGACCGGGAAGCCCTCAGTTTCGGCTCCCAGGGTATTTTGGAAAGCCTCTTGGTGGAAGAGGGCGACCGTGTTGCCAAGGGTCAACCCTTGGCCCAGATCGACCAAGCCACCGTGACCTCCATCGACTTGGCCGTGGCCCAGGCAAAGCTTGACTTGGAGCTTGCCCAGCAAGCGCTGGATGAGTTGTTAACCCCCACCGATCTTCAACTGGCCCAGGCGCGGGAGACGGTGGCCGATGATGAAGGGAAGGTAGAGGCGGCCCGCCAAGTCCTAGCGGACTACTCCCTGGAATACGCGCGGGACCTGGCCTCGGCGGAACAGACCCACTCCGATGCCCTTTTGGCCCTGGCCTTTGAGCTGGACGGCCTGGTAGGTTTCGCCCTGGACTTTCAAGAAGAGGAAGTGATAGCCCAACTGGCCAAGGCAGACGCCCAGGTGACGTTGGACCAGGCTGAGGACGCCCTGGCTGAATTTGGACCATCGACCTTGGATGGATTGGCCAAGGCCCTTCAGAGCCGGGCCGATGCTGATCTGGCTTTGGAGGCCGCTAAGGAAGCTTTGTCAAATTTCCCTTCGGATTATTTGCGAGAGTCGGCCGAGGCCCGGGAAGCCGAGGCCCAGGCTAGGGTAGACTTGGATGCCGCCCGGGATGCCCTGTCCGGGTTTACCCCCGATTACGATGAGGAGCTTGCCGCCGCTCAGCAGGTGGAAGTGGAAGCCAGAGAAACGCTGCTGCTGGCCGAGCGGGCCCTGACGCGATACGAGGACTCAAATTCCCGGTCTCTGTCCCTCAACCGTGACCAGAGGTCTGATCTACAGGAACAACTGGCGCCGATCCAGGCCGACTTGGCTAGGTTGCGAGCGGAATCGGCAAGTGGCGTAGTTGGCTTGGAATCATTGATCATCAAACTGGAACTAAGTGAAGACATATTGGTCCCCGAATTGGCCGATGTGATGGAGTCATTGGTGGCGGTGGAGCAGCTTGAGGCAGATGTCCAAGTGGCCCAGGCGGACCTGGACAGCGCTGAACTAGAGTCGGAGCGGTTGGCAGCCGGCCCAAATCCATTGCTACGCACCGAGTTGGAGGCCGAATCAGAATTGGCCAGCTCCAACTTGGACCAGGCCATACAAAACCTTGCCAAGCTAGAATTGGGGGCCGATCCCCGGCAACGTCAAGAGTTGGAAGCAGCGGTGGAAGTCAACGAATTGACATTGGCAAACGCCGAACAAGACCTGGCAAAATTGAGGGAGGGGCCCGACCTGTTGAATCGGGAGCAGCTCCAAGCCTCAGTGTTCAAGGCCAGGGTGGACCTGACCGCCGCAGAGGAGGCATTGTTGGAAATCATCTCTCCGGCGGCGGTGGAGAGCATTGACCCCTATCGATTGAGGATCCGGGGGCTTGAGAGAGAACTAGCGGCCCTCAATGAGCCGGCCGCAAATATCGGTGTAGAACCGATTCAGCAACAGGTAGCCGATACGGAATCCAAACTTGCGACGGCCCAGCGAAATTTGGCTGCGCTGGAGGCCGGGGCGGACCCGCTGGACTTGGCGGTCAGGCAGGCTGGCGTGTCGTTGGCCGAGGCGACCCTGGCCCAGGCCGCTGCTGGCCTAGCGGTCTTGGCAAATGGACCGGACTCGCTGGAGTTGGCCTTGAGGGAACAGCGGCTAACCCTGGCTCAAGCGACGCTGGCTGAGTCTCAGGAAGAATTAAAGGAGTTGCGTGAGAGCCCCGACCCGCTGGATGCCGCCCTAGCCAAGGCCCAGTTGGCTTCTGCCCGGCAAGCGTTGGATGACACCTTGCAAAGGCAGGAAGACGCTAGGCTAAAATCGCCCATCGACGGTTTCGTTTCAATCGTGAACGTGGAAGAGGGCGACCAGGTGAATGCCAACGCCACCATCCTCGAATTGGTGGACCCGGCGGCGGTTGAGGTCGACGGCATCGTCGACGAGATCGACGTATTGCTGGTGTCAGTGGGCACCCGGGCGGTTGTGACGCTGGACGCATTGGCTGGTCGAAAGCTAGAGGGTATTGTGTCTCAAATCGCTCCGGCGGCCCTGAATCAGCAGGGGGTTGTCACCTTCCCCATCAAAATCCGGCTGGAAGTTCCCTCGGACCTGGAACTCAAAGAAGGCATGACCGCCGTGGCCGATATCGTGTTGAAGGAGGAACTCAACGTCTTGCTGGTGCCGCAGCAAGCCGTGTATGGCACATTTGACAGCCCGGTTGTGAAACTGGTGAATAGCGAGGGATTGGTTGAAGAGCGGCCGGTGGTCTTGGGCGATGGCGACGACTTTTGGGTGTCGGTGCGGGATGGACTGAAGGAGGGTGACCGTGTGGCGATGGAAAGCGCGGAGGTCACCACCACCGGTTCGGGATTCCGGGGTTTGAGGGGCGCCACCAGTGGCGGCAGCCGAAGGAGTTCCGGAGGCAGCCGGCGCTGACCCATGAGCGACAGGTCACGGGCGCACGAAAGAAATTCCATGATTGAGCTGGAAAACGTAACCAAGATATATCAGATGGGCAATCTGAAGGTCGCCGCCCTAAATGGAGTCAACCTTTCCATCGGCGAGGGCGAGATCGTAGCCATCATGGGCCGGTCCGGCTCGGGCAAATCAACCATGATGAACGTCATCGGCTGTCTCGATGTGCCCACCTCGGGCCAGTACATACTGGAAGGTGAAGACGTGGGCCAGCTCAGCGACGACCGGCTGGCGGTGGTGCGTAACCGGAAGGTGGGCTTTGTATTTCAGACCTACAATCTGTTGGCCCGGTCCACGGCGCTGGCCAACGTCGAGCTACCATTGCTGTACGGTAACGGTAAGGACCACCGGCGGCGTTCCATGGAGGCGTTGGACCGGGTGGGCCTTGCCGGCCGGGCAGGCCACCGCCCAGCCGAGCTTTCCGGCGGCGAACAACAGCGGGTGGGGATCGCCCGCGCCCTGGTCAAAGAACCCACCATTCTTTTGGCCGACGAGCCCACCGGTAACCTGGACAGCCGTTCCAGCGAGGAGATCATGGGAATCCTCCAGGCCCTGAACCGGGAAGAGGGAATCACCGTGATCATCGTTACCCATGAGCCCGACATAGCCGGGCACACCAACCGCGTGGTTTCCATGAGAGATGGACAGGTGATCGATGACAAGGCAGTGGCCAATCCCAGACAAGCCGTTGTCCAAGGGATAGAGAGGTAGCAACCTCCCGATGACCGCCTTGACCATCATACGCACGGCGTTGGCTTCCCTGGGGGCCAACAAGCTGCGAGCGGGCTTGACGTTGTTGGGTATCGTCATCGGGGTAGCGGCAGTCATCTCCCTGATGGCCATCGGCCGGGGGGTCCAACAGACTATCACCGAAAGGATCCAGTCGCTGGGCACCAACCTGCTTTTTATCCGCCCCGGCGAAACAAGTACCCGGGGAGTCGGCGGCGGGCAGGGCAGCGCAGCCACGCTGACCATAGACGACGCTTACGCGTTACAGGGGTCCCCTTTTGCGCCTTCGGTTGCGGCGGTGGCCCCTGAGTTGAGCACTTCAGCCCAGTTGGTGGCGGGCAGGAAAAATACATCCACCACCGTGGTTGGCGTGACCCCGGAATATCAGTTCGTGCGAAACTTCCCGGTTGAGTCGGGCCAATTCATCGGCCCTGGACACGTGGAAAGCAACGCCATGGTGGCGGTATTGGGGTCCACCGTCGCTGAGGACCTGTACGGCTTCCGGTCTCCCATCGGGCAGAACGTGCGGATCAATGGACGCCAATTCGAGGTCATAGGCGTGCTGGAGTTCAAAGGCGGCAGCCGCTTTTTCTCCTTTGACGACCGGGTGATGATACCCATTACGACGGCGTATTACCGCCTGTCGTCCCAGAGGACCGCCCAGGGAAGCATCAGCGTACAGACCATAAACGTGCAGATGCAAGATGTCGGCGTGATCAACACCGCCATGGGAGAAGTGGCCACAGTACTCCGTCTGCGGCACCGTATCACCGGTGACGACGATTTCACCGTCACCAATCAGCAAGAGACAATCGAGGCACTTCAAGAAGCGACCAACTCCTTTGTATTCTTCCTAGGGGCCATAGCTGGAATATCGTTGCTGGTGGGCGGGATCGGCATCATGAATATCATGCTGGTGTCGGTGACAGAGCGCACCCGGGAGATCGGCATTCGGAAGGCGATGGGCGCCAAACGCCGGGATATCATGCTGCAATTCGTGTCTGAAGCGACTCTGCTCAGCCTTGGTGGGGGTGGGGTAGGTGTGTTTTTAGGGTGGTTGCTGACGGTTTTTCTCAACGGCCGGTCCGTCATCGGGTCCAACCTCTCCCAGACGGCCTTCAATGCGGATATCGCGATTCTAGCTCTGGCGGTTTCCGCCGGCATCGGCCTTTTCTTCGGGATCTATCCCGCAATGCGTGCCGCCCGGCTGCACCCCATTGAGGCGCTGCGCTACGAATAACCTTTGAAAATACCGCCTGATCAGGTAGGACCGGACCAACCTGGGCGAAGGAACAGTGGGTAGCCATGACCAACAAAGCATTCTCCGTATTATTACTGTTCACGCTGGTTTTTGGCGGCGCTTTGGGCGCCGCGTTCGCTGCCGGTGTTGCTCTGGGCAAAAGCCAGGGACCAGACCCTTCCCAGGAGTCGGCGTCCTTGAGGCCTCCGCGGAGCGCCCAAAATGGCGAATCCCGTCCGGGTGGCTTCCAAAGCGGTGAATCACGGCCGGGGGCCGAAGCGGGAGGCCGGGAAGGCGGATTCGCCCGGCGTTCGGGGGACCCTTTGGCGGCGCCAGAGGGTGGTTCCGGCCCCGGCCGCCCTGGTGACGGTGTGCTGGACGGGGGACGTCAAGGTATCATCGGCACGGTAGACCATGTCCAGGACGATATGGTGACATTGAACACCTTCCAAGGAACGGTGCAAGTGCGGCTACAGGAAGAGACTACTATCCAAAGTACCGCCGAAGGAACGGTTGCTGATCTGGTTGAGGGCGCCAACATACGGATAATCGGCCGGCGGGATGAGGCAGGAAACGTCCAGGCCAGGGCGGTCACCCTGCTTCTGGAAGGCGCGGAAGAAGGGACTGCCATAGGAGGTCGGCAGGGCGATTCGCTTTCCGGGCGAGGGGGCTTTGAGCGAACGCCGCCGTTGACGGGTACCATCGTAAGTGTTGAAAACGGCGTGGTTATCGTCGACGCTCCGCAGGGCCAGATGACGGTTACGCTGCAAGCCGAGACAACCATACAGAAAACAACGGAAGGCACCCAGTCAGACTTGGTGGAAGGCGTCCAGGTCAGGGTGATTGGCCGTACCGGGGAAGCCGGAAACATAGTGGCCCGTTCGTTGATGGTGGTTTCGGACGATGTAGATGGGTTCTTTGGCCGCCGGGGAGACCGCGGACGGCAATAAGCCGCGGTCTTCGAGCCAAATCAGAGCGGGGACGGGCGGCCCCGATGAGCTAGTTTAGTAAATCTGCCAGCCCCCATGGGACGCCTCTGCCTTTTTAACCGTTATCGCCGCGGGTAAAGCGGTTTTTTTATATCATGACCCTTCATCGTTTCTTAAGATACTTTGTCTAAGATAGGCGCAGTCCGGGGTTGAAATTAAGGAAATCCTGTGAGGCTGGCGTTAAATCCCGGAAAAATTCTTGGGCAAGATTCTCGGAAGGAAGTGTCAAAAATGAGAGATTTGAAAAAGAAGCGGAATCTGTTCTTGGTCTTGTTCAGCGCGGCCGTGTTGGCAGTAGGGATCACCGGAGGAGCGATCTTGGCCCAGGAGAATGACACCCAGGACGACGCTGCCCATGGTGATTCAGCCCAAGACGATTCAACTAGAAAGAGCAAGGCTTCCAGGGTTGCCGAGATATTGGGTCTGGGTGAGGAGGAAGTCCAGGACGCCTTCCAGCAGGCTGGCAAGGAGATGCGGGACGAAAGATTCCAGAGCCGGATGGACCGGTTGGTGGAAAAGGGCCAGATAACCGAGGGTGAAGCCGTGGAAGCTGTCGAATGGTATCAGTCCCGCCCCGAAAATATCGGTCCCGGTCGCCGAGGGTTTTCGATGAAAGGGCGCGGTCACCGCGGCCCGGGCGCCAGATTCGGAGCATTCGGGATGCATGGCATGGGCAGGTTTGCCCACAGCGGGTCGTGAGGGGGCACGCGGAATTTCGCTTGAATGTAAACTTTGATGCAAATTCAAACACGTTACAGGCCTCTCCTCGCTCAACCGCGGTGATGCCCACTTACCGCGATAGAGTGATCGGTGAATCATCGGAAAAGCCCCGATATACATCGGGGCGATTATCACCGTGGGTCAGATGGCCGTATTCTGACCCGGCCAGTTTCCGCAGTCACTAGAGCCCCCGCTTGAAGCTCCTCACCGTATTGGGCAAGTACACGAAGGCACACTGGAGCCTGCTGTCTGGCTGACAAGTTGACCAGGCGCAAAATCCCAGAATGAGGCTGTTGGTTAAGAACGGCCAGTTCGCCGAAGTCCTTGTCCAGGGTCACCAAGATCCGGGCCTCCGAATGGGCGAGTTGCAGAATTTCGGCGTCTCCGGGGTCTTCAGTCCACCCTCCGGCCCACACCACGTCGTGACCGGCTGCTACCAGCGCTTCTATATTTCCTCCCCAAACGCAGGTATCCAAGAGGAGGTTCAATCGTCGGACTCAATCACCAGCGGCTCGATACGCTCCCTGCCGATTACGCGGCGGGCGTAAACCAAGCAGGCCTGAATATCTTCCCGTTCCAACCAGGGATAGCCACTGAGTATGGCCTCAGTGTCGTCTCCCGCCGCCAACATGCCGAGGACATGTTCCACTGCCAGGCGTCTTCCTCTGATCAGGGGTTTCCCGCCAAATATGTTGGGGTCCGATGTGATCCTTTTTAGCAGCTTGCTTTCGTCCATGGCTCCTCGTTGGCCTTCTCATGGCTACGCTTGCCTCAGGTATTTATCAGAATCGCAACGTGATTATACTTCGCCTCCGGGGAGAGCCTCAAGAAAACGAAGCAGGGACCGCTTGGCCAAAGGGGAATGCCTTGACGCTTCTCCCGCCCGCCGTGGCGGTTTGTGTAGAAGCGGGCCGTGAGAAGTGCTGGATATCACAGATCCGGGGAAATGCGCCAGGTCAATCGGGCTCTGCATCCGAAATGTCTACACCGTGGTCAACCAATTTGCGGCGGAACAGACCCCAGACATACTGGAGGCATTCCGAGTCAAATTGATGGCCGGGCTCAACCCAGGTTAAACCGCCTTTGTTATGTAGCTCTCCGTCAAGTTCTAGACAGTAAACCTCTAGTGATTCCGGATTCAGCGCCATCGTGCCAAGGTCAAAATAGGCGTGATGGTTGGGACACAACACCAACATGTTGGGAGGATAGTCGGGACCTTGATGCCCTGAACCGAGCGGCCTAATGTGGTGGACTTCAGCGTACCCACGGTTGTCGTCAAACACGGATTCGAAAGTCGCTATGGCTGAGCCACATACTTGGCAGGAGTTCCCATAAATCTTCTTCAGCCTGGTAGTGAAGGAACGGTCCCTCACAAACCGGCGTCCGTTGAATTCTACCGGGTCGGGTAGGTTTGGGGGCTCGGTCCTGCTCTGCAGGAATGACCGCCGTTCTGCTTCCCTGCGGTTTCTCTCTTGTTGCTCCAGTTGCCGCTCTTCTTCGACGTTTTCGGCATGGAGAGAGTTTAAGCGGGCATGACCTTCCTCAAGAAGTCGGTATACGCCGTGTTTGACGCCGTGAAAATAATAAGGGTAATGGCTATAAGCGCGATTTGGTGCGCTACGTTCCATAATTCCTTGAACGGTGTTGTTGAACGATCTCCGTTGATTGGCGGTTTCAAACATCAACGAGCGGTCTTGGCGAATTAGGCTTTTTACGTCATTTATCCGCACTGATTCCGGAAACCCACGACAGCGGGAGGCCGCTCCCAAGATTTCATCTAATGAAATATTCCATCTCGTTCGCATCAAATATCCCCAGAACCCTTATCGGCCTGAACTTTCGCCGCCTATGTTTCCATTCCTTCGAGCATCCGCCGGATGGCATCACCTAGCGGTGGCAGGTCTTCTTGCACCGTGCGCCATAAGACTTCGAGGGTCTACCCCAAAATATTCGTGAACAAGCTTATTTCGCATGTCTACAATGTCTTGCCAGGGGATCTCAGGATGCGTCCGACGTACGTTTGCTGGGATATGCC